>JBJTTY010000111.1:0-40776 GCA_046080425.1 Verrucomicrobiota bacterium
GTGGCGTACCAGGACACCCAGGTCATGGCGGCGAGCACGAGGACGAAGTAGAGGGCGACGGAGCGGCGCAGGTTCATGGGCTCAGGGTGGCGGAGTTGCGGGGAAAGGCAAATCGACCGGCCGGCCCCGGCGAGGACTGCATGGAAGCCGCCTGGAGGCCGGCCCGTCTCCTTCAAAGGCCCTTGGCTGAGCAGTTGGGCCGCACGTACACGGCCTGCACGACGCCGATGTTGCGGCGTTCGAAGGCGGCCTCGCAGTAGCGGAAGTACAGGCGCCACTTGCGGATGAAGCGTTCGTCGAAGCCCATGGCGCGGACTTTTTCCAGATTGGCCTCGAAGGCGCGGCACCAGGCGTCGAGGGTGCGCGCGTAGTCGGGCCCGAACTCCTCGAGGCGGTGCAGCTGGAAGCCGGCGCGGCGGGTCATGAGCTCACCGACGCGGTTGATCGAGAGGAGGAGGGAGCCAGGGAAGATGTGCTTCTGGATGAAGTCCACGCCGCTCCGGAACTGCTCGTAGCGGGCGTCGGGGCAGGTGATGTACTGGAAGGCGGCGACGCCGTCCTTCTTCAGCAGGCGCCCGACGGATTCGCAGAAGGCCGGGAGGTAGCGGTGGCCGAGGGCCTCCATCATCTCGATGGACACGCACTTGTCATACTGCCCGCGGTGGTCGCGGAAATCCTCGAGGCGCACCTCGATGCGGTCCGCCAGGCCGGCGGCCTTCACGCGCTCGACGGCGAGGTCGTGCTGCGCCTTGGAGATGGTCAGGGTGGTCACGCGGCAGCCGTGATGGCGCACGGCGTGCAGGGCCCAGCCGCCCCAGCCGGTGCCGATCTCGATCACGTGGTCCTCGGGCCGCAGGCGGAGGTGACGGCACAGCGCCTCGTTCTTGTTCGCCTGCGCCTGCTCGAGCGTCGTCGCGCCCTCCCAGCGCGCGGAGGAGTACATCATCGACGGGTCGAGGAAGAGCCGGAAGAAGTCGTTCGAGAGGTCGTAGTGCTCGGCGATGTTGCGCCGCACGACCTTGCGCGAGTTCGGACGCAGGAGGTGGCCGATGCGGTCGGCCACGCGCAGGACGCCCAGCGCGGCGTTACGCCGGGCGGAGCCGGAAAGGCCCGCGGCGTGGTCGAGGTTGTCGATGAAGAACGCGATGACCGCGGCGAGGTCGGGCGAGTACCACTCGCCGTCCATGTAGGATTCCGTCAGGCCGATGTCCGCCGAGAGCACGATGCGGCGGAAGAAGGCTTCGTCCTTCACCGTGATGCGCGCGCCGGCCGCGACGGCGGGGTCGCCGAAGCGCAGGGTCCCGCCCTCGGGCGTGACGAGGTCGAGCCGTCCGCTCCGGAGGCGGGCGAACTCCCGCAGCACGAGGCGACGGAAAAGGGAGGGGCGGGGGGCGGTCATGGTCGGCCGGCGATCTCGGGCGAAGGTTGGCGGAGTCCGCGCTGCAGGTCGACGTCATCCCGCTTGCGCCGGAAGGGCAGGCGGCGGGCCAGCCACAGCCAGGCGGCGTGGAGGTGGATGAGCACGGTCACCTTGAGCACGAGGAGGGGCGACTTGAGCGTGAGCCAGAGCAGGCGGAGGTCGGTGAGCGGCACCTGCCGGCCGCTCCAGGAGCTGACCAGGGTCTTCTCGCCGCCCTCATAGTGGTCGACCGTGACCGAGAGCGTGCCCGCGGGCTCACGCACGCTGAACTCGAACTCGGTGTCGAGGCCCGAGAAGGGCGAGACGTAGAAGCGCTTGGGCGCGCGCAGCTGCAGGTAGGGGTCGCCGTCGTGCTCCTCGCGCCGGCAGTCCGGCCCGAGGAACCAGGCCTTCCGCTCCCCGAAGGTGTTGTGCACCTCGGCGATCCCGCAGTCGAGCCGACCGTCGACGGTGACAACGAAGAAGACCACGGGGTTGTAGGACCGGCCGAAGGCGCGCGGCATCGCGATGAGGTGGATCGCGGCCCGCTCCGGCAGGGCGTGCCCCTGGGACGCGCAGAAGGCCCGTACGCGCGCCTCGAGGCGGTCCCCGGGGCGGCCGAAGTCCTGCGGGGCGCCCTCGGGGCCGAAGACCTCGCCGGGCGGCAGGAAGTCCTCGTCCCGGAAATCGTAGGGGGACCAGCGGCGGCCCAGCAGCCAGAGCCCTCGGCCGGGATTCTCCAGCGCCTCCAAGCGGATGCCGAAGGCGAAGGCCGCGTGCGAGAAGTGGTGGCGCTTCGGCCGGAGCCGCGCGTGCATCACGGTCGCATCATAGAGCCGCACCATCGGAGACGGAGGGTTGGGGGGTTCCCGGCCGGGCGCAAGCCCCCTCGCCGCATTACGCCCCGCTTGCGTCGTGGGCCCGTCGTGGCATCAAGGTGACAGTGCCCCCGCTCCTGATCGCCAGAGCCGTGAATCCCGAGGTCGCCGTGTTCCTGGCGTTCTTCTCCCCCCTGTGCCTCTGGCTGGCGATGCGCGCGGGCCGTCGCCGCCGTCTGCTCGACGACACCCCGGTCTCGAAGGCGCTCAGCGTCTTCATCGGCGAGGTCGAGCTCGACGGCGTCTGCGTGCTGGAGAAGCCGCTCATCGCCTACGTCAGCGAGCGTCCCTGCGTGGCCTACCGCTGGTCCGTTGCGGAGCACTGGAGCCGCATGGTCACGGAGACCTACACCGACGACAAGGGCCGCACGCGCACGCGGCAGGTCCGCCGCACGGGCTGGGACACGGTGGACGAGGGCGAGAAGGAGTCCGGCTTCTACCTCCGCGACGAGACCGGCTACGTCTGGGTCAACCCCGAGGGGGCGCAGTATGAATACGTCGAGATGTTCAGCCAGTCCGTGGAGCGCGACGATCCGCTCTACTACGGCAAGGGCCCCCGCGGCGCGGTGGAGGGCTCGACCGGCACGCGGCTCTTCATCGAGCGCGGGATGCCCCTGGGCACGCGGCTCTTCGTGCGCGGGCGCGCCAGCGAACGCACCGACGTCGTCGCGGCCCAGATCGCCCGGCACCCGGAGCAGGAGATGTTCATCATCACGCCGCACGGCGAGGAGCGCCTGAGCTCAGGCAACGCGACCGCCTTCGTCCTGTGGACGCTCGCCGGCGCCTTCGCCGCCTCGGCCTCGGCCTTCCTCCTCATGGGCGTGGACGGCCTGCGCGGCGACGTGCCCGTCTCGGCCATCGCGGGCCTCGCGATCTACGGACTCCTCTTCTTCGTCGGCTGGGTCTGGATGGTCTTCAACAGCCTGGTGGGCGTGCGCAACCGCGTGACGCGGGCCCGCTCGCTCGTCGACGTCCAGCTGAAGCGCCGCGCCGACCTCATCCCGGCGCTCGCGGCCTGCCTGGGCGGCTACCGCGCCCATGAGCGCGCGGTGCAGGAGGCCGTCGCGGCCCTGCGCGCGCAGTCGGGCTCCGGCGGGGTGAGCGCCGTCGCACCCTCGATCCTGGCGCTGCAGGAGGCCTACCCCGACCTCGCCGCCGTGGAGTCCTTCGCCGCGCTGAGCCGGGGGCTGGTCGAGACCGAGCAGCGCATCGCCCTCGCCCGCAACTTCCTCAACGACTCCGTGATGTTCCACAACATCCGGATCGAGCGCGTGCCGGACCGGTTCGTCGCCGGGCTCGCCGGCATGCGTCCCGAGGAGCTCTTCCAGGCCGAGGGCTTAGAGCGCCTGCCCTCCGCGGTCCGCTTCGGCTGATCAGGCCTCCCAGGCGTCGCGGCCGAGGAGGAACGAGCACAGCCGGTGGGCCGACCAGAGTCCGTCCTCGTGGAAGCCGTGCCTCTGCCAGGCGCCGACGAAGTGCGTGCGGGCCCCGGGCCTCTCGTTGAGCCCCCGTACCTCCGCTTGGGCGGCGATGCCCTCGACGGTGAAGAGCGGGTGCTCGCAGGGGATGGTGCGGATGACCTTCTCCGGCGCGACCTGCTCGGGCCGGTTGATGGTGACGATGAAGTCGCCGCGGTCGGTCAGGCCCTGCAGGGAGTTCATCCAGTAGTGGGTCGAGGTCACCGGGCGGCCGTCCTCCCGCCAGGTGCGGTAGTTCCAGGAGGCCCGCGCCGACGGCGTGCGCGGCAGCGGCGACATGTCCGTGTGCACCACGGCCACGTTGCGGTTGTAGGGGAAGGCGCCGAGGATGCGCCGTTCCTCCGCGTCCGCGTCGACGAGCAGACCCAGCGTTTCATCGGCGTGCGTGGCCAGGATCACGCGGCCGAAGCGCTCCTCGCCGCCGGCATGCGTGACCGTCACGCCGTCCGCCGTCCGTCGCACCGCGGTGACCGCGCAGCCCGTCCGCACGTCGGCGGGACAGGCGGCGAGCAGCGCGTCGACATACGTGCGGCTGCCGCCCTCCAGCGTGAGCCAGGGGTGCTGCGTGTTCAGTCCGAGGAAACCGTGGTTATGGAAGAAGCGCAGCAGCGCCGCCGCGGGGAAGCCGAGCATCTTCTCCGGCGGCGTCGACCACACCGCCGAGCTCATCGGTATCAGGTAGAGGTCGAGGAAGTCGCGGCCGAGTCCGCGCGCGGCGCACCACTCGCCGAGCGGGGTGCGTTCGGCCTCGGGCGTCTTCCAGCCCTCGGCGGCGAGGCGGTTGAACTTCGCGACCTGCATCAGGAAGCGCCAGAAGCGCGGCCGCAGCAGGTTCCGTTTCTGTGCGAAGAGGTGCCGCAGCGACGAACCGCACCACTCGGTGCCGGAAGGGTCGTGCCGCACGGCGAAAGACATCGAGGTCGGCTTGGGCTTCACGCCGAGCTCCTTGAACAGACGGCAGAGGTGCGGGTAGGTCGCCTCGTTGAAGACCATGAAGCCCACGTCCATCGGGAGCTTCCGTCCCGTGCCCGGCTCGTCGACCTCGACCGTGTGGGCGTGGCCGCCCGGCCGGCGGTCGGAGTCGAAGAGGGTCACCTGCGCGCGTCCCCGCAGGAAGCGCAGGCAGCCCAGGCCCGAGACGCCCGAGCCGACGATCGCCACCCGTTCAGGCACTCGGTTCCGCCTCCTCCGCCGCGACGTCGCCGTCTTCGCCCGCGGCCTCGGCGTAGACCGAGGCGGGCACCGGCTTGAGGCCCCAGATGAGGCCGGTCCAGGAGAGGGCCTTGAGGAGATACCAGGTGGGGTCGAACTCCCACCAGAAGAATCCCTGGCGCACCGTGGCCTGATAGCGGTGGTGGTTGTTGTGCCAGCCCTCGCCGAGCGTGATCAGCGAGAGCAGCAGGGAGTTGCGGGAATCGTCCCCGGTGTGGAGGAAGCGCCGCCGCCCTAACACGTGGGCGAGGGAGTTGATGCAGGCCGTGCCGTGGAAGAGCACGACGGTGGAGATCACGCCCCAGACGAGCATCTGCGCCCCCGTCGTCGCCACGCCGGCGGACTCCAGCCAGGCGCCCGCCCCGAAGAGCGCGGCGAAGAAGACCACCGGCACGAACACGTCGAAGCGGTTCAGGAACACGAGCTCGGGATATTTCGCCAGGTCCGGCACGCGCGCGTAGTCGGTGGGGAAGTTCCGCTTGGCGGTGATCCAGCCCACGTGCGACCACCAGAAGCCGTCCACCACGGGCGAATGCTTGTCCTCCGGGTCGTCGGAGTGGCGGTGGTGGTGGCGGTGGGTGGACGCCCACCAGAGGGCGCCGCGCTGGACGGCGGTGGCGGTCCACAGGGCCATGACGAACTGGAAGGCCCGGGAGGTGGCGAAGGTCCGGTGGGAGAAGTAGCGGTGCAGGAAGCCGGTGATGGCGAACATCCGCACGAAGTAGAGGGCCACCGCGGTCCAGACGGCCACGGGCGAGGCCCCGGTCCAGATCACCGCGAAGCAGGCCAGATGCAGGAGGATGAAGGGGATGCAGCGGGCCCAGTCCACCTCCTTGGGGGCGGCCAGCATGGCCTCGGCCCCCTCCGGGAGGTGGTCGGCGTCGATCCACCGGACGAGGGTGGGGAGGAGTCCCTTGGGAGGGGCGCTGGGGGCTGATCCGGGCACCTGTCGACTCATAAAGGCACTCCGGCACTCCGCAACTGCTTTGACCATCTGGCGATGGCCGCTGAAAATGTCATTACGGAGACAAATCCGACCCAACGCGCCGCTGATATGTCAGACATGCCCGACGCCCGAGTCTCCGGTGACTGGCGGGCCTGGTTCGCCGAACACGGCCCCAGGCTCCGTCTGATCGCGCGCAACTGGACCCGCTCGGACGCGGACGCGGACGACGTCGTGCAGGAGGCGTTCATCCGGTTCTGGAAGCACCAGCGTCACCTTCCCGGCGATCCGAACGCCCTCGTGGTCACCTCCATCCGTCGCGCCGCCCTCGACCTGATCCGCAGCTCCGACCGCCGCACGGTCCGTGAGAAGGCCGTGGCCGCCGACACGGACACCGTCGGCTGGTTCGAGCCGGAGGCCGACCCTCGGCTCCGGGCCCTGGCCGATTCGCTCGGCGCGCTCCCGGAGGAGCAGCGCGAGGTGGTCGTGCTCAAGACCTGGGGCGGACTGACTTTCGACCAGATCGGCGAACAGCTCTCGATTTCACCAAACACCGCGGCCTCCCGGTGGCGCTATGCCATGGAGGCCCTTCGCAGACTCATCACCGCCCGCACCCATGCCTGAACAGGACGAAGACATCGAACTCGCGCTGGCCGCCCTGCGCCCCCGCCCGCCCTCGGACGCGACGGTCCGCGCCGTCGCGGAGTCGCTCGACGCTCCCCGGCAGGAGCGTTCCAACGTGATCGTCTGGTTCTCCGGCCTCGCGGCGGCCGCGTGCCTCGCCTTGGCCTTCCTCGTGCTGCCGGAGGCTGAGCCCGTCGCCGAGGCTGCGGCTTTCGGCGCCGCTGAAAGCCGCTCCGGCCTCATGGCGTCCGCCCCCGCGCTCGACGTGACGGCCGCGCCGGCGGCCGGAGCGGGCCGCGGCTTCGGCGGAGGAGCCGCCAAGTCGGCCGCGCCCTATCGCCTGGTGTCCGCCCAGGTCTCCCCCTCCAGCATTGAGATGTTGGAGCCCGTCCGGCTCCGTGACGGCACCTATGTCCGTCCGGTGCGCATGCGCCGCGAGCACTCCACGCACTGGGAGACTCCGGGATCCGGCTCCAGGCTGGTCCGCTCCCGCCCCGAGGAGCGCACGATTCTCCTTCCCCTCGAAACCTACTGAACGGATCCGACGATCCTCGACGCTCACCTTATGAAGACCGCCATGTCCCTCCCGATCCCCCTCCACATGCTGCTGCTCGCGGGCCTGCTCGCGCCCGCCCATGCGGCCGAAGCGTCCGCGTCCGGCACGAAGGCCTCCGAGTCCCCCGCCGCCGTGAAGCCCGCCGCCCCCGCCGCCTACGCGGGACTGAACGCCCTGCCTCCCACCGACGAGGAGCGCGCCGCCCTCGGCGCCAAGCTGCCCGAAGGCGTCGGCCTGCGCGTGGGCGTCGTCGACCCCGAGGGTCCCGCCGTCGACCAGCTCCAGCCGGGCGACGTCCTGGTGCGTTTCGACGACCAGCTGCTCGTGAATTTCGATCAGTTCCGCTCGCTCGTGCAGATGCGTCGGCCGGGCGACACGGTGAAGTTCTCGGTGCTGCGCAACGGCTCCGCCATGACCGTGCCCGTGCGTCTCGCCGTCCGTCCCCCGGGCGTGGAGGCTTCCGACCGTCCTCGCGACAAGTCCGCGACCGCGGCCGATGCCCTAAAGAAGGAATCCGGCGGCGCGCGCACGATCCAGGTCGGCCCCGGCTTCGTCATCAACATCGGTCCCGGCACCGCCAACTTCCCGCCGGAGATCTTGCAGCAGCTCGAGGAGCTTCAGGCGCGCGGCCTCTTCGCCCAGCCCGGCGCGGCGGCCGGAGCCCGCGCCCGCAAGGGGGCGGCGCAGGACGTCGAGGAGCCCGGCAAGGCCCGGCCCGGCGTGAGCGCGCGCTCCTCGCGCTCCTTCAGTTTCGGCATCGGCACCGGCCTGACTTCGAGCTCCAGCACGCATCTCGTCGACGAGGCGGGATCGGTCACCGTCGAGGACAAGGACGGCAAGCGTCATGCGACGGTCAAGGACGCCGCCGGCGCGGTGCTGTTCGACGGTGACATCTCGACCGAGGCTCAGCGCGCCCAGCTGTCCGAAGACGTGCGTCGTCGGCTCAAGGCCGTGGAGGGCGCCGTGCTCAGCAAGCCCGCGATCCCCGGCGCGCCCGGCGCCGCTCCGGCGCCCGCGGCTCCCAAGTCCGCCGAAGAGCCGAAGAAGTTCGACCGCAAGAAGGGTGCCTGAGGCGGGGACGTGATGCGGTCGGTGACCTTGCCCCGCTAACCGGACGCGCGCCGGCGAAAGGCGGCCATGGCGATGGCCGCCCTGCTTCTTCGTCGCTCAGCGCGGCGGCCCCTTCTTCTTGGGCGCGCCCTTCTTGCCGGCCTTGCCTCCCGGCCCTTCACCCATGCGCTTCGAGAACGAAGGATCCGGGGTGCCGCGGTGCGCGCGGGGGATGAACGGCCAGTCTTCCGTCAGCACGTAGTAATAGGTGCCCTTGGGGAATTCGGGCGTCGGTCCGGTGCGTCCGCCGAACTCATCCAGGTCTCCGGAGCCGACCACGTATTCATAGTCGAGGCCGAAGGAGCCGTCGGGCTGTCCGGAGGGCGCGTCGGCCCCGCCGGGCCGTGCCGTCTTCTTCAGCCGGTAGCTGCTCTTCATCGCGCGCACCGGGCTGGTCGCGTCGTCGGCCTTGGACGGGGCGTACACCGCGTAGACCGGGTAGCCGTCGGCGGCCCAGCCCACGTGCGTCATCTTCTTCTCTCCGCCGGAGAGCCGTTCGATGAGCAGCGTCGGCAGCCCGTGGTAATGGTAGGCGCCGTTCGGCTGCACGTGCGCGTGGTTGGCGTCGAGTCCGAGGCCGGTGCGGATCCGGGGTGTGGTCCCCATCTCGGTGTTGCTGAGCAGGGCCTCGTAGCGCCAGGGGGACGAGCGGTCGCCGTCGTCGTAGATCTCCGCCGTGCCCGGGTCGAACACCACCCCGTTGAGCGCGACCCCCCAGAGCGCGCCCGGTCCCGGGCCGCGGGCCGGGGCGAAACCGGAGGAGGGGACGGGCTTCAGGGGCACTTCGAAGCGGTAGCGCTGTTCCGTGATCTCGTGGGGGTTGCCCCGGTTGGGGAAGCGGGAGACCTTGTGGTCAGGCACGCCATTCGCCTCGATCACCCGCTTGTCGCCCGAGACCGTGACGGTCACCCGTGAGACCGCCGGGGGTTCCTGGTCGGCCGGGATCATGGGGGGCCCCGAGGCGGCCGAAAGGAGGAGGGCCGGGATCAGCGGGTGCATGCCGATGGAACCCCGCCTCCGATCCTACGGTTGCGGCCCGAGTTTGCCTTTACCGTTTCTTCAGGTCTTCTTCATGCATGGCCAGCACCACAGAAATCCTCTCCCGGGCGGTCGCCGGACTCAACGCCCTCGCCACCGTATTCCTTCTGGTCGGCATCTTCCGCATCAAGGCGGGCGACAGGGAAGGCCACGGCAAGGCCATGAAGTGGGCCGTCCTGACTTCGGCCCTCTTCCTGGCCGTCTACCTCGCCTCCAAGGTCCACCTCTGGGTGGCCTTGGGTCGTACCAACGTCACCTACGCGCCCGACCCCGCATCCTCCTGGGCCTCCCTCAAGGGCCTGTACCTACTGATCCTGATTCCGCACGTCATCCTAGCCATCGTCGTCACCCCCTTCGTCCTGCGCGCAGTCTGGTTGGCCAAGGCCGGACGCCTTG
This sequence comes from Verrucomicrobiota bacterium, assembly GCA_046080425.1. GTDB lineage: Bacteria > Verrucomicrobiota > Verrucomicrobiia > Opitutales > UBA953 > UBA953. The sequence goes on from JBJTTY010000111.1 coordinate 9,635, forward strand.
AGGAACATAAGCGCCTCACCCGGTGGGTCTTCCCCGTCTGGCTTTACGTGTCCGTCACCGGCGTAGTGGTCTGGGCCTTCATGGAGTTCAGCGGTTCCCTCGTCCGGGCGGCCGGCTGAAGTTTTCCTCTCGCAGGGAGGGGCTTTCTCCCTATCAAACGGCCTGTCGAGATGGATCGCAACGCCCACCAGCCGCCCACGCAGACGGAGAAGTTCATTCTCTGGTCACTGATCCTTGGACTCTGCGTCGTCACCGCCGCCGTGTTCTCCACGCACTCCGACGAATCCGACCAGCTCGCCGCCCTCCGCGCCTCCGAAGCCCAGAAGGAGCAGGCCAACGCCGCCCTCGAGCGCACGCGCGTGCAGACCGAGCGCTACATCAACCGCTTCACCACCGATCCGGAGTTCGTGCGCGACCAGGCGCGCGAACGGCTCGGGGTCGCCGAGTCCGGCGAGATCGTCATCCGTCTCGAAGGGTCCTCCGTGCGCGCCGTCCAGCCCGCCCGCTGAGCGTTCCTCGCTTGCCTGCGCCCCCGTGCGCGGGCATTCCTCACCCATGCCCGCGAAGAAGAAGGCACAGGCCACCTGGGGGGGCCGGTTCAGCGCCGGTCCCGCCGAGCTGATGCTGCGTTTCGGGGAGTCCGTCTCGTTCGACCGCCGGCTGTGGGAGCAGGACATCCGGGGCTCCAAGGCCCACGCGATCATGCTGGCCGCCGTCGGCATCCTGACCAAGAAGGAGCGGGATGCGATCCTGCGGGGCCTCGACGCCATCGCGAAGGAGATCGCCGCAGGCAAGTTCGTCTGGAGCCGCGACCTGGAGGACGTGCATATGAACGTCGAGAGCGCGCTGACCAAGCGCGTGCCCGCCGCCGCCAAGCTGCACACCGCCCGCTCGCGCAACGACCAGGTCGCCACCGACGTGCGGCTCTGGATCAAGGACCAGTGCGACGCGGCCGACGCCGCGCTCGTGTCGCTGCTCAGGACTCTGGTGAAGCTCGCCGCGGCCAACGCCGACGTCATCCTGCCCGGCTACACGCATCTGCAGCGCGCCCAGCCCGTTTCCGCCGCCCACCACCTGCTCGCCTACGCCGAGATGTTCGGCCGCGACCGCACGCGGATCGCCGCGGTCAAGGACGCGGCCAACCGGTGCCCGCTCGGCTCCGGCGCCATCGCCGGCACCACGTTGCCCATCCGCCGTGAACTCACCGCGAAGCTGCTCGGCTTCGTCGACGCCAAGGGCCGTCCGCAGGTCACGCGCAATTCCATGGACGCCGTCGCCGACCGTGACGCGGCCACCGAGTTCTGCTTCGCCGCCGCCCTCTGCGGCGTCCATCTCTCGCGCCTCGCCGAAGACATGGTGCTGTGGTCCTCCGCCGAGTTCGGCTTCGCCCGCGTGCCCGACGCCTTCTCCACCGGCTCCTCGCTGATGCCGCAGAAGCGCAATCCCGACTCCATGGAGCTGCTCCGCGGCAAGGCGGCGCGTTTCCAGGCCTCGCTTACGCACCTGCTGTCGCTCACCAAGGGCCTGCCGCTCACCTACAACCGTGACCTGCAGGACGACAAGCCGCCGCTCTTTGACGCGGCCGACCAGCTGCTGCTCTCACTCGCCGTCGCCGACGCCACCCTCGCGGGCACGACTTTCAACAAGGCCCGCTGCCTCGCCGCGGCCTCCGATCCCGCGCTCCTCGCCACCGACCTCGCGGACTGGCTGGTGCGCAAGGGCATGCCTTTCCGCCACGCCCACCATGCAGTCGGCCGGCTCGTGGCGCTCGCCGAGAAGTCCGGCGTGCCGCTCGACCGTCTCTCCGACGCCGCCGCGCTGACGATCGACAGGGCCTTCACGAAGGGCTGGCGCGAGGTCTTCAGCCTGAAGCGCGGCTTCGCCGCGCGCGAGAACGCGGGTATGCCGGGTCCGAAGGCCGTCGCCCGCGAGATCGCCCGCTGGAAAAAGGCGCTGCGCTGACCGCCGATGGACTTTGGGCTGCTCATCACGGCCTGCTTCGTCGCCAGCCTCTCCCCGGGGCCCGCGGTGCTCTCCACGGTGGAGACCGCGCTGCTCCACGGGGCGCGCCGCACGTTCTGGCACACGATGGGCCTGGTGGCCGGAGAGATTCCGCAGGCCTGCCTCGCCTATTCGGCTTCGGTCTGGATGACCGGAAGCTTCCCCGCCGGCCGCGCGGTGGTCGCCACGCTCGGCGCCGTCTGGTTTCTCCGCACCGGCGTCGGGCATCTGCTGCGGCCACGTTCCGCCCTTCCAGATGCGCAGGGGCTGGAGGGCGAGGGGCTCCGTCTCTTCCTGCGCGGCGCGTGGGTGAACTTCTCAAATCCGAAGACCATCCCCTGGCTGCTGGCCATCATCCAGGCGGCTCGGCTGCCCACCGAGGCGTTCTCCTGGGGGCCGGCTCTCGCCCTGGTCGGCGCGGCGATGCTCTCTGAGACGACGGTGATGTCCTTCTACTCAGTCCTGGCCGACAGCCTTCGCCCCTGGCTGCGGACGCCGGCCGTGGTGCGCGGGGTGGACCGGGCGACGGGGATCCTGTGGACCGTGCTCGGGCTGCTGCTCGCACGGCAGGCCTGGGAGCTCGTGAACGGACTCGTCCGCGCCTGAGCGCGCTTGCCCACGCACGCTCCCGCGGGTCTAATGCCGGTATGGCCCCGACCCCGTCCCGTCTCGCCGCATGGGTGGCCCTGCTGCTCGCCTGCGTCTCCGCCTCCGCCGACGAGGCCGCGAAGAAAATCGGCATCATCGGTCTCGACACCTCTCACGTCGTGGCGTTCACGACGGTCTTCAACAAGGGTCCGAAAAATCCCGCCGACGCGCCGAAGTTCGCCGGCTTCCGCGTGACGCACGCCTTCGCCCAGGGCAGCAAGGACATCCCGGAAAGCACGTCGCGCGTCCCGGAGTACACCGAGAAGCTCAAGGGCATGGGCGTGGAGATCGTCGACTCGATCGAGCAGCTCTGCGCGCAGGTCGACTTCGTGCTGCTGGAGTCGAACGACGGCCGGGTGCACCTGGAGCAGGTGCTGCCGGTGCTGAAGGCCGGCAAGCCGGTCTTCATCGACAAGCCGATCGCCGGCTCTCTCGCCGACGTCATCCGTATCCAGGAAGCGGCGAAGCGGGCGGGCGTCACCTACTTCTGTTCCTCCTCCCTCCGTTTCGCCGCCGGCACGCAGGCGGTCGCCCGGGGTTCGGTCGGCAAGGTGAAGCGCGCGCACACGACCAGCCCCGCCAGCCTCGAGCCGCACCATCCCGACCTGTACTGGTACGGCGTGCATGGGTGTGAAAGCCTCTACACGGTGATGGGCACGGGCTGCGTCTCGCTGAAGCGCGACAAGACCCCCGAAGGCTTCATCCGCGTCACCGGGGACTGGGGCGACGGCCGGGTCGGCGTCTACGCCGAGGCCGACCGCAAGGCCAAGGGCGGGCCCTACGGCGGCAAGGCCGTCGGAGAGAAGGGCGAGGCCGACATCGGCAAGTTCGACGGCTATGAGGTGCTGCTCGAGGCGATCGTGAAGATGTTCCGCACCGGCAAGGCGCCCGTCAGCCCCGAGGAGACCCTCGAGCTCTACGCCTTCATGGAGGCCGCCGACGAGAGCAAGCGCCGGGGCGGGGCGGAGGTGAAGCTCGCCGACGTGATCGCCAAGGCCCGTGCCGAGGCGGCCGGAAATCCCAGGTAGGGCGGCGATTGCCATCGCCGCCGTTCGCGTCCGCGGGCGGGTCATCGTCGGGCCTTGGCTCGCCTCGTCGGGTTGCCATGTCCGTCCGCGGACGGACGCGACGGCAATCACGTCCCTGCCTTTTGATGGCGCGACTGCGCCAGCTCACTCCTCGGTGAAACCGTGGTCCTTGAGCATCCGTGCCACGGCCTGCGGAAGCGCGGGGCGCAGGGTCGGCGGCACGGGCTTGAGCGCCTCGTGCGTGCAATGCAGGTAGCCGAGCTTGCGGGTCACGTCCGCGATGCGCTGCCGTTCCTCCAGCCAGCGTTGCAGCACCGCCGCGGCCCGGCCCCATTCGGGCCAGTCGCTCCCGGCTTCGTCGGCCGCCTCGACGAGGGCGCAGAGCGCGCAGCCCGCGCCCAGGAAGCGCTCCACCGCCGCGGCGTCCTCCGGTCCGAGCGCGGCGACGAGCGTCTCCCGTTCCTTCGCGTCCATCTTCAGGTCTTGTAGCCGAGCACCGGCCGCAGCCAGCGTTCGGCCTTTTCGATCGTCCATCCCTTGCGCGCGGCGTAATCCTCGACCTGGTCGCGGCCGACGTTGTTGACGTCGAAGTAGATCGACTGCGGATTGCCGAAGTAGAGGCCCGACACCGACGCGGCCGGATTCATCGCGAAGGATTCGGTGAGCGTGCAGCCGATGCGGTCGGCGTCCAGCAGGCGCCAGATCTCACCTTTCTCGGTGTGCTCCGGGCAGGCCGGATAGCCCGCGGCGGGACGCCTTCCGACATACTTCTCCTTGATAAGCTCCTGGACGGTGAGGCTTTCGTCCGACGCGTAGCCCCAGAGGTCCTTGCGCACCTCGCGGTGCAGCCACTCCGCGCAGCCCTCTGCGAGGCGGTCAGCCAGCGCCTGTATGAGGATCTGGCGGTAGGGGTCCCTTTCCTTGAACGAAGCCGCGTAACCCTCGATCTCCTGGCCGGCGGTCACCGCGAAGGCGCCGATGTGGTCGCCCTTTTCGGCCGACACCAGGTCGGCGAGCGAACGGCAGGTCGTGACCCTGGGCCCCGGGCCCTGGTCGCGCAGGAAGTGGAAGCGACCGATCTTCCTGGCCTGCGCCGCGTCGGCGTAGACCTCGACGTCGTCCTGCGTGCGACGCGCCGGCCAGAGCCCGGCCACGCCGCGGAGCCGCACCCGGTCGCCGCGGATGATCTCGTCCAGCTCCCTGCGCCCCGCGTCGAAGGCCTTCCTGGCCTCCTCGCCGTACTTGCCCGAATTGAAGATGGTCGGGAACGTGCCCTTGAGCTGCCACGTCACGAAGAAGGGCGTCCAGTCGATGATCTCCGCCACCGCGGCCGGGTCGATGCGCTCGAAGAGAGTCACGCCGGGCTTGCGCGGCGCGGGCTGGACCGGCGCGGCGGTGACCAGCGGGCGCTTGCGCGCTTCGGCCAGCGGGACGACGGGCGCGGGCTCGCGTTTCGCGTATTCCTCGCGGATCTCCTTCTGCTCGGTGACCAGGTCTGTGAGGAAGCCCTCGCGGTGGTCGGGATTCAGCAGGTCGCTGCAGACGGTGGTCACCAGCGAGGCGTCGCTGACGTGCACCATCGGTCCGTCGTAGTGCTCCGCGATCCGGATGGCCGTGTGCTCCTTGGAAGTCGTGGCGCCGCCGATGAGCAGGGGCGTGCTGATGCCCGCGCGCTTCAGTTCCTGGGCGACCGTGATCATCTCGTCGAGCGAGGGCGTGATCAGGCCGGACAGGCCGATGAAGTCCGGCTTCAGGCGCAGGGACTCCGAGACGATTTTCTCGGTCGGCGTCATCACGCCGAGGTCGGTGACCGCGTAGTTGTTGCACGCGAGCACCACGCCGACGATGTTCTTGCCGATGTCGTGGACGTCACCTTTCACGGTGGCGATGAGGAAGGAGCCCTGCGAGGAGCCGCCGACCTTCTCCGCCGCCATGAAGGGCTCGAGGTGGGCGACCGCGGCCTTCATGACCTTGGCCGACTTCACCACTTGGGGGAGGAACATCTTGCCCTCGCCGAAGAGCCTGCCGACGACGCGCATGCCGTCCATCAGCGGTCCCTCGATCACGAGCAGCGGACGTCCCAGCTCGAGGCGCGCCTCCTCGGTGTCGGCGACCACGTGGTCGTCCACGCCCTTGACGAGCGCGTGCTCGAGCCGGGCCTTGACGGGCAGCTTCCGCCACTCGTCCTTCTTTCCGGCGTCCGTGTCGGTCTTGGTCGCGGCGTAAAGCGGGGCGATCTCGAGCAGCCGCTCGGTGGCGTCCGGACGCCGGCAGAGCACCAGGTCCTCGACCCGTTCGCGCAGCTCGGGGTCGATCTCGGTGTAGACCTCGAGCATGCCCGCGTTGACGATGGCCATGTCGAGCCCCGCCCTGATGGCGTGGTAGAGGAAGACCGAGTGGATGGCCTCGCGGACCTTGTTGTTGCCCGCGAATGCGAACGACACGTTGGAGAGCCCGCCGGAGGTGCGGGCGCCTGGGCAGCGTCGCTTGATCTCCGCCACCGCCTCGATGTAGTCGAGCGCGTAGCGGTCATGCTCCTTCATCCCCGTCCCGATGGTGAGGATATTCGGGTCGAAGATGATGTCCTGGGGGTCGACGTCCGCCTCGCGGGTCAGGATTCCGTAGGCGCGCTCGCAGATGCGCACCTTGTCCGCGAAGCTCGCGGCCTGGCCGTTCTCGTCGAAGGCCATCACGACCATCGCGGTGCCGTAGCGGCGGCACAGCCTCGCACGGCGCAGGAACTCTGCGTGCCCCTCCTTGAGGGAGATCGAGTTGACGACCGCCTTGCCCTGCACGCAGCGCAGGCCCGCCTCGACGATGTCGAAGTTCGACGAGTCAATCATGAACGGCACCCTGGCGATGTCGGGCTCCGTCGCCGCCATGTTGAGGAACTTCGTCATCGCGGCGGCGCCGTCCAGCAGCCCAGCGTCGAAGTTGATGTCGATGACCGCGGCGCCGGCCTCGATCTGCTGCTTGGCCACGCGGAGGGCGGCGCGGTAGTCGCCCTTCTCGATGTGCCCCTTGAAGATCCTTGAGCCGGCGACATTGGTGCGCTCGCCGACGTTCACGAAGGTGCCTGGGCCGCCCACGACGTCGAGGGCCTCGAGGCCGGAGAGCCTGAGGGCGGGCTGGATGGCGCCGGGGACGCGCGGCGGGAACTTCTCGGTCCGGCGCCGGATGGCTGCGATGTGCGCTGGCGTGGTGCCGCAGCAGCCGCCGAGGATGTTGACCAGTCCGTCGCGCGCGAAGGTCTCGAGGATGGCCGCGGTGTCCTCCGGCCCCTCGGGGAAGCCCGTGGGGGAAAGCGGGTTGGGCAGGCCGGCGTTCGGATAGCACGAGACGTGGATGTCGGCCTTCCTCGCCAGTTCGGCGATGTGCGGACGCATCTGCTCGCCGCCGAGCGCGCAGTTCATCCCGACGCTGACCGGCTGGGCGTGACGGACGGAGTCCCAGAAGGCCGCGGTGGTCTGGCCGGTGAGGGTGCGTCCGGAGGCGTCCGTGATGGTCCCCGAGATCATCAGGGGCAGGCGGAAGCCGCGGGCCTCGAAGGCCTCGTCGATCGCGAACAGGGCCGCCTTCAGCACGAGGGTGTCGAAGACGGTCTCGCAGAGCAGCACGTCGGCCCCGGCGTCGATCAGGGCGTCGACCTGCTCGCGGTAGGCGTCGCGCACCTGGACGAAGGTGACGTCGCGCCGGGCGGAATCGTTCACGTCCCGGGACATCGACAGGGTCTTGTTCGTCGGGCCGACGGCGCCGGCGACGAAGGCGTCCTTGCCGGGGTTCGCCGCCTTGAAGGCGTCGACGGCCTCGCGCGCCACCTTCACGGCCGCCGTGTTCAGCTCCTTCACGAGATGCCCCATCGCGTAGTCCTCGAGGGCGATGGAGGTGCCGTTGAAGGTGTTGGTCTCGATGAGGTCCGAGCCGGCGTCGAGGTAGGCCCGGTGGATGTCACGGACGACGGCCGGCCTGGTGATGACGAGGAGGTCGTTGTTTCCCTTGAGCTGTCCGGGGTGGTCCTTGAAGCGTTCGCCGCGGTAGTCCTCCTCCGACAGCTTCAGCTGCTGGATCATGGTGCCCATGGCTCCGTCGAGGTAGACGATGCGCTCCTTGAGCAGCGCCTCGAGGCGCTCCCCCGCGGGTTTGAGTGGTAACCGCTGCCGTGACATCACGCCCAACGTGACGCTTCGGGACGGAGGGTCAAGGCAGGGGGAGGCCGCCGCGTGTCATGCCGGCGGGTCGGGCCGGCGGCAACGGGCCAGGTCCTGGGCGCGGTAAAGCACGATGCGCTTGCCCTCGAACTTCGGATCGTCCCGGAGCAGGGGGCGCAGCTCGAAGGAGAAGGCGGGAGTCAGGTTGGACTTGGCCGCCTCCTCCGCCGGGTCGCCGCCCTGCCAATAGAGGATGCCGTTGGGCAGGGAGTGCTTCTGTCCGCGGCCGACGAGCTGGCGGGTCTGGTGCACGAAGGTCCGCAGGTCCGCCACGGCGCGGCCGGTGACGAAGTCGTGCTCATGCCCGAGCGTCTCGGCGCGCGCGTTGCGCGTCTCGACGTTCTTGAGGCCGAGGCGGTCCGCGATGTCGCGCACGACGGCGACCTTCTTGCCGACGGAGTCGACGAGGGTGAAGCGGGCCTTGGGATGCAGGGCGGCGAGGATGAGTCCGGGGAAGCCGCCGCCAGTGCCGACGTCGATGACACGCGCCCCGTCCATGAGCTTGAGGAACTTCACCGAGGCGAGGCAGGGGGCGTAATGGTGCCATGCGAGGTTCTCCACGTCCTTGCGCGAGACCAGGTTGATCTTGGCGTTCCATTCGCGGTGCAGCGCCGCCATCGCGCGCAGGACCTCCCAGCGGTCGGCTTCGACCTCGGGAAAGAGCGGCACGAGTTCGTCCATGAGCGGGCGAGCGTGGACGGCCGTCCCCGGGAGGCAAGGACGCTTCAGCGGCCCGCGGCGAGCGCCCGCCGCAGACGGCCGATCTCCTCGAGCCGCGCCTGCACGGCGTCACGGTCCTCGGCCTTCGCCGCGAGGTGGATGCGCGCGTTCTGCCGGAGGTATTCCTTGGTGAGGTGCTCGCGCGCCTTCGGCAGCTCCCACTCGGCCCGCAGCCCCAGTTCGGAGGCGAGCGCGAGGAGCGGCGGCGGGAGGTCCGCGATGGCCTCGCCGGCGGTCGTGACGCGCCGGCGTCCGGCGGGACGCGCCTTGCTGCCGCGCTTCAGCTGCCGCATGAGGCGCCCGAGCCGGGCGGCGTCCAGTCCGAGCAGGGCGTCGACGTCGGGCGGTCTCACCCCGAACTCGCGTTCGAGGGCGTCCGGCAGGCGCTTCCTTGCCGCCGCGCCGAGCAGCGCCCCGACGGTGCGACCGTCGGCCGCCTTCTTCGGTGGCACGCCGGCGAGCTTGGCCAGGGTCCAGGCGGCGCGCTCGCCGTCGTCGCTGCCCTTGGGCGCGAGGGGCGTCGTGCGCGACCGTGCGCGTCGCCGCGTGCGGGACGGGGCCCGCCTGCCGCGGAGCAGCAGCCAGGCGGCCGCCGCGGCGCAGGGGATCAGCGTGACGGCGGCGATGACGGTCGGATCCACGGCTCAGTCGAGACGGATGCGGGAGACGTTGAGCGAACCGCGGCCCGAACCCTCGGACTTCAGTTCGATGACCAGCGGACGCCCCGTGCCGAGGTCCTTGAACTCCGCGCGCATCACGCCGTCGAGGTCGTAGGAGAACGTGACCTCCACCGGCTGGTCGGCCGGGCGTCCCGGCGGCAGCGGCATCTCGACCTCGGCCACGCGCAGCACCATCGACGGGTCGGATTCCGCGACGGCCGACTGCGTGACTTCGCAGGTGAGGATGCGCTGGTCCGGCTCGGCGGTGTAATAGGTGCGCGTGCGCGAGACGGGCAGCTTCTCGCCCTTGGCGATGATGACGCTGTTCTCGAGCAGGCCGTCCTCATCCACCGCCAGCGTGCCGAAGTAGTGCGGCGCGATGTCCTGGAAGCGGATCGCGGAGGTCCGGCGACGCTGCGCGGGGGAGAGCAGGGCGGGGTCCGCCCGGTGGGCGGCGTAGAGCGCCGCTCCCCGCGCCACCGCCGTGTCGGGATCGCGCAGGAGCGGCTTCCGCCCGAAGACGCGTTCGACCGCCGCGCGCACGGCGGGCATCCGGCAGGCGCCGCCCGCGAGGAAGACCCCGGACAGCGCGGAGCGGTCGGTGCCGGCGCGCAGCAACACGCCCTCGCAGGCCATCTCCGCCTGCGCGACGAGGCCTTCCGTGGCGGCCTCGAGCTCGGCCCGGCGCACGGTGACCGGCACGCGTCCGTGCCTGGCCGAGCGCAGCGCGACCCGCACGGATTCGCGCGAGGACAGGCGGTGCTTGAGCTCCTCCGCGTCGGCGCGGCCGAAGTCGCAGTCGCCCGGCCGCATCTCTTCGCCGACGGCCTCGCGGAACCCCGCCCGCACGATCTCGAGCAGCTTCGTGTCGAAGTCCTTCCCGCCCAGCCGCTGCACGCCCTCGGTGAAGACGACCTCGACGTCCATCCCCCGGGCCCGCACCAGCGAGACGTCGAACGTGCCGCCGCCCAGGTCGAACACGGCGTACAGGCCCTCGGCCAGCCCGCCCGAGGCGTGGGCGTAGGCGAGCGCGGCGGCGGTCGGCTCGTTGATCATGTGCACCTTGCCGAGGCCCGCGCGTCGCGCCGCCTCCAGCGTGGCCTCGCGCGCGGCGTTGGTGAAGTTGGCCGGGATGGTGATGACCGCGAGGTCGACCGGACCGGCGCCCGCCTCGGCGTGATCCCGCACCTTGCGGAGCATGAGCGCCGAGAGGTCGAGCGGGGTCACCCTTCGACCGAAGGCCGGATGGGAGACCCCGGTGCCCATGTCGCGCTTGAACTCCGTGAAGACGTGGTCGGCGTCGTCGGCCATCGCGCGGGCCTCCCGGCCGATGACGACCGCGGCGGCGGACTCGAAGGCCACCGCCGTCGGCGTGACCTCCTGACCGTCCCAGTCGCGCACCACCTCGGGCGCCCCGGAGGCGTCGATCCGGGCGACGATCGTGGTCGTCGTGCCGAGGTCGATGCCGAGGAGGTGCGCCATTCCTTGGGCCGGCATCTTGCCGCGCCCCGGCGCCGCTGGGAAGCGTTAAGCGAGCGGGTCCGTCGCCCAAGTTTGCGGTTCACTTCCGTCCCCGGGGCCGCAATCCTCCGCCCGTCATGTTCCACCACGTCGTCTTCTTCTACCTCAAAAAGAACCTCACCGCCGCCCAGCGCGCGGAGTTCGAGGCCAAGCTCCGCGGCCTGCTGCGGATCAAGACCATCGCGTCCGGCTACGTGGGCAAGCCCAGCACGCACGCCGTCCGGCCCATCATCGACACCACCTACGACTTCGCCGAGTTCTTCGTGTTCAAGAGCCACGCCGACCACGACGCCTACCAGATCGACCCGATCCACCAGGACTTCATCAAGGACTGCAAGGAGTACTGGGAGTCCGTGAAGATCTACGACTTCGAGTGAGCCCCTCCGCCTGAGTCCGCCGCGCAGGGCCGCCCCGTCGGGCGGCCTTGCTGTTCAGGGCGTCACCGAGGCATTGTAAACATCGGGCCACTTCGGACTTAACAATAGTCCGGGACGGCCCTATGGATGGGCAGTGGCCAACGCCCCCGCAGCGGATGCGTCCTCCGTGGACGCGCTCGATGCCTCCGACCGGAGGCATTCGTGGCATCCGTTCACGCAGATGCGGGAATACCTGGACCACCCGCGGCTGCACCTGGTCCGCGGGGAGGGCAGCTGGCTGATCGACGGGGAGGGGCGCCGCTACCTGGACGGCAACGCGTCGGTCTGGACGAACGTCCACGGACACAACGATCCCGACCTGAACCGGGCGCTCACCGCCCAGCTGGGCAAGGTGGCCCACGTGACGCTGCTCGGGCTCAACCACCCGGTGGCGACGGAGCTGGCCGAGGACCTCGCCGGCCTCACGGGCGGCGCGCTGCCCCGCTGCTTCTTCACCGACAACGGCAGCCATGCGGTCGAGGTCGCGCTCAAGCTCTCGTTCCAACATCGGCAGCTGACCGGACAGGCCGCCAGGCGCGGGGTCATCGCGATGGAGGGTGGATACCACGGCGACACGTTCGGCACGATGTCAGTCGGGGGACGCACGGAGTTCCACCGCCGCTTCGAGCCCTGGCTCTTCGCCGCGAAGACGTTCCCGGCGCCGGTCCACTCCGAATGCGCCGGCAAGGTCGTCCGCTCCGACGCCTCCGCCTCGCTGGCCGCGCTGGAATCCCTGCTGGTCCGTGACGGAGCCTCGACGGCCTGCGTCATCCTTGAGCCGCTGGTGCAGGGCGCCGCCGGCATGGTCCAGCAGCCGCCCGGCTTCCTGCGGTCCGTCGCGGAGCTCTGCCGCCGCCACGGCGTGCATCTGATCCTCGACGAGGTCTTCACCGGATTCGGCCGCACCGGCGCGCTCACGGCCGCCGAGCGCGAAGGCGTCGTCCCGGATTTCCTCTGTCTCGCGAAGGGCCTCGCCGCCGGCTACCTGCCGCTGGCCGCCACGCTCACCTCGGAGAAGATCCACGAGGCCTTCCTCGGGGCGTTCTCCGAAGGGCGCACCTTCTTCCACGGCCACACGTTCTCCGGCAACCCCCTCGCCTGCGCGGTCGCCCGTGAGTCGCTGCGCAAGCTCCGGCCGATGCTGGCCTCGGGTCAGGTCGCCGAACGGGCCGCGCTCTTCGGCCGCGAGATGGAGGCCGCCTTCTCCGGCCACCCGCACGTGCGCACCTTCCGTCAGCTGGGCCTGACTGGCTCCGTCGAGTTCAAGCCGGCGGCCGGAGGCGTCTGGCCGACCGACACCCGAGCCGGCTTCCAAGTCGCCCTCGCCGCGCGCCGCCATGGGCTCGTCATCCGTCCGCTGGGCGACTCGATCCTCTTCGTCCCGCCGATCGCCATCCACGCCGACGAAGTGAAGCACCTCGTCCGCGCCGTCCGCCTCGGGATGGACGAGACCCTGCCCAACCTGAAGGCAGACTAGGTCGGCACGCAGTTCCGACCCTGCCTGAAGCATCTTTCCCAACCACCAGCCGCCACCGCCTTCTTAAACACATGCCCAACCTCACCGAAGCCCGAGCGCTCTACGACCTGCCGCTCAACACCCTGATCTTCCGGGCCCAGCAGGCCCATCAGGCCCACCAGGATCCCGCCGGCGTGCAGCTCTGCACGCTGAAGTCGATCAAGACGGGCGCCTGCCCCGAGGACTGCGCCTACTGCCCGCAGTCGGTGCACCATAACACTTTCGTGGAGGCCGAGGCCCTGATGGAGACCGACGCCATCCTCGAGGACGCGCGCAAGGCCCGGGCCGGCGGCGCGACGCGCTTCTGCATGGGCGCAGCCTGGCGTCGCGTGGCCGACGGCCGCCAGTTCGACAGCGTCCTGCGCACGGTTTCGGGCGTGAAGGAGCTGGGCCTGGAGGTCTGTTGCACGCTCGGGATGGTCACCGAACAGCAGGCCGCCCGCCTCAAGGAGGCCGGCTGCGACGTCTACAACCACAACCTCGACACCTCGCGCGAGCACTACGCGAAGATCATCACCACCCGCAGCTACGACGACCGGCTCCAGACGCTGTCCAACGTCCGCAAGGCCGGCCTTGAGGTCTGCTCCGGCGGCATCATCGGCATGGGTGAGACGGTCGACGACCGGCTCAAGATGCTCGTCGAGCTCGCCTCGCTCGACCCCCAGCCGGATTCCGTGCCCATCAACGCGCTCGTCTCGGTCGAAGGCACGCCGCTCGCGGGACGCCGGTTCGTCGACACCGTCGAGTTCGTGCGCACGATCGCGGTCGCCCGCATCCTGATGCCCAGGGCGATGGTTCGCCTCTCCGCCGGCCGCGCCAACATGAACGACGAGACCCAAGCGCTCTGCTACCTGGCCGGCGCCAACTCCATCTTCCTGGGTGAGAAGCTGCTCACCACCGGCAACCCGGAGATTGAGGAGGACATGAACCTGCTCCGCCGTCTCGGCCTCCACCCCCTCCACCCCGACGAGGCGCGCCGCGTCCATCGCGGAGAAATCTCCCCGTCCTCGGCGTCTCCGGCGCCCTGGCCCGACCCGGCCGAATTCGCCGCCGCGACCAAGGGCGGTTCCTGCGGCGAGGGCGGTTGCGGCTGCGGCTGACCGTGCGGACCGTCTTCGTCACCGCGAGCGACACGGGCGTGGGCAAGACCCACGTCGCCGGTCTCCTCGTGCGCCGTCTGTCCGCCCTCGGACGCGGTCAGGTGGTGAAGCCGGTAGAGTCAGGCGCCGGTCATGGACGTCCGGCCGACGCCCCCCGTGCTGCGGGGCGCCTCGCCGAAGCGGTCACGCTGCTCTCCCTGCCCGAGCCCTTGGCGCCGCTCGCCGCCGCACGTCGTGCGCGCCGACGGCTCAGCCTCGCGGCCCTGCTGCGTCCGCTGCGCGCGCTGCCCGCGGCGCCTTTCCGCATCGTCGAGGGCGCGGGCGGGGTGGCCGTCCCCCTCGCGGCGGACGGTTCGGACTGGTCCGACTTCGTGGCCGCGCTGCGCCCCGGCCTCGTCGTGATCGTGGTGCCCGACCGTCTCGGCGCCATCAGCCAGGCGCGCACCGCCTACGCCTATCTCTGCCGCCGCTGGCGCGGTCCCGCCGGCGTCTGGCTCAACGCCGCGCGCCGGCCTTCCGCCGCCGTGGCCGCCTCCAACCGCGAAGGCCTGCGCGCCGCCGGCATCCCTCTGCTCGGCGAATCTTGGAAGGGCGGCGCACGCTTCAGGTCCGCCCTGCTCAGGCCATGAGCGAGGCCCTCCTCCGCCGACTCGCGCAGTCGCTCCTCGCTCGCGAGGCCGCCTCGCTCCGCCGTCGGCTCACGGCCCGTGAATCGTCGGACGCCCGCATCAACCTCGCCGACAACGACTACCTCGGCCTCGCGCGGGATCCTGCGGTCGTCGAAGGCGCCGCCGCGGCCGCCCGCGAGTGGGGCGCGTCCTCGTCGGCTTCACCGCTCGTCACCGGTTACACCGCGCTGCACGCGCGCCTCGAGTCCGAGCTCGCGGCTTGGCACGGCTACCCGCACGCGCTGGTGATGAATTCCGGCTACGCCGCCAACGCGGCCGTGCTCGGGGGGCTGCCGAAGAAGGGGGACGTGGTGCTGGCCGACCGGCTGGTGCACGCCAGCATGATTGAGGGCATCCTCGCCTCCGGCGCCCGCCTGCGCCGCTTCGCGCACAACGACCTCGACGCCCTCGAGCTCATGCTCGACGAGGAATGCCCGCCCGGCGGCGCGGTCTTCGTCGTCACCGAGAGCGTCTACTCGATGGACGGGGACGGCCCCGACCTTCCTCGTCTCGCCGCGCTCCGCCGCCGCAAGGACTTCTGCTGGGTGCTCGACGAGGCCCATGCGACGGGCTGGTACGGCGCGACCGGATCCGGCCTGCAGGAGGAGTCCGGCGTGAGGGCCGCCGCCGACATCGTGGTCGGCACGCTGGGCAAGGGCCTCGGTTCCCAGGGGGCGTACGTCCTCTCGCGTGCGCCCGAGGTCCGCGAATCGCTCATCAATTTCGCCGGCGGCTTCGTCTACTCCACGCATCTCGCGCCGCCCTGCGTCGGCGCCGCGCTCGCCGCCCTCGGACGCGTGCGCGCCCTGGCCGATGGACGCGGGGCCCTGCGCGAACTCTCCCGGAGCTGGCGCGACGGACTGGTCGAGGCCGGCTTCTCCGTGCCCGCGGGCGACTCGCCGGTCATCCCGCTGGTCTTCGGCGACGCGGCGACGACCCTGCGTCATGCGGAGGCCTTGCGCGCCGCCGGATTCATCGTCTCGGCCATCCGTCCGCCCACCGTGCCCGAGGGCACCGCGCGCATCCGCATCTCCCTCCGCCGCGGCCTCAGGCCGGAGCACCTCGCCACCTTCGCCGCGGCCCTCGGAAAGTCCCGCGCATGAAGATCGCCTGGATCGGCGGATGGGGCGTGCCGCCAGATGAGCTCCGTCCCCTCGCCGCCGCCCATGCGCCCGACGCCGAGCACGTGATCACCGTGCCCGTCATGGGGGCTCCGGAACTGGCCGCCGGCTGCGACGCCCTCGTGGCCTGGTCGTTGGGAGCGCATCTCGCCCTCGAGGCCGCCGCGCGCGGCGTACGCCTGCCGCCCAAGGTCCTGCTCATCGCGCCCTTCACCTCCTTCTGCCGGGAGCACGGTTCCTGCGGCAAAGTTTCCGAGACCCAGGTGCGCTACCTTCGCCGCTGGATGGCGACCGACCCCGCCGCCGCCCTCGCCGACTTCAGGCTGCGGGCGGGCCTGCCTCCCGCCGAGTCACCGGGCCTGCCCTATCCCCTCGAAGAGCTCCTCGCCGGACTCGACATTCTCGCCCAGCCGGCCGGAGTCTCCCTCGTCTCCTTCGCCCGCGGCGGGCTGCCCGCCGGCTGGGAGGCCTTCGTCGGTGACCGCGATCCCCTGCTGGAGGCGGCCGGCGTTTGCGAATCCGTACTCGGCTGTCATATTGTGGAGGAAGCGGGGCATGCGCTCCGCGACTACCTCAGCCCCGCATCCTGATGCGCTTCCACGAGCGAGCCGGGTCCTACGAGGCCAACGCCGCGCCCCAACGGCGCTTCGCCGAGGCCCTGGCGGCCTTCGCCCCTTTCCGCACCGGCTCGAAGGTGACCGAGCTCGGGGCCGGCACCGGCTTCCTCACCGCCGCGCTCCTCGCCCAGGGCGTGCAGGTCCACGCGACCGACTCCTCGCCCGCCATGGTGGAGCTCGGACGCGAGGCCGTGCCCGCCGCCAAGTGGAGCGTCCATGACGCCTTCGGTCCGATCGACCCCGCGCCCGCTCTGGCCTCTTCCGGACTGCTGCACTGGGCCGCCGATCCCGCCGCCGTGCTCCGCCATTGGCATGACGCGCTGCCCGACCAGGGCCGCCTGCTGCTCGGCGTTCCCTGCGATCCCTGCCTCTGTGAGCTGCGTGACCTCGTCGGCGAGGGACCCGTGCGCTGGCGCGACGAGGCCCAGTGGCTGGCGCTGCTGCGCCGCGCCCGCTTCGACGTGCGCGCGCACGGCGTGCTGGAGTCCGAGGAGGCCTATCCTTCGGCCATCGACCTCTTCCGCACCCTGCACCGCAGCGGCGTGACCGGCGCGCCGCGCCTCAGCCCCGCCGAACTCCGTTCACTCATCAAGGACTACGACCGACTGCACGCCGGACCCCGTGGCGTCACCGCCACCTGGGCCTGGCTGCTGGTGGATGCGGCGGCCCGTCCCTGAGGATCACTCGAAGCTGAACTCGTCCTGGGCCTCTGGCGGCTGCTCCTCGCCCGCCAGGATGCGTCGCACGAACAGGTCCCGATGTTCCGGGCAGGGGCCCAGCCGCCGGAGGGCCTCGATGTGGTCCGGCGTGCCGTAGCCCTTGTGCACCCCGAAGCCGTACTCCGGATGCCGCGCGTCCAGCTCGACCAGCAGCCGGTCCCGTTCGACCTTGGCCACGATCGAGGCCAGCGCGATGGCGAGCGACTTGCCGTCGCCGCCCTTCACGGCTTCGTGCGCCCAGGCGAAGGGACGCAGCGGCAGTCCGTCGACCAGCACCAGGAACGTGCGGCCGTCGGCGTGGCCGAACAGCTCGCCCTCCGCGCCCGCCGCCGCGAAGAGCGGCGCGAGCTGCCCTTGGGCCAGGGCGGCGACGCAGCGGGCCATCGCCAGGCGCGTCGCGCCAAGGATGTTGTGGGCGGAGATCTCGAGCACCGACGACGAGGCCCAGGCTGAACGCAGCCTGCCTTCCGCTTCCAACCCGGCCACCGCCGCGCGCAGCTCCTCCCGGCGCTCGGCCGTCAGGCGCTTCGAGTCGTCGGCGCCCGCCACCTTGCGCAGCCAGGAGCGTTCGCCGTAGAAGCCCGCGTCGAGCAGCACCGCGGCCGCGACCACCGGTCCGCAGAGCGAGCCGCGGCCGGCTTCGTCCACGCCCACCACGCCGGGCCGGTCCGCCCCCCTTTTGCGGTCGAACTGGGCCAGCGAGGCCAAGGTCAGCCTTTCTTGCGCCCCTTGAAGAAGGGCTTCGGTTCCGGGGGCTCGAGTCCGCGCGCCTCGTAGGCCGTGCGGAAGTGCAGCTTGGCGAAATTGACCAGGATGGCCGGACCGAGCCTTCCGCAGAGTTCGGTGGCGGCCGCCTTGGCTTCGGCGCCGGATCCCTTGGGCAGGGGCACGCCTCCGTCCTGCGAGAGCCGTTCGAGCTCCCGCACGAACGTCGCGCGCGCGACGATGGAGGCGGCGGCGACGACCGGATCGGACTCCGCCTTGGTGCGCATGCGCAGGTCGAAGGCCACGTTCTTGCGCGCCAGCTCCTTCTGGACCAGCGGCTCCTCCGAGAACTGGTCGAGCAGGCCCCAGGCCGGACGGCGTCCGTGGGCCTCCTCGAACGCCTTGAGCGCCTCCTCGCAGGAGGTTGCGTGCATCCAGGCCAGCAGACGGTTGAGGTTCTTGCCGAAGCGCGAGTGCAGCTCGTTGTACTTCGACATGCGCGCGAAGGTCGTCTTCACCGCGACGCCGGGCGTCTCGCGGATGGCGCGGTCGAGTTCGGCGATCTTGGCGTCGGTCAGCTTCTTGGAGTCCTTGATCCCCATGCCGATCCATTCGCGCGCCATCTCGCCCGTGGCGACGACGCACGCCGAGACCACCGGGCCGAAGAGGTCGCCCTTGCCCGACTCGTCGAGGCCTGCGTGGTCCTCGAACCATTCCGGGTTGAGCTCGGCCTCGTAGCCCAGCTCGGCCTTGCCGGTCACGTCGGGCTCCAGCGTGAACTTCACGAACTCCTCGGTGCCCTTGCCGGCGATCACGCACTTGCCTGAGGCGTAGTGCGTCACGTTGACGTCGGGGCCCTTGAAGGCGAAGAGCGCATGGTCCACCGTACGCGCCTCCCAGCCCTTGGCCGCGAGAATGCCGCGCAGCTTCGCGGCCTGGCCGGCGTCGAGCTTGACGGTGTGGGACGTGACCTTGGCGGGGGCGCCGTCGTCGGAGTCCTGTTTTGCCTTCTTGGCCATCGGTCCCAAGGTGATACCGACCTTCCCGTCCTAATCCAGCCCCATCCCATGGACGAACGTGCGGAAAGCATCCTCAAGAACGCACCCGGGGCGCGCCGACGCCTGCTGGCCTGGTTCGCCCGCCATCGCCGGAGCATGCCGTGGCGGGAGCGTCCTTCGGCCTACCGCACCGTGGTCTCGGAGCTCATGTGCCAGCAGACGCAGATCGCCACGGCGATTCCGTACTTCGAGCGGTGGACGCGGCGCTGGCCGGACTTCGGGGCGCTGGCCGCCGCCGAGGAGGCCGAGGTGTTGGAGCTGTGGGCCGGTCTCGGCTACTATTCCCGCGCGCGCAACCTGCTCGCGCTCGCCCGCGGGGTCGTCGCCCGGGGCGGCCCGCCGGAGACCGCGGCCGAATGGCAGGCCTTCCGCGGCGTGGGCCCCTACACCGCCGCCGCCATCGCCAGCATCGCCTTCGGCGAGCCCGCGGCGGTCGTGGACGGCAACGTCGTGCGCGTGCTCGCCCGGCTCACCGGCGACCGCTCGGTCTTCCGTGACGCGGCGGACGCCGTGCGCCGCCTGCAGCCCCTCGCGGACGCCTTCCTCGACGCGCGCCGGCCGGGCGACTTCAACCAGGCGATGATGGAGCTCGGCTCGCTCGTCTGCCGCAAGGTCTCACCCGACTGCGCGGCCTGTCCGCTCCGCAAGGACTGCGCCTCGGCGGGGAAGGAGGCCTCCGTCATCCCGCGGTTCAAGCCCCGTCGGCGCCGCGAGGAGACCGTCGACCGCGCCGTGGTCGTGCGCGGCGGGAGCGTGCTGCTCCACCGTCACCCGCAGGACGCGCGCAGGCTCGCCGGCATCGCGGAGATCCCGACCGTCGCGTCCCTCGGCCTCAGGTCCGCGGGCGCACCCGTGGTCACGCATCGCCGCTCGATCGGCGACGTCGCCTACCGCGAGCGCCTGCATCGGCCCGAGCCGGATGCGGCCTCGCTGCGGCGCGGGCGGGCGGCCGGCTGCGTCTGGGTGTCCGTGGCGGACCTCCGCAAGGCCGCCGTCAGCGGACCGCACCTCCGCTGGCTCCTCCGGCTGCTCAGTCCAGCCGGTCAGAAAGCGCGCGGCAGACGGCCTTGAGCACCGCCACGCGGGCGTGACGCTTGTCGTCGCCCGAGATGACCGTCCACGGGGCGTGCGGCGTGTCGGTGCGCGCGATCATGTCCTCGGCCGCCCGCAGGTTGTCATCCCACTTGCGCCGATTGCGGTAGTCCTCCGCGGTCATCTTGTGACGCTTGTGGGGCGAGTGTTCGCGGGCCCGGAAGCGCCGCAGCTGCTCCTCCTTGGAGATGTTGACCCAGGCCTTCACCACGACCGTGCCCGCCTCGGCCAGCCGCGCCTCGAAGTCATTGATCTCGCCGTAGGCGCGGGCCCACTCGGGCTCCCGGGCGAAGCCCTCCACCCGCTCGACCATCACGCGCCCGAACCAGGATCGGTCGAAGATCGCGAGTCGTCCGGGCGCGGGCAGCTTGTTCCAGAAGCGCCAGAGGTAGTGGCGGGCCTTCTCCTCCGGCGTGGGCGCCGGCGTCGGGTGCACCTGGTAGTGCGCGGCGTCCAGCATGCCGCAGAGCCGACGGATGGCGCCGCCCTTGCCGGCGGCGTCGGGTCCTTCGAGCACGAGCACCGTCGCGACGCCCTTCTGGGCGGCGAGCCGGGTGAGCCGTCCGACCCGCGCCTGCAGCTTGGCCATCTGCTGTCCGTAGGCCTTCTTGTCCAAAGTCGGGTGGGCCGTGGCGCTCTCGAGCAGCCCGCGCGGCCGCGCGCCCGGGCGCTTCACCGCGGTCGCCGGACGGCGTCGCGAGGCCTGCGCCAGCTGCGCCGCGATCGCCTGGCCCGCATGCAGGTCCCGGAGCTTCGTCTCCGCGGCGCCGCTCACCATCTTCCAAGGCAGGTTCTTGCCGCTGCCCTGCGTGCGCAGGGCGCGGGCGAGTGACAGTGAGCCCTTCTTGGCGAGCTGCAGGTCCTCCTCGGTCACCGCCCAGCCTTCGGCATCGGTGTCTTCGGCTTCGCGCAGCCTTCGACGCAGCGTCTTCTCCGGAGTCTCCAGCCAGACCTTGACCACGGAAGTCCCGTCGGCGGCAAGCGCCTCCTCGAAGGAGCGGAGCGACTTCAGCCGGAGGCGGAGCGCCGGGTCCGTCAGTTCATCGCGCACCGCCTCGATCACCGTGCGCGTGAGCCAGTCGCCGACCACAATCGTGATGCGTCCCTTCGCGGGGACTTCCTGCCAGTAGGGCCAGAGGAACGGCCGGCCTTCGGCGCCGTCGAGGTCCGGCGCGCAGATCCGGACCGTGCGCGAGTCGAACCATTCCGTGAGCTGGTTCGCCAGCTCGGAGGCGCCGAGCCGGTCGTTGCCGCCGATCACGATGACCGCCCCGTGGCGCCGGGCGACGAGCCTGCGCTGCGACGCGAGCAGGCGGAGGTGCAGCTTGGAGCGTGCTCGTTCGGTCGCGCTGGGGGCCGTTGCCATCGAAGGGACTATGGGCTTCCGCCGTCGGCTTGGGAAGCGCGTTCGGGTGACGGGCGCGTGACGTCGGTCAGCGCACCAGGTCGTCGATGCGGGCGACGTAGACCTGCCGTCCGCCCCCCTCGTGCACGGAGTCGAAACAGAAGGCCGTGCCGGCGCGGTTGGCGGACGGGTGCGTGTCGCAGCGCCATTCCTTGCCCGCGATGGCGGGGTCGGTCGGGTAGGCGCCGATCTCCACCTTGCGTCCCGACGGCACGTGGTAGAGGTAGGGCCGCTGGACCTTGTCTGGCCCCTGCGGGTAGGTGTCATTGAGCACCCATTCGTCCCGCGTGTTCGGCACGTAGGTGTTGTGTCCGTTGACCGTCATCACGTCCTTGCCCACGACCTCCACGTGGTCGGAGAGGTCCCGGTAGAGGTAGAAGCGGTCGCCATGGGAAGGGTGCCAGGCCCAGGCGAAGACGTGCCGCGGATCCCGCCAGACGAAGTGCGACGTGCCTCCGTTGGGGTCCATCACATGGACCCTTCCGCCGTCGAAGTCCATCGTGAGCGCCCGCGTGCGGAAGCCGATCCGGTCGCCCGGGTTGCGCCAGCGGTGCAGGAAGAACAGGCGCGTGCCGTCCGTGTTGCAGAGCAGGTGATTGAACCAATGGACCGCGTCCGCCTTGGGCGCGGCGGCCGCCGGACCCGTGAAGGGCAGGGCGGCGGCCTGGGCGAAGGAGTAGACCAGCCGCTGCCGTCCGCCGGCGAGGTCCATCCGCCAGATGCCGCCGTCCTCCGGGGCCTTGCGCAGCTTCCAGATGTCACGGTCCGCGCCCGTCGCGTAGCCGTAGCCCGGACGCGTGACGTCGAGCCGGGCGAAGTCGGGTGCGAAGGCCGTGCGTCCGTCGGGGCTGAACGTGTAGAACGGATGCGGTAGCGTGCGACGGCGTCCGGAGCGGACTTCGACCATACGCGTCACGAACCGGCCGTCCTCGCGGTCATTCCAGGCGACCGTGTCAGCGGTGCCCGGAACCCACTGCAGCATGCAGCCCTGCTGCCAGTTCCAGGCGGAGGTCGAGCCCAGCTCCGTCCAGCGGTCGCCGTCCTCGAGGTCGACCATGCCCACCCGGATCGAGTCGGCGGTCGTCGGCGACCGGCCTTGGAAGTCGACCTCGTTGGCGAGCAGCAGGCGGTCCTGCGGATCGAAGAGCAGCTTGTCGTAGTAGCCGCGCCAGTGGAACTTCGGACCCGAAGTCACGCGGCGCACGCGGACGGCCGGGGCGGAGGCGCAACCGGGCAGAGCGGAGAGTCCGGCCAGCGCGCCGGCGGCGAGGAAGGAGCGTCGGGGTACGGTTCGCATGGGGCGCCTTTATCCAAGACGGTGCCCGGTCCGAGACAACACCCGCCTCAGCGCAGCTCGTCCGGGATCGGGTCGGCCAGAGGCAGCTCGCCCTTGCGCATCGAGTCGAGCGTCTCCTGCAGCTCGACCTTGAGGTCGGGCACCTGCGCCCGGGTCACGGCCAGCTCCTGCAGGCGCAGCGCCTCCTCCTTGCGGCCCTGAAGCCAGCGCACCCGCGCGAGCGTGTCCAGCTTGTCGGGGTGCTTCTCCTGCGTGAGTTTCACCGCGCGTTCCGCGCAGCGGGCGGCGAGGGAGAGGTTGGGCTTGGCGAGGAAGACCGGGTGGGTGACGAGGTCCCAGGCCACTTCGTTCTGCGTCTCGGCGTCATCGGCCTCGTCGTCGGCGTGCTTCTCCAGCAGCCGGTAGCTGGGGTAGGGGTCTCCGCGACCGAGGGCGATGCGGGCGCCGACCGATTCGAGCATCTCCTTGCGCTCGACCGGGGGCAGCACGCCGGCGGCCTCAGGCAGGGCGCGTTCGGCGGCGTCCCAGTCCTTGCGGGTGAGGGCGCGCGAGAGCGCATTGAGCTTTTCCTGCAGCCGGGCGATTTCCGCGGATTCGTCGTCCAGTCCGGGCAGTTTCGGCACGGGCGCGGGCGCGGGCGCGGAGGCCGAGGAGGCGGCCGGGACATGGGTGCCGGTGATGACGTCCCCGAGCAGCTGCTCGGTGATCTCCATCGGGTGCCCGGACCACGCGACCTTGCCGTCCTGCACGATGAACGCGTGAGGGATGCCCTGCACGCCGGCGGCTTCCAGCCAGGCCTTGACGAAGGCCTCGCCGCCGATGGCCACGCGGTAGCCCATCGCGGCGCCCTGCTTCTTCACGAAATCCTTGGCACGCTGCCTTCCGGCCGCGTCCCGCTCGGCCTCCCAGACGTTGACGCCGACGACCGTCACGCCGCGCCGGGACATCTTCTCATGCAGCGCCTGCAGGTGGGGAATCGCCTTCACGCAGGGGCCGCACCAGCTGGCCCAGCATTCGACGACGTAGGTCTCCCCTTTGCGGAACTCCTTCACCGGCTCACCTTGGAGCATCGACTCCGGGCGGGCGGACGGGGCCGCGTCGCCCACCTTGAGTTCGGCGCCGCCGAGCGTGGCGGCAAGGAGCAGGGCGAGCAGCGTGCGCATGGGACTCACTCTGTCCGTGCGCCGCGAACTCTCAACCCCCAAGCCCTCATTTCTTGGCCGGAGCGGGGGCGGCCGACTTGGCCTCCTCGATGAGGCCGGAAATCTTGTCCTCGGTCAGGTTCATGGGGTGACCGATGTAGGCCACCTTGCCGCCCGCCACCACGAAGGAGCAGGGGATGCCGCTCTGGCCCGCGGCGGTCAGCCAGGCCTTGCCGACGGAGCCGTTGGCGTCCTTGGCCACCGAATACTCCATCTTCTTGCCCTGCTTGCGCACGTAGGCGTCGGCCTCCTCGACCCCGCTGGCGACATGGACTCCCACGATCGTCACGCCCCTGTCCTTGAGCTTGGCCTGCAGTTCGGTGAGGTGCGGGATGGAGGCCACGCAGGGCGGGCACCAGGTGGCCCAGAATTCGATGACGTAGGTCTTCTTCGGGTCGAGCGAAGCGACGCGTTCACCCTTGATCCAGGCGGAGGGCAGCTTGGTCGGGGCCTTGTCGCCCACCTCGAGCTTGTCGGCCGCGAGGGAGACGAGGGGTGAGAGGGCGAGCAGCAGGGCGGGGAGGAGGCGCATGACGCCATCCTGCCGGACCGCGCCATGCCCACAACCCGTAAATCGTCCGCTTCCGGCCCTGGCCGCCTTATTTGGCGGCGAATTTCGACCGGATCGCCTCGACCACAGCCGGGTCGGCCAAGGTCGTGACATTGCCCAGCTCGCGGCCTTCCGACACGTCGCGCAGGAGGCGGCGCATGATCTTGCCCGAGCGGGTCTTGGGCAGGTCCGGCACGAAGACGATGCGTTCCGGACGCGCAAACTTCCCGATCTTGGCGTCGACCATGCCGTTGAGCGCCTTGGCGAGCTCCTTCTCGTCTGCGCCCTTGGCGGAGGACTTCAGGATGACGAAGGCCATGAGTCCCTGTCCCTTGAGGTCGTGCTTCACGCCGACCACCGCGGACTCGGCGACCGCGGGGTGCTCGATGAAGACCGCCTCGAGCTCGGCCGTGCCGATGCGGTGTCCGGAGACGTTGACCACGTCGTCGACGCGGCCCGTGATCCAGAGGTAGCCGTCCTTGTCGCGGATCGCGCCGTCGCCCGGGAAGTAGTACTGCCCGTTCCAACGGCTCCAGTAGGTCTCCACGTAGCGCTTCTCGTCCCCGTAGATGCCCTGCGTGATGCCGGGCCAGGGGCGGCGGATGGCGAGGATGCCGTGGTCGGTCTCGTTGCCATTCTCGTCGAGCACCGCGGCGTCGACGCCGAAGAACGGCAGCGTGGCCGAGCCGGGCTTGGTAGGCGTGCAGCCGGGGATCGGCGTGATCATGTGGCCGCCCGTCTCCGTCTGCCACCAGGTGTCGACGATGGGGCAGCGCTCGTGCCCGACCATGCGATGATACCACAGCCAGGCCTCCGGGTTGATGGGTTCGCCGACCGAGCCGAGCAGGCGGAGCGAGGACAGGTCGTGCTTCTTCACCCATTCGTCGCCCCACTTCATGAAGGCGCGGATGGCGGTCGGCGCGGTGTAGAAGACCGTCACGCGGTGGTCCTCCACGATCTTCCAGAAACGGCCGAAGTCCGGCGCGTCCGGCGCGCCCTCGTACATGAGCACGGTCGCGCCGTTGAGCAGCGGACCGTAGACGACGTAGGTGTGGCCGGTCACCCAGCCGACGTCGGCGGTGCACCAGAAGAGGTCGTCGGCGCGCAGGTCGAAGACGTACTTGTTGGTGGCGTAGGCGTGCACCATGTAGCCGCCGACGCCGTGCATGATGCCCTTGGGCTTGCCCGTGGAGCCCGAGGTGTAGAGCAGGAAGAGCATGTCGTTGGCCTCCATCGGCTCCGCGGGGCACTCGGCGGAGGCCTTGGCGGCGACCTCGTGGTACCAGACGTCGCGCCCCGGCGTCATCGCGCAGGAGGCGTCGGGGCGGCCCGGGTGCCGCTGCAGCACCAGCACGTGCGAAACGGACGGGCAGTCCTTCACGCCCTCGTCGACGGTCTGCTTGAGGGGCAGGAACTTTCCCCGGCGGTAGCCGCCGTCCATGGTGATGACGGCCTTGGACTTCGCGTCGTTGACGCGGTCGCGGATCGACTCGGCGGAGAAGCCGCCGAAGACGACGGAATGCACGACGCCGACGCGGGCGCAGGCGAGCACGGCCACGGCCAGCTCGGGCACCATCGGCATGTAGATGGCGACGGTGTCGCCCTTGCGCAGGCCGAGTCCCTTGAGGACGTTGGCGAAGCGGGAGACCTCCGCGAGCAGCTCGCGGTAGGTGATGCGGCGGACTTCGGACGCGCGCCCGCCCTCGGTGGGCTCGCCTTCGTACACGATGGCGACCTTTTCGCCGAGGCCCTTGGCGACCTGGGCGTCGAGGCAGTTGTGCGCGATGTTGGTGCGTCCGCCGACGAACCAGCGGAAGAAGGGCTTGCGGGACTCGTCGAGCACCTGGGTCCACGGCTGGAACCAGTGCAGCTCGCGCGCCTCGTCTCCCCAGAAGCCTTCGGGGTCGCGCAAGGAGCGCTCATGCAGGCGACGGTAGCCGTCCATGCCCTTCACGCGCGCCTGGGCGACGAATTCCGCCGAAGGGGCGAAGGTCTGGTCGGCGGCGCCGAAGCCCTCGGCGGACGCCTTCTTCACGTCGGCGATCTCCTCGTTGGCGTCGGATGAGTCAGGTCGGTTGGCCATGGTCTTTCGTTTGGATCGGAGGATGAGGTAGATGGAGAAGGCGACGAGGACGGCCAGGGCGAGGATGAGCCACGGGCTTTCGATGATGCTCGGCGCACGGATGGGCGCCTTGAGGAGCAGGGGCATGGGCGGGGCCGTGAAGTTGAACCTTCCGACCCCCCTCTGGGCAACACAAACCCCTTCACAGCGGGCCCTTCAGGCCTCGGACAGGAGGTCACCGAAGCCGTCGACCACCCTGACGCCCAGGCCCTCGAGGCGGTCCCGGTGCTGGTGGCCGTGGGCCACCAGCACGCAGTCCACCCCCATGGCCGCCGCGGCTTCGGCGTCGTGCGCCGTGTCTCCGACGTAGATCACGTCGGCGCGCTCCACCGGAAGGCCCTCGAGGTGGGTCCGCGCACGCTCCTCCTTGCTCCCCGCATGGATGTCGTGTCCGCCGCAGGCCCGCAGCAGCCGACCGTGGAGTCCGAAGTGACGCAGGGTCGAATCGAGGAGGCCCCGTTCGTAGGCGGACAGCACGGAGTGCGTCAGTCCGCGCCGCGAGAGCGCGTCGAGCAGGGTCTCCGCGCCGTCGTGCAGCCGGCACTCGTGCTTGCGCGCCTCGTAGGCCGCCATGAAGCGGACCGACATCGCGCGGAACGAGGCCTCGTCCGGCGTGAAGCCAATCGCCTGGTAGACCTTGATCACGGGAAACTGGAAGATGTGACGGTAGCGCACGGGGTCGACGGGCGGATGGCCGTCCTCGCGCAGCAGCAGGTTGAGCGACTCACAGCAGAGCCAGGTGTCGTCCAGCAGCGTGCCGTTCCAGTCCCAGACGGCGTGCCGATAGGCTGAGAGCGGCTTACGCATGGATCTCCTCCAGGGCGCCCGCCCGCACGTCGACGCCCTCGCAGCAGTGGGCGAGGACGGGCGCTGACTTCCGATCGAAGCCGCCCAGGCCGTCCCAGCGCATCGGGGCGCAGGCGTCCTCGTGCTCGAATGCCGCGCGCGCGACCTGGTAGGGTTCGTGGGCGACGCGGCCCCGCATGAGCCGGCCGTCCCTGATGGAATAGAACGCGTAGCGTTCGCAGAGATGATGCGTGAGCGAGCCCGTGACGGCCTCCGCGGCCGGACCGTCGGGCCGCCAGGCGTAACGCGCCTCGCCGTCGCGGCCCCGTCGGCGGCAGGTGAGCTTCCGGCCGGCCGCGTCGTCCGACCATGACATGTCGGCGTTGAAATACGGCAGGCCGAAGAACCGGCGGGCGATGCTGACCGCGGGCCGTCGGTCGCAGTCGAGCGACAGGAACCACACGCCCCGACCGCCGGAACGGTCCCGGACGTAGAGCCGGACGTTCAGCTCCGAGAACCAGGAGAGCCAGGGAAGGGCGGGGAGGAAGGCCGGCCGCACCGCCTCCATCCGGAACCCGACCAGACCGACGTGCGCGCGGCCTTCATGCAGGTCGAGCGTCAGCTCCGGGGGCAGCGCGGCCGAAGCCGCGACGGGGTCGATTTCCCAGTGCGCGAAGAACAGACCCCTCCAGCGCTGACGCATCACGGTCCTTCCGGGCAGGCTGCGTCCGTCGGAGTTCATCGGGTCCGGAAGGCCGCCTCCGAGAGGTCG
Source organism: Verrucomicrobiota bacterium (assembly GCA_046080425.1). Classification (GTDB taxonomy): domain Bacteria; phylum Verrucomicrobiota; class Verrucomicrobiia; order Opitutales; family UBA953; genus UBA953. The sequence continues at coordinate 37,566 of JBJTTY010000111.1, forward strand.
GCCCGGTAGAGCACCTGATTGTAGTCCCAGCGCGGCGTCGGTCGTCGGTTGCCGGAGAACGTCGCGGTGTAGGTGCCTTCGAAGAGGATGACTGGAGAGTCGGCGCGGAAGAATTCCGCCAGCAGCCGCGGGTTATAGAACGTGTAGTCCTCATGCGTGGCGACCTTGACCGCGCCGCCCCACGGTCCCAGCGGCGAGTCGGCCTGCGCGATCCAGACCTCGCCGAGCGCGGACGGTTTGCCGTCACGTTCGACGAACACCGCGATCCAGCGCTTCAGCCATGGATGCCAGGCGATGCTGCCGGTGTGCGGGCGCACCGCCGTGCCGCCCGCGGCCGGCACCGACTTCGGCGGCCGGATGACCTCCCATCGTGAGCGGTCGGCCCAGCCTTCGTGGGAATCGGGGCAGCGCAGCGTCGGGAACGGATTGCAGAACAGCACCCAGCGACGGCCTTCGCCGTCCGTCCATCGCGCCGGATGCCCTTCGGGCAGCGGAGGGATCGCGTCGTCCTTGCCCTGCTTGCTCCAGAGCGTGCCGGTCGCGCGGAACTCCTCCTTGGATTCGTCCCATTCCACCGCGTCGTAGCGGTAGGCCTCGAGGAAATTGCGGATCTTCGCGGCCACCGCGACCAGCCGCGCCCGGCCTTGCGCGTCGGTCAGTGACACCATGCCCGTGGCCCAGGTGGGCCCGTCTCCCGGCAGGCGGCAGACCCCTCGTGGCGCCGTATGCCCGCCCCTTGATTCGGTGAAGTGCGCGTAGCGGAAGTCCAGCGGGGGGCGGTCGCTCGGCGCGGCGTCGAGGGGCGTCCGTGCGGCCGTCATGTGAAAGTTGCCGAGCGGGTACCGTAGCACGTTGGTGTCGCCCCAGAACCAGAGACGTGACCCGGCGTGGTCCACCGCGAAGACGCTGTCGCAGCCCGTGAGCGGCTGTTCCGGCGTCGTGGCGGCCGCCCCCAGTAGGCGGCTCTCGGCGAAAAGCCCCGCGCCCGTGAGACGGCCCACGCGGCGCGCGAGTGAGGCGCGCGACACCTCGACCCTCGCCGTCTGTCCGGGGCGCAACGTGAGCCGCACGCCCGCGTAGCCGAAGCCGTCGGCCTTCACGCCGTAGCCGTGCCCGATGACCTCGAACCAGCACTCCTTGCCCTCGGCCTCGGGGATGTCGGCGGCGATTAGGCCGGCGTTGTCGGAGACCAGCCGAAGCCCGTGCGTCGTGCGCAGCTCAACGCCGGGCACCGGCCATCCGTCCTCGCGGTCGACCACCTCGACGCGCAAGGGCGCGGCGGCGAGCGTGGCCTGGAGCAGGCAGAGGAGGGTCGCGCGCACGGACGGCACGCCGCAATATCCGCCTGACCCGCCGCCGCATCAAGCCGTCCGTCGGCTTTTCGCTTGGAGGAAGCCCTCCGCCGCCTTACCCCTGTTGCATGCTGCCGGAATCCAGCCTCAGGGAGCTCAAGGCCTTCGCCGCCCGGTTGGCGGACGTGGCCGGCGAGGTCATCCGGGAGGCCCACGCCCGCGTCGAGACCGAGGTCGAGACCAAGCCCGACGGCACCCCCGTCACCCTGGCGGACAAGGAGGCCGAGCGGCGCATGCGCGAGCTCATCGCGCGCGAGCACCCGTCGCACGGCGTCCTCGGCGAGGAGTTCGGGGAGGACCGGCCTGGCGCCGAGTTCTGCTGGGTCCTCGACCCCATCGACGGCACCCGGTCCTTCCTCTCCCGCGTTCCGCTCTACGTCACCCTCGTCGGCCTGCGTCACGCCGGCCGGCCCGTCCTCGGCCTCATCGACCAGCCCGTGCTGCGCGAACGCGTCATCGGCGACAACCGCACCTGCGAACTCAACGGCCGGCCCGTGCGCGCGGCCGAGGCGGCCCTGAGGGACGCCGTCGTCGTCTCCACCGACCTCGACAACGTGCGTCGTCTGCAAAAGGAGGCCCGCTGGTCGAGGCTCGCCGACTCCGTCTCCCACGTGCGCACCTGGGGCGACGGCTACGGGCACCTGATGGTGGCCGCCGGTCGCGCGCACGTCATGGCCGACCCTGTGATGAATCCCTGGGACCTCGTGCCCGTGCTGCCCGTGCTCCGCGGCGCCGGCGCGGTCGTCACCGACTGGAACGGCGGCGATCCGCTCGCCACCGGACACGTCATCGCGGCGGCGCCGAAGCTGCATGCGGCCGTCATGGCCGCCCTGCGCGACTGATCAGCGGCCCAGGCGGACCTTGAGCGAGCGTCCGTGGGCGTCGAGGCTCTCCATGCCGGAGAACGCCTCGACCACGGCGGCCGCGCGGCGGAGCGAAGCGCGGTCGTAGCGGACCAGGCTCGTGCGTCGCAGGAAGTCCGTGACCCGCAGTCCGCTGAAGAAGCGGCCCGTGCCTCCCGTCGGCAGCGTGTGGCTGGGGCCGGCGGTGAAGTCGCCGAGCACCGTGGGCGAAAGCGGTCCGAGCAGCATGGCCCCGGCGGTGGTGATCTCCTTGGCCAGACGGCGCTCGGCCGCGGGGCGCACCATCAGCTGGAGGTGTTCCGGCGCGACCAAGTTGGCCGCCTCCGCGGCGTCGGCCGCGCGGCGCACCAGGATGACGCAGAGCGACTTCTCGAGCGCGCGGACCACCTTGGCTCCGTGGCGGAGCGATTCCGACTGCCTGCGGGCCTCCCGCAGGACGCGGTCGGCGCAGGCGCGCGATTCGGCCACTAGGTAGAGCTTCTCCTTGCCGCTGCCGTGCTCGGCCTGCGCGCAGAGGTCGGCCGCGACCCAGTCGGCGCGGGCCGAGTCGTCGGCGATGACCATGACTTCGGACGGGCCGGGCAGCAGGTCGACGCCGACCGCGCCGAACAGCTGCCGCTTGGCCTCCGTGACGAAGGCGTTGCCGGGACCGAAGACCTTGTCGACCGCGCGGACCGTGCGCGTGCCGAAGGCGAGCGCGGCGACCGCCTGCGCGCCGCCTACCGCGTAGACTTCGCGGACGCCGCAGAGGTGCAGCGCGGCGAGGATGTCGGGATTGATGCGGCCGTCGGGGCCCGGAGGCGTGCAGGCGCAGACCTCGGGCACGCCGGCCACCTTGGCGGGTAGCGCCGTCATCAGCACCGTCGAGACGAGCGGCACTTGGCCGCCGGGCACGTAGAGCCCGCAGCGGCGGATGGGCAGGTGGCGTTCGCCGACCGTGGCGCCGTGCGGGTTGCGCGCCGTCCAGGACTTGGGTAGCGTGCGGCGGTGGAAGTC
>JBJTTY010000112.1:0-1367 GCA_046080425.1 Verrucomicrobiota bacterium
CGCTGGCCCCCTCGGCAGCCAGATCGACGCCCTTGCCGTCCTGATCGTTGACCGTGACCGAGGGCAGGGCGGCGCCGACGGCGAGCTTCTCGGCACCGGAGCCGAAGAGGGGGAGGAGGGTGAGGAGCATGGCGGGGAGTATGGAGCGCATGGTATGAGGCTGGCCCTTCTTCCGGGAAAAGGCAAACGTCCGTAGGCGTGTTTTCGTGTCGCTTGCCGACCCCGCCGGGACCAGAAAACAGCATGCCGACGGACGTCCAGGCGACCATCCCGCACCGCCCCCCGTTCCTCTTTCTGGACCGGGTCGATGAGCTCCGTGCCGACGGGGCGGTCTGTTCGCGCACTTTCCGTGCCGAGGAGCCCTTTTACGCCGGTCATTACCCTGGCAATCCCATCACGCCCGGGGTGCTGCTCTGCGAGTCCGTCTTCCAGGCGGGAGCCGTCTATCTGACCAAGAAGCTCCAGGCGGAAGGCGGATCCGCCGAGGGGCGCACGCCGGTCCTGTGCCGCATCGAGGAGGCCAAGTTCAAGGGCATGGTCTTTCCGGGCGACACGGTCAGCATCGAGGTGAAGCACGCCGAGACGTTGCAGCAGTTCCATTTCATGACGGGCACGGTGCGGCGTGACGGCAAGGCCGTGCTCACGATCCGCTTCGCCCTGGCCCTCGTGGAGAAGACCGCCTGACCATGTCCTTCCTCGGAATCCAGGGCCGCACCTACCTCGTCACGGGCGTGGCCAACCGCAAGTCCGTCGCCTGGCACGTCGCGCGTACGCTCGAGTCCGAGGGCGCCAAGGTTGTCTACTCGGTGCGCAACCGCGCGCGGCTCGACTCCCTCAAGGGGCTCCTCGACGGCAGGTCCGTGCATCTCTGCGACCTCGAGCATGAGGAGCAGACGGTCGCCCTCGCCGAGGCCGTCATCGGTGAGCACGGGCCCTTGGACGGTCTGCTGCACAGCGTGGCCTTCGCCAACTACTCCAAGGGACTCCAGCCCTTCCACGGCACCGTGCGCCAGGATTTCCTCCAGGCCACCGCCGTCTCCTGCTTCTCGCTGGTCGAGCTCGCCCGCGCCTTCAAGGCCGGCCTCAAGCCCGACGCTTCAGTGGTCTCCGTCGGCATCTCCTCCCAGGTCACGGCCTCCAGCTACGGCTACATGTCGCCCATCAAGGCGGCGCTCGAATCGACCTCCCGCTTCCTCGCCAAGTCGTTCTCGGCTGACTCACGCGTTCGCTTCAACACCGTCAACGCGGGTCCGCTCAAGACCAGCGCGAGCGCGGGGATTCCCGGCTACCTCGACAACTACCTGCACGCGGAGAAGATGACGTTCCGCAAGGAGGCGCTGAAGACGCAGGAAGTCGCCGACGTCGCG
>JBJTTY010000113.1:0-18064 GCA_046080425.1 Verrucomicrobiota bacterium
CAGGCGCAGGGCCTTGCGGTAGCCCTCGGGGTTGGGGCAGCCGAAGTTGCGACGGAGGTTCTCCTTGGTGTCTCGGCCCTTCTGCTGGCCGATGACCATCACGGGACGGCCTTCGAAGAAGGCGGTGCCGCCCACGGTCGACTCGTCGTCCATGAACAATCGGTCCCCGTGCAGCTCCTGAAAGTCATCGAAGAGCATCCCGATGTAGTCCAAGGAGTAGGGGCGGCGGGGGTGGCGGGCCAGCTGAACGCGCTGCCAGGGGCTGAGGTTGCCGTAGACCTCACGACGGGTCTGCTCGAGCTTGGTTTCCAAGGAGCGGATTTCCTTGGCGACGTTCATGCCCGCCGATTCCGAGGAGGCCCGGAGGGAGGCGATCTTGTCTTCCAGTTCCCGGATCGGCTTTTCGAACTCCAGGGTGAAGCGGGGCTTCGGCGCGGACATGGGGGCGAAGTTGGGGGATAGGCAGGAGCAGGGCAAGGGAAGAGGGGGCGTGCCAAGGGTGTGACAGGCCCTAAAATGCGCTAAATTGGGTTTAATTCAGGGACAGGGGCAGGGACAGGGACAGGGGCAAGCTAGGTTCAGATGGCATGATAGGAATACGCTTCTCCCTTCCTGCCCCTGCCCCTGCCCCCGTCCCTGCCCCTATCCTGATTACCCTTTTCCCCGAACCTCCGCCCGTTCAGCCTGTCCTCACCCAATCCTCCCCATGCGCCTTGCCACCACGCTTCCTCTTCTGGCCGCCGCCGGTCTCTTCGCCGCCGAAGGCTACAGCGACACCCCCGTCATCCCCGGTCAGAAATGGAAGGTGCACGACATCGATCGTCCGCAGCCGCCCCGCGCGCCCCGTGAGCAGCTCAAGTGCGTCACGACCCCCGCCCCCTCCGGCGCGATTGTGCTCTTCGACGGCAAGGACGCCGCCGCCGAATGGGAGCCGGACGCCGCCCCCACGAAGAAGGTTCCCAATCCGGTCGTCTGGGACGTGCAGGACGGCACCATGATTGCCCGCAGCAATTCCATCCGCACCAAGCGCTCCTTCGGCTCCGTGCACCTGCACGCCGAGTGGCGTTCCGCCAAGGGCTATGACCAGGACCCCAATCGGAAGAGCCAGGGCAATTCCAACAGCGGCATCTTCTTCCAGAAGACCTATGAGCTGCAGGTCCTCGACTGCTGGAAGACCGAGACCTACGCCGACGGGATGACCGCAGCGGTCTACGGACAGCACACGCCCCTCTTCAACGCCTGCCTGCCCTCGCGTGAGTGGAACAGCTACGACATCGACTTCACCGCGCCGCGCTTCAAGGCCGACGGCTCGCTGGAGTCCCCCGCCCGCATCACGGTCGTGATGAACGGGGTCAAGGTGCAGGACGGCACCGAATACATCGGGCCCAGCACCCATCGCAAGGTCCTGCCCTACAAGGCCCATGCCGACCGCCTGCCGATCGGCCTGCAGTGGCACGGCGACCCCGTGGAGTTCCGCAACATCTGGGTCGTCGAGAAATGAACCCGGCCAAGCCCCTCATCGGCCTGCTGGTGCTCGGGGCGCTCTTCTTCCTGCTCGAGAAGATCGCGGGCGCGGCACGCCCCCAGCCTTTCTTTCGCCGGGGGTTCGCCACGGACGTCCTCTTCTTCTTCCTGGTCTCCGGGATGAAGCTGGTCACTCGCCTGCTCGTCATCATCCCCGCCGTGCTGCTGGTCGCGCTGGGGCTGGCCGAGAAGTCCGCCTTCACGCCCGGGCCCTACCTCGGGCACGGCCCGCTGGCCGCGCAGCCGCTCTGGCTGCAGACGGTCGAGCTCTACCTGCTGGCCGACTTCATCGGCTACTGGATGCACCGCGCCTTCCATTCGGGCCGGCTCTGGCCCTTCCATGCGGTCCATCACAGTTCCGAGGACCTCGACTGGCTCGGCAGCGTGCGCGTGCATCCGGTCAATGAGCTCGTCAACAACCTCGTCCAGGTCGTGCCGCTCATCCTGCTGGGTTTCAATCCGGCGGTGGCCATCTCGGTCGCGCCGTTCCTCACGCTCTACGCGATCTTCCTGCACGCCAACCTGAACTGGGACTTCGGTCCGTTGCGCGCGGTCATCGCCACGCCGGTCTTCCACCGCTGGCACCACTCCAAGGATCCCGCCGCCGTCGACAGGAACTTCGCCGGGCTGATCCCGCTCTGGGACGTGCTGTTCGGCACGTATTACATGCCGCGCGACCGGATGCCCGATGATTTCGGCATCCATGAGCCGATGCCCTCGGGCTTCCTCGGGCAGCTCAAGGCGCCCTTCGTCTGGGGTCGCGCGCCGCGCGACGGCGAAAAGGGCTGAAGGTTTGCCCTCCCGCGGCTTTACTGAACACTCAGTCATCAAGGATGTTTCCTGAAGACCGACGCGAGCGCTGGCACTCCGGGCAGGGCCGCTGGGCCCATGTCCCTACCGCCGACTGGAATGACTGGCACTGGCAGTTGCGCAACCGCATCACTTCGCTCGAGCAGCTCGAGCCGATGCTGCGGCTCTCCAAGGAGGAGCGCGCGGGCGTCCTCTTCGCCCCCGGTAAGCTGTCGCTGGCCATCACGCCCCACTTCTTCAACCTCATCGACCCCGACGATCCCGCCTGCCCCGTGCGCCGTCAGGTCATCCCCCGCATCGAGGAGTCCGAGGTGGTCCATGGCGAGTCACCCGACCCGGTCGGCGAGGAGTTCACGATGCCCGTGCCCGGCATCGTTCACCGCTATCCGGACCGGGTGCTCTTCCTGGTCACGGACCGCTGCGCGGCCTACTGCCGCTACTGCACCCGCAGCCGGCTGGTGTCCAACGCGCAGGCCTACGACTTCCATCCCGAGCTGGAGCAAGGGCTCGCTTACATCGCCGCGCATCCGGAGATCCGTGACGTCCTGCTCTCGGGCGGAGATCCGCTGCTGCTCTCCGACGCCAAGCTCGACGCGCTGCTCGGCCGTCTCCGCGCCATCCCGCACGTCGAGTTCATCCGCATCGGCTCCCGCATCCCGGTCTTCCTGCCGCAGCGGGTCACGCCGGAGCTCTGCGACGCGCTCCGGCGTCACGGGCCGGTCTGGCTCAGCATCCATGTCAACCACCCCAAGGAGGTGACGGCCGAGCTCGCCGCGGCGTGCGAGCGGCTCTCCTTCGCTGGCGTGCCGCTGGGCAACCAGTCGGTGCTGCTCCGCGGGGTCAACGATGACGAGGAGGTGATGCGGTCGCTGGTCCACCGGCTGCTCATGATCCGCGTGCGTCCCTACTACCTGTACGCCTGCGACCTCATCGAGGGCTCCTCGCATCTGCGCGTGCCGGTGGAGCGGGGCATCGAGATCATCCGCTCGCTGCGCGGGCATACGACTGGCTACGCGGTGCCCCAGTTCGTCATCGACGCGCCCGTCGGCGGCGGCAAGGTGCCCGTCAATCCGGCCTACGTGCAGGCGATTCAGGACGGCATCGTGGAGCTGAGGAATTTCGAGGGACGGAGCTTCAGCTATCCTTCGGGCGCGCGCATGCCCGAGCCCCGTCCCGGCACGGTCAGCTGACGTATGCGACCGAGGAGACGAACCGGTTTTTACGCCGGTTCGCCCTCAAGGTGGCGGGCCCGTAGGGATTCGAACCCCAAACAACTGATCCGTAGTCAGTTATGATATCCATTTCACCACGGGCCCGTGATGAGGTCGTTCAGCAAAGGGGACGGGCCTTTTGAGGCAAGGACTTTTTGATTCAGACGACCGCCCGGTGCAGCGCCACGGTGCCGAAAAGCATGCGTTCGCAGGACACTTGGCTGAATCCGGCCACCTTGAGTTCAGCCGAGAGCCCTTCGGCGTCGGGGAATCCCGCGATGCTCGTCCCGAGGTAGCGGTAGGCTCCTAGATCTCCGGTGAGCAGGGCGGCGGCGATCGGCAGGACACAGCGCACGTGCATGAAGTGCAGCGGGGCGAACCAGGCGTCGGGCTGGGAAAATTCCAGGATGAAGACCGATCCGCCGGGCTTCGTGATGCGGTGCAGTTCCTGGAGGCCCTTGCCGCGGTCCTCGAAGTTGCGCACGCCATAGGCGATGGTCACGGCGTCGCACGAGGCGTCGTGGAGGGGCAGGCGCATGCAGTCGCCGGTCCGGAATTCCAGTGCGACGCCTTCCGTGGCGGCCCGTCGCCGTCCGAGCTCGAGCATCGGTTCGCAGAAGTCGTAGCCGGTCACTTCGGAGGTCGCGGGCAGCGCCGCACGCAAGGCGAACGCCACGTCGCCGCTGCCCGTGGCTAGGTCGGCCACGGTGCGCGGTCCGGCCGCCTTCACGGCCTCCACCAGGCGGTTGCGCCAGCCGACGCACAGGCCGAGGCTGAGGACGCGGTTCGCAAGGTCATACCTCGAGGCGATGCCGGAGAACATCGAGCGGACGGCGGAGCCTTCGGGCATGGGCTTACCCTCCGCACGTTGCGGAGAAGGTCAAGAGAGCGACTGAATAGGGGACACGTTGACATGGGGACACGTGGGTAAGGGGTAAAACAACCGCGCATTTAAGCCTCAGGGTTTGGTCGCCCCCTGAGGCTATCTCCCCTTGTCAACGTGCCAGCGTGCCCACGTGTCCCCTCGCTTACACGAACACTCCCCCGCCCATGAGGACGCGGTCGTGGTAGACCGCGAGGACCTGGCCGGGGGCGAGGCCGCGCTGGGTCTCGGCGAAGCGGAGGCGGACGGTGCCGTCGGCCTGCGGGACGAAGCGGGCCGGGGTGGCTTTGTCGCGGTAGCGCACGCGGGCGAGGATGTCCTGTTCGCCGACGACGGGCCGGTTGATCCACGTGAAGTCCCGGGCGACGGCCTCCGCGGTGTAGAGCCAGGGGGCGTCGGGCTTGTCGAAGGCCACGTGGAGGGTGTTGGTCGCGAAATCCTTCTTCACGACGACGAAGTATTCGTGGTCGGTGTTGGACGGCAGGCCGATGCCTTTGCGCTGGCCGATCGTGTAACGATGGAGGCCGCGGTGCTGGCCGATTGCCTTGCCGGCGGCGTTCACGATCGGGCCGGGGGAATCGGGGATATGCCTTTCGAGGAAATCTTGCACCGGCACCTGGCCGAGGAAGCAGATACCCTGGCTGTCCTTGCGTGCCGCGTTGGGCAGTCCCGCCTCCGCGGCCATCTGCCTCACGTCAGGCTTGAGCAGCTCGCCCACGGGGAAGAGGGCGCGCGCCAGCTGGTCCTGCCGGATCATGGCGAGGAAGTAGGACTGGTCCTTGTTCGGGTCCGCGCCCTCGAGCAGGTCGAAGGTGCCGTCCGCATTGGCGCGTCGGCGCGCATAGTGTCCCGTCGCGATCGCATCATAGCCTTCGTCGACCGCCCTGCGCAGGAAGACCCCGAACTTCATCTCGCGGTTGCAGACGATGTCGGGGTTGGGGGTGAGCCCGCGCCGGTAGCCTTCGACGAGGTATTCCACGACTGTCCGGCGGTAGTCGGCCACGAGGTCCAGCACGCGGAAGGGCAGGGCGAGGTGTTCCGCCACGGCCCTGGCGTTGCGCACGTCCTCCTCCCAGGGGCATTCGCCGGGGAAAGGCAGGCCCTCCTCGTTCATCCAGGTGCGGAAATAGGCGGCATGCACCTCATGCCCCTGCCGTTTGAGCAGCAGGGCGGCCACGGCGCTGTCTACGCCGCCGGAGAGGGCCACGAGGATCCTGGACATCGGGGGCAATGTGGCCTGCGTCCGTCCCGGGGGCGAGAAAGGAACGGCGCCGTGGACAAGACCCCTTGCCCTCGGCGTCTAGGCGGGTAATGCTGGGGCATGCGTCTGGCTCTCCTGCTGCTCCTTCTGGCCTCGGCCTTCCCCTCTCACGCCCAGAACTCGGCCCAGCTCGTCGGCATCCAGCAGGACCTCACCGAACTCAAGGCTGAGGTCGAGAAGCTGCGTCTCGAAAACGCCGACTTGCGCGCCGAGGTCTCCCGGCTGCGTGCGGCCCCGCCGCCCGCCGCTCCGGCCCCGAAGGGCGCCGACGCGGAATCGCTCGCGCGTCTCAAGGCCGAGGTGCTCGCCGAACTCGACCGTCGGCTCAAGCTCCAGACCGGGGACGTCAACGCGGCGCTCGCCGACCTGACTAAGCAGGTGAACGCAGCGCTGGGTCGCCCCGCTCCGGTCGCTCCCGCCGCCCCCGCTCCTTCCGGCCCCGCTCCGTCCGCCCCGGTCGAAGGTTTCCCGGCCGACATGCCTCAGACTGGCGTCAAATATACCGTCAAGTCGGGCGATTCCGTCACCAAGGTCGCCCGCAACAACAAATCCAAGGTTGAGTGGATTCTGAAGGCGAACAGCCTCAGCAACCCTAACGACCTCAAGGCCGGGGCCGTGATTTTCATACCCCAGCCTGAAGAACCCGCCCGCTGAACATGGCCCAACCTCCCAAGAAGAACCTCGGCCGCGGTCTCGGTGCGATCATCGGCGCCGGCGTCTCCCGTCCCGCCCAGACCGCGCCCGCGTCGCAGCCCGCCCAGCCCGCGGCCGCGCCTTCCAATCCCTCGCTGCAGCTCGTCGAAATCGCGGTCACTCAGATCGTGCCGAACCCGCGCCAGCCGCGCCGGGAGTTCGACGAGGCCTCGATCCGCGAGCTCGCGGAGTCCATCCGTTCCGAGGGGCTTCTGCAGCCCGTCATCGTCCGCAAGGTCGCCGGCGGCTATGAGCTCATCGCCGGCGAGCGCCGCCTGCGCGCCTTCCGTCATCTCGGCCAGAAGACCGTCCCCGCCCGCGTCGTCGAGGCGAGCGACGCGACCAGCGCCTTCATGGCGCTCCTCGAGAACCTGCAGCGTGACGACCTCAATCCGGTCGACGAGGCCGTCGCGGTCGCATCCCTGATGCGCGACTTCAACCTTACCCAGGAGGCCGTGGCCGACCGCCTAGGCCGCCCCCGCGCCTCCGTCGCCAACACCGTGCGCCTGCTCTCCCTGGAGCGCGAGGTGCAGGGCTACCTGGCCAAGGGGCAGATCTCCGCCGGACACGCCAAGGTGCTCCTCGGCGTCGAGAACAAGGCCCATCAGGTCCAGGTCGCCCGCCTAGTCGTGGAGAAGGGCCTTTCCGTCCGCGCCCTCGAGGCCGAGGTGCGCAAGCTCGGCGGCGGTCGCAAGGGCGAGCGCAAGCGCGCCGCCCAGACCGTGGTCGAGGACGTCCAGAAGCGCCTCGCCTCGCATTTCTCGTCCGACGTCTCCGTCGTCCGCAAGGGCGCCAAGGGCGCGATCACGATTCCCTTCACCAGCGATGACGACCTCGCCCGCCTCCTCGAGAAGATCGGCATCAAACTCTAGGGGGCAAGTGGGCAAGTTGACACGGTGACAAGGGGTGATGCGACGGCATTGCCGCCCGTAAAAGGAAGAAGTCCGCCTCGCGTGGTGCGGTAATTTCCCTTGTCACCTTGTCACCGTGCCAGCGTGTCCCCTGCGCTTCAGGCACTGAGTTCCGCCATGCGGAACTCAGTGCCTGAAGTGCCTCATTCCCGTGAACACCATCGCCATGCCGCGCGCGTCGGCGGCGGCGATCACGTCGGCGTCCTTGACCGAGCCTCCGGGCTGGATGGCGCAGGTCGCGCCGGCGTCGGCGGCGGCCAGGAGGCCGTCCGGGAAGGGGAAGAAGGCGTCGGAGCACACGGCTGAGCCGGCCAGGGGCAGCTTGGCCTCGCCGGCCTTCCAGACCGCGATGCGGGAGGAGTCGACGCGGGACATCTGTCCGGCGCCCACGCCGAGCGTGCGCTCCTTGCCGGCGTAGACGATGGCGTTGGACTTCACGTGGCGCACCACGCGCCAGCCGAAGAGCATCGAGGCCAGCTCGTCCGGCGTGGGCTGGCGCTTCGTGACCACCTTGAAATCGCGCGGGTTGACCGGCTTCTGGTCGCGGTCCTGCACGAGCACCCCGCCGATCACCGCGCGTACCTCGCGCAGCGTGTCGGCGCGCAGGCCCACCTTGGCGCGCATGAGGCGCAGGTTCTTCTTCTTGCCGAAGATCGCCAGCGCATCGGCGTCGAACTCCGGCGCGATGATGACCTCGGAGAAGATCTCGGCGATGGCCTCGGCGAGGCCCCGGTCGACCGTGCGGTTGGCCACGATGATGCCGCCGAAGGGCGCCTGGCGGTCCGTCTCGAAGGCCTTGTGCCAGGCCTCGAGCAGCGTGTCTCCCGAAGCGGCTCCGCAGGGGTTGGTGTGCTTGAGGATGCAGACCGTGGGGCGCTCGAACTCGCCGATCAGGTAGGTCGCCGCCGTGATGTCCAGGATGTTGTTGTAGCTGAGCTCCTTGCCCTGGAGCTGGTCGAAGGCCTCGTGGAACGAGCCGTAGAGCGCGGCCTGCTGGTGGGGGTTCTCTCCGTATCGCAGGCGCTGCGCCAGGGGCAGGGTGGAGGTGAAGCGGGAGGGCAGGCCCAGCACGTTGCCCTCGCCGGGCTGCGACTGCGACTCGAGGTAGTTGGCGATCGCGGCGTCGTAGGCCGAGGTGCGCTGGAAGACCTTGAGGGCGAGCTCACGGCGGAGTTCCGCGAGGGCGTCGGGATCCTTCATCGCGGCGAGCACGCGCGGGTAGTCGGCCGGGTCGGTGACGACGGAGACCGCGGCGTGGTTCTTGGCCGCGCTGCGCAGCATGGACGGGCCGCCGATGTCGATGTTCTCGATCGCGTCCTCGAAGGAGCAGCCGGGCTTGGCGACGGTGGCCTCGAAGGGGTAGAGGTTCACCACGACGAGGTCGATGAGGTCGATGCCGTGGCGCTTGGCCTGCTCGAGGTGCTCGTGCGAATCGCGACGGCAGAGGAGTCCGCCGTGCACCTTAGGATGCAGGGTCTTGACGCGTCCCTCCATGATCTCGGGGAAGCCCGTGTGCTCGCCGACGTCGGTGACCGGCAGTCCGGCGTCGCGCAGGGCCTTGGCGGTGCCGCCGGTCGAGAGCAGCCGGTAGCCGTGCTCCTTCACGAGGGCTTGGGCGAAGGGCAGGAGACCGGTCTTGTCGCTGACGGAGAGGAGGGCGAGAGGCATGGTCAAAGGTGTCGTGATTGGGCAGGGGAAGGCCTGATGGGTCAAGAGAGAGACAGGGCCGGCCGGGCTTCCCCAACCCTTCCTTGACCCCCCGCCCCTTTTTCCCTCCTTCCAAGGTTCATATGTCGACCGCCCTCCTGTTTTCCGGCCAAGGCGCCCAGGCCGTCGGCATGGGCAAGTCGCTTTACGAGGGCTCCCCGAGCGCCAAGGCGCTCTACGACCGGGCCGCGGCCATCCTGCCCTTCGATCTCCGCAAGGCCTCCTTCGAGGGGCCGGTGGAGCTCCTCACCGAGACCCGGGTCTGCCAGCCCGCCCTCTACGTCCAAGGCTACGCCATCGCCTCGATCCTCCGCGAGCGGGGCCAGCTCAAGGACCTTTCCGCCTGCCTCGGCCTTTCCCTGGGCGAGCTCACCGCCTACGCCGTCGCCGGGGTCTGGGACTTCGAGACCGGCCTTAAGGTCGTGGCCGAGCGCGGCCGTCTGATGCAGGATGCCTGTGACCGCACCAAGGGCGGCATGGCCGCGGTCATCGGGGGCTCCCGTGAGGACATCGCCAAGCTCTGCGCCGCGTTCGACATCGACGCGGCCAACTTCAACTGCCCCGGACAGGTCGTCATCTCGGGCGACGCCGACCGCGTGACCCAGGCGGTCGCCCGCGCCAAGGAGTTCGGCCCCTTCAAGCTCGTGAAGCCGCTCGTGGTGGCCGGTGCCTACCACAGTCGCCTGATGGAGCCCGCCCGCGCCGCCTTCGAGGCCTTCCTCGCCGGCGTCGAATTCCGCCGTCCCCAGGTCACCGTCTATTCCAACGTCTCCGGTGGCACCCTCTCCGAGCCCGCCGACCTGCGCGCCGCCCTCGTGCGCCAGGTGGTCTCCTCGGTGCTTTGGGAGGACGACTGCCGCGCGGCGGCCGCTTCCGGCGTCACGCGTTTCCTCGAATGCGGTCCCGGCGGCGTGCTCGCCGGCATGATGAAGCGCACGGCTCCCGAGGCCGCCGTCACCTCGCTCAGCGAGCTGGCCGACCTCCCCGCCTGAACCGCCGAGACCGCCCGCCGTGTCCCTGGATCACATCCGCAACTTCTGCATTATCGCCCATGTCGACCATGGGAAGACGACGCTTTCCGACCGCCTGCTGGAGCACACCAAGACCATCGAGAAGCGCCAGATGAAGGAGCAGCTGCTCGACGCGATGGACCTCGAGCGCGAGAAGGGCATCACCATCAAGTGCCACCCGGTGACGATGAATTACGTCGCGCCGGACGGCCAGGCCTACGTCCTCAACCTCATCGACACCCCGGGACACGTCGACTTCGCCTACGAGGTCTCCCGGTCGCTCGCCGCCTGCGAGGGCGCCGTGCTGCTCATCGACGCCTCCCAGGGGGTCGAGGCCCAGACGGTCGCCAACGCCACCCTGGCCATGAACCAGGGCCTCGAGATCGTGCCCGTCATCAACAAGGTCGACCTGCCCAGCGCGCGCCCCGAGGAGGCCCGGCGTCAGGTGGAGGACATCCTGACCATCCCCGCCCACGACGCCGTGCTCGCCTCCGGCAAGTCGGGCATCGGCATCGACGACATCCTGCAGGCCATCGTGCGGCGCGTGCCCAAGCCCCGCTGGGCCGACTACCCGCAGGCCCGCGCCTTGGTCTTCGACTCGCTGTTCGACTCCTACAAGGGCGTCATCAGCTACGTCCGCGTCTTCTCCGGCACCTTCCGCCCCGGCCAGGGCATCGAGCTCATGTACAACGGCGTGCGCACGGTTATCAAGGAGGTCGGCACGTTCTCCCCGCGCATGTCGCCCTGCGACGAGCTGGGGCCCGGCAGCGTGGGCTACATCGTCATCAATATCCGCGAGGTGGCCGACGTGAAGGTCGGCGACACCATCACCCTCGCCGCCGACCGCGCCAAGGACCCGGTGCCGGGCTTCAAGGAGGTCCGCCCCATGGTCTTCAGCGGCATCTACCCGCTCGACACGGCCGACTACGAGAAGCTCAAGACCTCGCTCGGCAAGCTCGCCATCAACGACTCCGCGCTCTCCTACACCGCGGAGAGCTCCACCGCGCTGGGTTTCGGCTTCCGCTGCGGCTTCCTCGGCCTGCTCCACATGGAGATCATCCAGGAGCGGCTGCGCCGCGAGTACGACCTGGACATCATCTCGACCTACCCCTCGGTGGTCTACCGCGTCTTCACGACGGACGGCCAGCTGCACGTGCTCGACAACCCGGTGATGATGCCCGACCCCTCCGCGATCGACCACATCGAGGAGCCCACCATCCGCGCCCACATCCACATCCCGGGCACGTCCATCGGCGATATGCTCGCCCTCATCCAGGAGAAGCGCGGGCTGCTCGAGCGCACCGAGACGATCGACGCCGAACGGGTGGTGCTGGTCTGCCAGCTGCCGCTCAACGAGATCTTGGTAGACTTCAACGACCGCCTTAAGTCCATCACGCGGGGCTACGGCTCGATGGACTATGATTTCGGCGAGTACGTCACCTCCGACCTGGTCAAGATGGACATCCGGGTGAACGAGGAACCGGTCGACGCCTTCTCGACCATCGTCCACGCCTCCAAGGCCGAGGGGCGCGGACGCGCGCTCTGCGAGAAGCTCAAGGAGCTCCTCCCGCGCCAGCTCTTCAAGATCGCCATCCAGGCGGCCATCGGGTCCAAGGTCATCGCCCGCGAGACGCTTGGCTCGATGGGCAAGGACGTGACGGCCAAGTGCTACGGCGGTGACATCACCCGCAAGCGCAAGCTCCTGGACAAGCAGAAGGAGGGCAAGAAGCGGATGAAGCAGATCGGCAAGGTCGACATCCCGCAGGAGGCGTTCATCAAGATCCTCAAGAACGAGGGCTGAGGGCTCCGTTCTGGCTTTTCCTCCCGGTCCGGAGGGCTAGTGTGCCTCATCCCCATGGGCTTCTTCGAGGACTACCGTCACCGGCGTCAGCAGCGCAAGATTGCGAAGGCGCTGTTCAAGATGGCCCGCGCCATCCGTCTCTACCGCGGCGACGTGCTCTCCGCGCAGGAACTTGGCGCCCTGCGGGCCGACGAGGAGCGTCTCGCCCGGGAGCTCCAGCTGAAGCCCCGGCCTGACATCCAGGCGGTGGAGTCCGCCATCATGGACCTGCACCGGACGATGGTGCGCGTCGGGGGCAAGGTCTACCCCGTCAGCGCGACGGCCGACTTCGTGGACATGGTGGTCATGGCCGCGATTGTCGCCGGCGGCATCCGCAGTTTCTTCTTCCAGCCGTTCAAGATTCCCACGAACTCGATGTGGCCGACCTACAACGGCATGACGGCCGAGGTCCGCGCCCCCGGGGAGGCCGTGCCCGACCCCGTGATGCGCGCCTTCAACGTTCTGCAGTGGACCTCGACGCACGTGATGACCGCTCCGGCCGACGGAGAGGTGCTCATCCCGCTGCAGAGGTTCGGCTACGGAAGGACCGCTGAATATTCTATGGCGCAGAAGGGAAGCGTCCGGAATTCGGGCCTGCTCAGCACGGGTCTCTTCGGCGGACGTGATGACACCTACGTGCTGCTCGCCGGCGACACGCCGCAGTCCATCACGGTGCCGGGTGATTTCGGCTTCGAGGGCGTGCTGCTCCGCACGTTCTTCCCGAAGGAGGCCGCGCTCACGCCGCGTCGGCAGGACGCGGACCGCTGGACGGCGGTCTTCGAGCGCGCCCGGAAGGAGAACCTGATCGTCAACGGCCCGAGGGGCGAGGCGCTGCGCACCGGGGTCTTCGTGAAGAAGGGGCAGCCGATGCTCAACTTCGACATCAAGACGGGCGACTTCCTCTTCGTGGACCGTGTGTCCTATCACTTCCGCAATCCGGTCCGTGGCGATACGTTCGTGTTCCAGACGGGCAACATCCCGGGTCTGGCGGACGGCGCCGGCCGACCCTCCCAGAGCTATTACGTGAAGCGGGTCGGCGGCACGCCGGGCGACCGCATCCGCGTCGACGCCGAAGGGCGCCTGCACGTGAACGGGGTGGTGGCGACCACGCCCGAGCCGGTCGCGCTCAACAACCGTCCGGCCGTGGACAAGGGCTATTACGGATTCCTGCCCTCGGCCGGCGGCTATCAGTATGCGATCCCGCTGGATCGCGAGCACACGGTCTCGGCGGGCATGTATTACTCCCTGGGTGACAACTCCGCCAACAGCTTCGACTCGCGCGGCTGGGGCGAGGTGCCCGCCCGCGATGTGGTCGGGCCGCCCCTCTTCATCCTGCACCCGCTCAGCCATCGCTGGGGTCCGGCGAAGTGATGGTTCAGAGCTAGGGCTGGGGCTAGGGCTAGGGCCAGTGACACGCTCAGGGCGGTATCATGTGCTGTCCTTGGTTCGCCGTAGGGCGAACGAGGGTGGGGCACGATTCATCGTGCACTCCGATGCGGCTCCAACCCGCTGACTTGCCTAGCCCAAGCCCTGGCCCTAACTCTGGCCCTACTCCGCCATGCCTTGGACCCTCTATCGCCACTACAAGGGCAACCATTACCTCCGGTTGGGTGTCGCGGCGCATTCCGAAGACCTGTCGCCGCAGGTGGTCTATCGCTGTCTGTATGACAATCCCGAGGCACGCACGTGGGTCCGTCCGCAGCCGATGTTCGAGGGCGCGCTCGAGGATGGACGCCAACGGTTCACGCCCGTCGGGCGCGTCCGTCTCGTCCAGCCCGAGGACCTGCGCACCGTGCTGGCGTTCGGGTTCGATGCCTGGAATTGTGGCAACTCCGTCGACGACTTTTGCGCAAGTTACGAGCGCGATAGGAACCACGTCCGCGGCACGCGTTACCTCCTCGAGGATGCCGATGGCCGCCCGGTCTCGGGCCTGAACGTCCTCCGTTTCCGCGAATGTCTCATCGGTCTGGCCTCCGTGGCGACTTCACCGGAGCAGCGGGGCAAAGGCTACGCTTCGTTGCTCCTGCGTGCGGGCATGGAGCTCCATCGCTTCGCCCAGCCGGATGTGCGCTTCCTGCTCTTTTCGGAGGTCAAACCGGCGATCTATGAACGCCACGGCTTCCGCGTGCTGCCGGCGGAACACCAGCGCTTCCCGAAGTCAGTGGCCATGGCCACCGGCGATTCGCCGCTGAGCAGCGTCGAAGCCGAGTTCCTGAAGGCCTATTTCTAGGCCTACTTCTTCGCCGGAGCGGCCAGCGCGACCTTCTCGAGCCACTCGGCGACCTTGGGGTGTTCGGATTCGGCGAAGGCGTGGCCGACGCCGGCCATCTCGCTGCCGACGACCGTCGCGCCCTTGGCCTTGAGGGCCTTGGGCAGCTGGCTGGTGTTGGGCTTGTTAGAGCCTTTCTCAGAGCCCCAGCAGGCATAGGCGAACTTGCCCTTGAGGTCGGGCAGGTTGCCTTTCGACGAGTAAGCCGTGCCGCCGCCGTCGGCGAATACGAAGATCCCGAAGTAATCGGCGAGCTTGGGGCCGCTGCTCAGGCGCAGCATGCCGTCGATCGAATGTCCGCCGTTGCTGAAGCCCGCGATGATCGAGCGCGCCTTGTCGATGTTCGGGACGACCTTCGCGATCTCATCCAGCATGAAGCGGTGGTAGGCCCAGACCTTGGCGTAATCTCCGACCATGTTCGCCTGGGCGGGATTGTTCGCGCCCTTGGGGTAGGGCAGGCCGACGAGGATGAAGTCGCCTTCCGGCAGGAACGACTTTTTCGGCTGGTTGCCGCCTTCGCCGCCGCCCAACCACGCGACCAACGGGTATTTCTTCGTCGGCTCGTAGTTCGCCGGCAGCACGAGATTGCACGTCGCCACCGCCCCCTTGCGATCCACGGTCAGCTCCGGGAATTCGAACTTCAGCGCGGCGCCCGGCGCGACCTGCGACTTGAGTTCGGCCCGGGGCGAGGGCTTGGCTGCGGCCGCCTTCGGTTCGGCCTTGTCCGCCGCGACCAAAGTCGCGGTCGCGAACAGGAGGGAGAGGTGGATGAGGCTCATGTTGTTCAGAGGAAAGATTTCTGCCGCCAGGCCGCATCGGCTTCGCGGTCGGTGCGGAATTCGATGACGCGGACGCCCTTGCCGCGGACTTCGAGGAGGCGACGCAGGTCGCTCCAGCCGTCGGCGAGATCGTGGCGCACCTTGTGCGCGCCGCAGAGCTTGCCGAGATCGGTCGGCTGCGGCGTGCCCCAGAGCTGTTCGAAACGGGCGCTCTGCGCGACGGCGAGGTGATTGAAGATGCCGCCGCCTTGGTTGTTGATCACGACGACCGTGAGGTCGCCGCGGTGGCCGTAGGCGGAGAGCAGCGCGTTGGAGTCGTGCAGGAAGGCGAGGTCGCCGCAAAGCAGCACGGTGCGTCGGCCGTCGAGCGAGGCGCCCAGCGCGGTCGATACGGTGCCGTCGATGCCGTTGGCGCCACGGTTGCAGAGGATCTCCGGGCCGGGGCCGGCGGGATGGTAAAACCACTCGAGGTCGCGGATGGGCATGCTGCTGGCCACGAAGAGGCGGTCGTCCGCGCCGAGGGCCTCCTCCAGCATGGCCACGGCCCGCCCCTCGAAGGGCCAGTCGACGTTCGCGATGCGCGAGAGCCTCTTGACGGCGATTGCCTGCGCGGTCCGCCACGCCGTGGTGTAAGCGGAGGCGCGCGCGGACGCCTTTTCGCCGGAGGGCACGAGGCGCGCGTCAAGCCGGCTCCAGCGTGAATGGGTCACGTCGACGTTCTCGCCGGGCCGGCCGACCTGGCAGGCTTCCACGTCGGCCTCCTTCAGCCAGGCCCGCAGGACCTTGCTGGTCGGCAACGGGCCGATGAGCACGGCGTATTTGGGCCGCAGGACGCGGGCGAGACGCTTGTCGCGCAGGATGAGGTCGTAGGCGGAGACGATGCTGCCGGTGTCGGCGAGGTCGCCGCGCAGGGTGCCGGCTCCGTCCGCCAAGATGGGCCAGCCGGTGCGTCGGGAGAGTTCGAGCACGGCCTGAGTGTCTTCCTTGCGGTCGCTCAGCGCATGCGGACCGACGACGATGACGCCCCGGTCACCCTCCGGGCGCACGAAGGTCGCGAGGTGCTTGGCCGAGAGCGGTACGCCTGCCTGGATCCAATGGGTCAGAAGTCCATCCGCCGATGCGGTGAATTGCTCGAGGCTGAAGCCCTTGGGGAGGCGGAAGCCTTTTTCAGGCTCAGAGGGAGGCAGGGGGTCCCGGAAGGGCAGGTTGAGGTGCACGGGGCCCGCCAGAGGGCCTCGGCTTCGCTGCCAGGCGTCCGTCAGCATCTGCCGCCAGTGGCGCAGCAGTCCAAGGTCGGCGGAGGGCACGGCGGACTCCGCGGCCCACACGGGATAGGCGCCGAAGACGCCGTTCTGGGCGATGGTCTGGCCGGAGTGGCACTCGCGCAGCTCGGGCGGACGGTCCGCCGAGAGCACGAGCAACGGCGTGGCCGACATGCGTGCCTCGATCACCGCCGGCAGGTAGTTGGCGACCGCCGTGCCTGAAGTGCAGAGCAGGGCGGCGGGGCGGCGGGTCGCCTTGGCGATGCCCAGGGCGATGAAGCCGGCCGAGCGTTCGTCCAGGGCCACGGTCACCTGAACACCCGCTTCTTCCGCGAAGGCCGCGGCCATGGGGGTCGAGCGCGAGCCGGGTGAGATCACCACGTGGGTGAGGCCCCGTTGACGCAGGGTGCGCACGCCGACGGCCGCCCAGAGGGCGTTGGTGTTGGCCGGTCGGAAGGCTTTCGCCATCCCCTCATCCAACCCCTCACGCCCTCCGGGGCAAGGCGAGGATGGTCTTGGCGGTGTTGCCACCCCGAAATGGCGGGGTTTGATGTCTCCCGTGGAGCTCCTCGTCCATCTGGCACCCCTTCTGGCGGCGATCACGGTTGCCGTCCTGCTCACCTGGGCGGTGTGCGCCGGGATGTCGTTCGCGGTCGACGACGCGCATGTGCGGGTGCTCATGTACGGTCGGACGGTCCGCAAGGTCCCGCTGGCCGACATCGAATGGGCCGACCGCCGCTGGGATTTCTGGAACGAGCACTACGCGGTCTCGCTCCGGCCCTCCCGCGTGGTGCGTCTACGCCGGCGGACGGGCCTCTTCCGCAGCTTCATCATCACCCCGCCAGACGCCGATGGTTTCGTCGGCCGTCTGCGTGAGCGCGGCGTCACGATTCGACCATGAGACTCCTCCTGCTTTCGCTGACCTGCGGCCTCTGCGGCTGCGCTTCTTCCGCGCCGGACGGGCCTGAGTTCTTCGCCATGGACACCGCGGCGCGTCTGGCGCCGGCCGAGAACGCCGCGCTGCTCGCTGAGCTCGGCTACGCTGGATTGGGCGGACGACCTTCCTCGGCCCGGGTCCACGCCGAGGCGCTCCGCACCCGGGGACTGAAGTTCTTCAACGCCTACCACGTGGCCCGTTTCGACGCGCGGGATTCCGCGTTGCCCGCCGACCTCACCCGCGCGGTCGATGACCTCGCCGGACTCGACGTCGTGCTCTGGCTCGCGATCCAGAAGGTCGAAGTCGGCGAGGGCTACGCTTCGCTTCCCGTGGAGCGGGCGCGCGAGGCCGTCGTGGACGCCACGTTGCGCCGTCTGCTTGATCACGCCGGACCCCGGAAGGTCCGGATCTCGCTCTACCCGCATGCCGGTTTCTGGGGCGACCGGTTCGAGACCTGCCTGCGCGCCGTTGAGCGCATCAACGACCCCCGCCTCACCGTCACCTTCAATCTCTGCCATTGGCTCAAGGTAGACGGCGGACAGGCCGATCCTCTGCCCCTCATCCGTCGGGCCCTGCCCAGGCTGGAGTTCGTCACCATCAACGGCGCCGACGCCGGCGACACCGCCAAGATGGGCTGGGACCGGCTCATCCAGCCTCTCGGGCGAGGTTCCTATGACGTGAAGGCCTTCGTTTCAGGCGTACACGCCGCTGGCTATCGTGGCCCCTTCGGCTTCCAGGGCTACGGTATCAAGATGGAGTCTGAAGAACTGCTCAAGCAGACGATGGCCGGGTGGGGGAAGATGGTGAGGTAGGGACGTGATTGCCATCACGTCCGTGGGCGAACGCCCGCCATGGTAATGGCCGCCCTGCCCGAGGCAGCTTCTTTGCATCAGAACTGCCTGCCCCTCGCAGCTCCCCCTTGTCCCCGTGTCACCATGCCAGCATGCCCCCTCGCGGCGGCGAGCCC
>JBJTTY010000114.1:0-2371 GCA_046080425.1 Verrucomicrobiota bacterium
CGGCCTCGGCTACCTCACGCTCGACCGGCTGTCCCGCACGCTTTCCGGCGGAGAAGTTCAGCGCGTCAACCTCACCTCCTGCCTCGGCGCCAGCCTCGCAGACACGGTCTTCGTGCTCGATGAGCCGAGCGTGGGCATGCACGCGCGCGACCTCGCGCGGATGACGGAGATCCTGCGCGGGCTCGTGTCCCAGGGCAACACGGTCGTCGTGGTGGAGCATGACGAATCGGTCATGCGCGCGGCGGACTGGCTGGTGGAAATCGGGCCTCGCCCCGGCGCGGAAGGTGGCGATCTCATCTACCAGGGGCCGCCCAAGGGCGTGCTCAAGTGCAAGGACTCGGTGACGGGCGCCTGGCTGTCGGGCCGTCGCCAGCCGACGGTCCGGACGGCCCGTGAAGTCGATGACGGCACGCCTCGGCTCAGGGTCACGGGGGCGAGCGCCAACAACCTGAGGGACTTCTCAGCCTCGATTCCGCTGGGACGGCTGGTCGGACTCTGCGGCGTCTCAGGCTCGGGCAAGTCCACCCTGCTCCACCAGGTCATCGGCGGACGCGATCCCGAGTCCGGCGACGAGCGCGACGGACGACGCTGGATCCAGTTCGACCGCGAGCCGTCCGAAGTGGCGCTCGTCGACCAGTCTCCGGCCGTGCGCACGCCGCGCTCCAACCCCGCCCTCTACGTGGGGGCGTGGGACGCGGTGCGCAACCTCATCGGCGGCTCGCCGGAGGCCGCCGCCGCCGGCCTCACGCCCTCCCACTTCTCCTTCAACTCCGGCGAGGGCCGCTGCGAACGGTGCGGCGGCGCCGGATGGGAGACGGTCGAGATGCAGTTCGTCTCCGACGTCGCCCTGCCCTGCCCCTCCTGCCAAGGACGTCGTTTCCGCGACGAGGTGCTGTCTTTCAAGTACGAAGGGTGCAGCGTGGGCGACATCCTGCGCATGACGGTGACGGAGGCGCGCGCCTTCCTCGGCGGCCGGACGCCCGCCACGGGACAGCTGGCGTGCCTGGAGGAGGTGGGCCTGGGCTACCTGACGATGGGACAGCCGCTGACGACGCTCTCGGGCGGCGAGGCGCAGCGGCTCAAGCTCGTCCGCTACCTGTCCAAGGTGGAGGCCGGCCGCGGCGGAGCGCTGCTGCTGCTCGACGAACCCACCACCGGCCTGCACCGCGAGGACGTGGCGAGGCTCATCGGCCTCATGCACCGCCTGGTCGACGCCGGACACTCGCTGCTCGTGGTCGAGCACCACCTCGACGTGCTCCGCTCCTGCGACTGGCTGCTGGAACTCGGACCGGAGGCGGGGCCGGGCGGCGGCCTGCTGGTGGCCGAAGGGCGGCCGGAAGCCCTGGCCCGCGGCCGCACGCCCACGGGTTCGTTCCTCGCCGGCGACGGGGAGACTTTCACCGCGCAGGCGGGCGACGCCGGACGCAGGCCGCCGACGTCGGTCTCGCTCCGCGGCGCCCGCGAGCACAACCTCAAGGACGTCGACCTCGAACTGCCCCACGGCTCCCTCACGGTGATGACGGGCGTCTCGGGCTCCGGGAAGTCGTCCCTGGCGTTCGACATCCTCTTCTCCGAGGGACAGCGGCGATTCCTGGAATGCGTCTCGGCCTACGCGCGCCAGTTCGTCGAGCAGCTGCCCAAGCCCGACGTCGACGCGCTCACCGGCCTGCCGCCCACGGTGGCCATCGAGCAACGGGTGACGCGCGGTTCGGCCAAGTCCACGGTGGCCACGGTGACCGAGGTGGCCCAGTACCTGCGCGTGCTCTTCGCGCGCGCGGGCACGCTGCACTCGCCGGTCACGGGCGAACCGCTGGAGGAACTGACGGCCGATGCGGTCGCGCGCGCGGCGCTGAACCGCGCGAAGAAGCTGCGCAAGGGCGCGCTGCTCGTCGCGGCGCCGCTGGTGCGCGCCCGCAAGGGCCACCACCGCCCGCTGGCGGAATGGGCCGAGGGCCGCGGAATCCGGCGCCTGCGCTGCGACGGGAAGCTGGTCGGCACGCAGGGCTTCGAAGGACTTGACCGCTACGCGGAGCACGACGTCGACGCGGTCGTCGGCGAGATCCTGCCCGGGCTCCGCACTTCGCGCCCGGACGGGACGGAGGATTCCGGCGAGAAGGCGGTACGCGCGCTGCTGCGGGAGGCGCTGGCCATGGGCCGCGGCTCCGCCGTGCTGCTCGACGCGCGCGGCGCCCAGACGGCGTTTCTCTCCACGTCGCGCTGCGATCCTTCCACGGGGGAATCCTACCCCGAGGTGGATCCGAAGCACCTGTCCTGGAACTCCCCCCGCGGCTGGTGCCCGGAATGCCGGGGGCACGGGCTCGAGGTCGAGAAGTTCGCCTCGGACGAGAACGAGACGCTGCACGAGGACGCC
>JBJTTY010000115.1:0-2249 GCA_046080425.1 Verrucomicrobiota bacterium
CCTGGCTGTTGCCCAACGGCAACGTGCTCTTCAGCCACGTCAAGGGCGCCAAGGAAGTGCGCCCCGACCAGTCCGTGGCCTGGGAATACTTCGCCGACGCCAAGACCGAGATCCAGGGCTGCCAGCCGCTTCCTGACGGACATGTCCTCGTGGTCGAATGCGGCCCTGGACGCCTCCTCGAGATCGGTCGTGACGGCAAGATCGCCAAGGAAATCAAAGTGCCGCTGACCCCGACCATCCGCACCCACGAACAAATGCGCGGCTGTCGCAAGACGGCCGACGGACGCTACCTCGTGAGCGCCAAGGGCGACCGCGCGGTCCTCGAACTCTCCGGTGATGGTAAGCTCCTACGCAAGCAGCCGGTCAACGGGGACGTCCACGACGTCCGCGAGCTCGCCAACGGCAACTGGCTCGTCGCCCTCGGCGAAGGCGACGGGGTCGTCGAATATGACAAGTCAGGCAAGGCCGTCTGGAACATCGGCCCCAACGAAGTCACCGACAACCCCCTCTACCTTGCGAGCTCGGTCGAGCGCCTGGCCAACGGCAACACCATCGTGATGAACTGGCTCGGCCACGGCCACCTCGGCGCCACCGCCCAGATCTTCGAGGTCGACGCGCAGAAGAAGCCCGTCCGTCAATTCACCGACCATCGTCAGTTCACCAGCATCAATCACATCCAGGTGCTGGAGTGACCGACGGACATGCGCGTCGTCGCACTCCTGGCCTCCTGCCTGACCCTTTCGGCCGCGCCGCACCCGCTGGCCGACAAGGTAATGCCGGGCGCCGCGCTGACGCTCGAGTTCCCCGACCTGACTCCTGACCGTCGCGGCCGCACGGCCTCGTGCGAGGTGCGCATCCCCGCCGGTTACGATGCCGGCAGGAAGTTCCCGCTGGTCGCTTGGCTCGCGGGCGGAGAAGGCGGCACCGCTCCGTCCTCGGGATTCCTGCCGCCGGGCGACTTCATCCTGGTCGGCCTGCCCTACCCCAAGGGCGCCGCCAATCCCGCCTACCCGCCCATGGTCGGCGACTTCGCCAAGATCTGGGCCTACCATCGCACGATGCTCGAGGACGTGCACCGGCTCCTGCCCAACGTCGAACGCCGTAGCTCGATCCTGGCCGGCTTCAGCAACGGCGGACACTCCATCGACGGCATGCTGCGCGCACGCTTCGAAGGACCGCGGCCGTCCGACCATTTCGGCATCTTCATCGCCGCGGACGGGGGCGGAAACAGCTACACCTCCATCGGCACCATGCATCCGCTCAGCGGACGATACGCCTACGTCTGCTGGGGCGAAAAGAGCCCCAACCGTCCGAATGGCGCGGCCTTCTCGAAGGCTCTCGCGGCCAAGGGCGCCAAGGTCACCGCCAGCGAGATGAAGGGGGTCGGCCACGCCTTCCCGGAATCGGAACAGGCCAAGGTGAAGGACTGGCTGGCCCAGGTGGCCCTGCCCGGCTGCGCCGACGGAAAGTAAGCAGGAACCGACGGCGTTCCGGCTTGTCGTTGATGATGGTTGCGGAAGCCCCTGACAGGCCAATCCTACGCCCCACCCCGATGCCGACGCGTTTGCGCACGCCCCTTCTGACGACGTTGCTGACGGCGGCCGTGCCGCTGGCCGCGCAGCCGTCCGCGGCGGACCTCGAGTTCTTCGAATCGCGCATCCGCCCCGCCCTGGTGGCCGAATGCTACGAGTGTCATGACGCCAAGAAGCAGAAGGGCGACCTGCGGCTCGACCACCGCGCGGCGATGCTCAAGGGCGGCGAGACGGGCCCGCTGCTGATCGCCGGCGACCCGGACAAGAGCCTCCTCATCCAGTCGATCACGCACGAGCACGAGGACCTCAAGATGCCCAAAAAGCGTCCGAAGCTCGACGCGCGCATCATCGCCGACTTCAAGGAATGGGTCCGCCGCGGGGCGCCCGACCCCCGGGACAAGGAACCGACGGACTCGATCACGGCGACCTGGTCCGACCTCCTGCAGGTCCGCCGGAACTGGTGGAGCTTCCAGCCGATCACCTCGCCCGCTGTCCCTGCCGGCAAAGCCGCCAGCCCGATCGACCGCTTCCTCAACGCAAAGATTGCCGCCACCGACATAACCCCCGCCGCTCCGGCCGACAAAGCCACCCTCCTCCGTCGCGCGACCTATGTGCTGACGGGCCTGCCGCCGACGCCCGCCGAGATCGCCGCTTTCGAGGCCGACGCCTCGCCTGACGCCTACGCCAAAGTCGTCGACCGCCTGCTGGCTTCGCCCC
>JBJTTY010000116.1:0-9491 GCA_046080425.1 Verrucomicrobiota bacterium
GTCCCGCTTGCGCAGCAGCCCGACCAGTTCCTGATTGAAGCCCGGCTTGTCGAAATCGAGCAGGTATCCCAGCAGCGATGAAGTCCAGACCCCGCCCAGCGATCCGTGCGTCTCGATGAGCCTCACCTTGGCGCCTGCCCGGGCGGCGGCGATGGCGGCCGTCACGCCAGCGGGTCCGGATCCGCAGACGATCACATCCGCCCAGTCGTCCACGGGGAGTTCGCGGGCGGGTTCGCTGAAAGTTCCCGGGGAGGGCGCCGCTTTGGCGTCAGTCAGGGCGCCGACGGCGCCCAGGCCCAGCAACGAGGAGGACAGGAAACGACGTCGGGAGGGGGTTTTATCCATGCGCACAGATTGCCGAAATCATCGACTTAGCCAACAAAAAGCCCCTCGGAGAGGGGCTTTGTGAAGACTGGTCGGTCGGCTTACTTGACCGGGGAGTAGTCGGTCGGGACGAGGAACTCGGACTTCACGCCGTCCTTAATGGTCAGGGAACCTCCGGCCTTCTTCTCGGAGGCCTCCTTGGCCGCAATCCAGGCCGGGTCGGCACGGAAGGCGCCGAAACTGGCCTTGGCGGCGTCCTCGGACTTGTGGGTCAGCAGGTAGATCAGGGTGTTGTCCGCGACGAGCTTGCTCTTCGCGCCCTTCTGGTCGGCGGCGAGGTTCCAGTAGGTCACGTTGGTCATGCCGTGCTTCTCAAACAGCTTCAGCGTGTGGTCGCGGAAGCGGGCGTTGAGGTTGGGCAGGCGGCCGGCTTCGGTCGTGTAGGTGCGTAGTTCGAAGGCGCCGACGCCGTAGTTCTTGGCTTCGGCCAGGGCGGAGTAGTCGGTGGCGGTGAGGAACGCGTTCTCGGCGCGGGCGACGATCACGCCGTCCTTGTGGGAGTCCGCGAAGGCCTTCTTCCAGGCCGGGTCGTTCATGAAGCCCTTCCAGGAGGCGTCACGGGCGGCCTTGTCGGGGTAGGCGAGGAAGTAGACCAGCTTGCGCTCGGGGTTGGCGCCGGCGGGCACGAAGTAGCCGAGGTTCGTCATGCCGTGCTTCTCGAAGAGCTTCATCGTGTGGTCACGGAAGCGGGCGTGCAGGGCGTCGAGCTTGCCTTCGTTGGCGAAGTAGACGCGCATCTCGAAGAGACGCGTGTCGGCCGCGGAGGCCTGCGCGGCCACGAGGCCGAGGGTGAGGAAGGAGAGGAGGCGGAGCATGGCGGGTTTCATTTGGTGAATTCGGAGAGATTTTCGCGGGTCACGAGGCGGAAGGGGATGTAGGTCTGCTTCTCGTGGGGCTGCTTGCGGGCCAGCTTGATCGCGGTGTCGAGGGCGCCGCGGCCCTGGCCGACCGCGTCCTGGAAGACCGTGGCGTCGAGCCGGCCGGCCTTCACGGCGTCGAGCGCCTGTGCGATGGCGTCGATGCCGATGACGTAGACCTGGCCCTTGAGGCCGGCGCGCTCGAGGGCGATGAGGGCGCCCATGGCCATCTCGTCATTGTGGGCGAAGACCGCCTGGAACTTGCCGCGGTGGGCCTGGATCCAGTTCTCCATCAGGGCCATCGCCTTGGCGCGCTCCCAGGAGGCCGTCTGATGGTCGACGAGGGTGAGGCCGGGCGTGCGAGCGAGCACCTCGCGCGCGCCCTTTTCGCGATGCAGCTGGGCCGAGGTGCCCATGATGCCGTGCAGCATGAGCACGCCGCCCTTGCCGTTGAGCTTCTTGGCGATCGCCTCCATGGCGATGCGACCCGCGTCCTCGTCATTGGAGCCAACGTAGGCGTCGCCGTCGGCCTTCGTGACCTGGTTCACGTTCACGATGGGGATGCCGGCGGCCTTAGCGCGTTCGACCGCCGGGGCGGAGGCCTCGAACTCGCACGGGTTGAGCACGATGGCGTCGACCTTCTGGGAGATGAAGTTCTCCACCTGGCTGATCTGGCGCTGGGCGTCCGCCTGTGCGTCGACCATGATGACCTTCACTCCGGGCAGCGACTTTCCGTGGTCCACCACGGCCTCGGAGAGTCGGGCGGTGTATTCGGCCGACATGTCACGGGAGGAAAAACCGATGAGCAGCTCGCCGGGCTTCTTCTCGGCCTGCTTCTTGCAGCCGGCCAAAGCGATCAGGGCGGCGGCCGCAAGGGCGCCTAGGACATGGAACGGGGCGGGACGCATGTCCCGTTGATTTAGCCCCGGGCCTGCCGACGGTCGAGCCAAACCGCACCCACGATGATGACCCCCTTGACCACCTGCTGGTAATAAGAGGACACGCTCATGAGGTCCAAGCCGTTGTTGATGACCCCGATGAGGATGACGCCCAGGACCGTGCCCGCCACCGAACCGATCCCTCCGGACAGGCTCGTGCCGCCGATGACGACGGCCGCGATGGCGTCGAGCTCGTAAGCGACGCCGGCGTTCGGCTGTCCGGTGGTGATGCGCGCGGCGAGCACCACGCCCGCGAGTCCGGCCATCAGGCCGCACAGGACGTAGACGAAGAGCTTCACCCGGCCGACCGAGATGCCCGCCGCCCGCGCGGCCTGTTCGTTGCCACCGACGGCGTAGACGTGGCGACCCAGGCGGAAGCGCCGTAAGAACGCCCATGCGGCCAAGGCCACGGCGGCGAAGAACAGGAGCGGGATGGGCACGCCGCCGACGTCCCCGGCCAGGGCCGTGAGGCGTTCGGACATGTCGGCCACGGGGCGTCCGCCGCTCACGATGAGCGCAAGGCCTCGGGCCACGGTCATCATGCCCAGGGTCACGATGAAGGGTGCGACATTGCCTTTGGTGACGAGTCCGCCGTTCACCAGACCGCAGGCGGCGCCCGTGAGCAGGCCCGCCGCCACGGGAATAAACAGGGGGTGGCCGTCGGCGGAAGGGTGGGCGAAGGTCGCGCACACGACGCCGCTTAGCGCCACGACGGATCCGAGCGAAAGGTCGACGCCGCCGGTGAGGAGCACGAAGGTCACGCCGACGGCGAGGATGCCGTTGATGGAGACCTGCCGGGCGACGTTGGTGAGGTTCGAAACGGTGAGGAACGATTCGGTGGCCAGGGAGAGGCCCAGGCCCACCGCCAGCAGGACGAGCAGAATGCCGAAGCGGTGCAGGAGGCTGCGATCAAGTCGGAGGTTCATGGAATCAGAGGGGCATGGCGTGGCGGAGGACTTCTTCCTGCGTCGTCTTCGAAGCGTCGAGCTCGGCGGCGACCTTACCCTGCCGGAGCACGAGCAGGCGGTGCGAGAGGGCGATGGCCTCGGGAAGTTCGGAGGAGACCAGCAGCACGGCGCGACCTTCGTCGGTCAGTCGGCGAATGAGGGCGTAGATCTCGGCCTTGGCGCCGACGTCGATGCCGCGCGTGGGCTCGTCGAGCACGACGACCTCGGGGCGGTTCAGGAGCGCGCGGGCCAGCAGCACCTTCTGCTGATTGCCCCCGCTGAGCTGTCCCACCGGCTGTTCGGGTCCGGACGCCCGGATGCTGAAGTCCCGCATGCCGGAGCGGGCGGCCTCGGCCTCCGCGGTGCGGTCGATGACGCCGCCATGGCAGAGCGTGGCGAGGGCCGAGAGGGTGATGTTCTCACGGATGGGCAGGGCGGGCACGATGCCCTGGCCCTTGCGGTCCTCGGTGACCATGGCGACCCCTGCGGCCAGCGCCTCGCCGGGAGTCTGCGGATGGAACGGCCTGCCGCGCAGGTGCATCTCGCCTGAGGGGGCCGGCACAAGCCCGGCGACCGCGGAGGCGACTTCCGTGCGCCCCGCCCCCATCAGACCTGCCAGACCGAGCACCTCTCCCTTGCGGATCTTGAAAGAGACACCTTCGAAGCGACCCTTGCGGGAGAGCCCATCGACCTCCAGCACCACCTCGTCGTAGGTCTTCCCCCGGGGCGGAAACACTTCCGACATCGGCCTTCCGACCATGTGGGTGATGAGACGCTCCTGGTCCAGTTCGCGGGCGGGAGCGGTGACCACATGCCTGCCGTCGCGGAGCACCGTGATGCGGTCCGCCAGGCGGAACACCTCGTCCATCTTGTGCGTCGTGTAGACCACCGCCACGCCCTTCGCCTTGAGCCGGGCGATGGCGCGGAAGAGCGCGGCGGCCTCGTGGTCGGAGAGCGCGGCCGTCGGTTCATCCATCAGCAGCACGTCGGCTTCGCGTCCGAGCGCCTTGGCGATCTCCACCACCTGCGTCTGACCCACGCTGAGCGTGCGCATGGGGGCGTCCGGACTCAGGTCGCAGTCGAGTTCGGCGAGCAAGGCCCGGGCGCGGGCGCGCACCGCGCCGCGATCGACCAGTCCCAGGGGGCCGCAGGGTTCGGCCCCCAGCAGGATGTTTTCGCCCACCGTCATGTCAGGGATGGGCATGAGCTCCTGATGGATCATCGCGACACCGGCCAGCAGGGCCGCGTGGGGCGAGGCCGGAGCGAAGGGCGCGTCCTTGAGGCGCATCGAGCCGCCGTCCGAGGCGTGCAGCCCCGCGATGACCTTCATCAGCGTCGACTTGCCCGCGCCGTTCTCGCCCATCAGGGCGTGCACCTCGCCCGCATTGATCGCGAGCGAGACCTCATGGAGCACCGGCAGGCCTCCGAATGACTTCGAGATGCCGGTGAGCGAGAGCATCGCTCAGCGACGATGCGAGGCGGGGATGTCCCCGGCGACTTCGGCGGGCCAGGACTTGATCGGGCGGATCGCCATGCGCCGGTAGTGGCACTCGGCGGCCTCGGACTGGATCTGGATTTTGCCGGAACGCAGCGGGACCTCCGTCGTCGAGCCCTTCTCCTTGTAACGGGAGTTGAGCAGCACGTTCACCGTCCTGCCGTTGAGCCGGAAGACCGCGTGGCCGTCGAGGGCGTAGCACTCGATGAGATTCCATTCGCCGAACGGCTTCTCGGGGTATTCCGTGCCGTGCCAGACCCGCGCCGTGACCGTCGTGACCTTGCCCTTCGGGTCGTAGACACGCGTCTTGACCGGGTCGTCGGTGCGGATGGGCATGTCGGCCATCGCGCCGGCCAGCGGCCACCAGTCGCCGATGTCGCCTTCCTGTACCTGCAGCTCCTGGCTACGCATCCAGTATTTGCCCTGCGCGCCATGCTCGCCGACGCAGAAGATGAGGATGCCGTTGTCGCGGACCTTGTCCACCCTGGGCACCCAGCGCTTCTCGCCCCAGCGCTGCTCCGTCTTCAGATGGAAGTTCTCGTAGGAGTCCAGCGTCGTGAGGGCGCCGAAGACCTGTCCGGTGATGTGCAGGACCGTCTCGCCGCCTTCCTGACGGGTCGTCAAGACCTTGAGCGGGTCGTTGTTGAGTCCGAGTACGGGGTCCTCCTTGGCGGTCTTGCCACGGACGTAACCGGGTACCTCAAAGTCACGATGCACCGGCCCGAGCCACTTCTCCCATTGGGAGAGCTGCGGGTCGAGCATCGGGAGGAAGTCCGAATCCGCGGCCGCGAGCGGCGCGCAGAGGACGAGCAGGGGGAGCAGGCGTCGCATGGGATCAGCGGACGTCGCGCCAGAGCCAGCGCAGGGCTTCGGGGAGGAGCATGGCGCCGTGCTTGGAATTGTGGGTACCTTCACCTTCCACGTAGACGTGGTCGTAGCCCTTCTCCTTCAGGGCCGCGGCCATCTTGCGGTTGGCCTCGGGCCAGCTGCCGTGCTCATTGAGCAGGTCGTTGGAGCCCTCCTGCTGGTAGACCCGGATGTTCTTGCGGGGGTTCTGGCGCACCCAGTCGGGGTAGACGTCGCCGCCGGTCTCCTTGCCTCCGCTGATGTTCCAGCGGATCTTGGTGAAGCTGCCGATGGTCGTGAACACCTTGCTGAACTGGTCGGGGCGGTGCCAGGCGGCGTTGAAGGCGCAGATGCCGCCGGAGGAGGCGCCGGCGATGGCGCGACGGGCGGGGTCCTTGGAGATTTTGTAGCCCTTGGCCTCGACCATCGGGATCATCTCTTCAATGAGGAACTGCGCGAAGAGCGGCGTCACGCTGTCGTATTCGAAGGAGCGGTTGGACTTCCCGAGCGGGCGGCCCTTGGCGTCCTTGCCCTTGGGGTTCTTGGCGTCGGGCACGAAGCCCGGGTTGATGAACAGTCCGATGGTCACGGGCATGTCGCCCTTGTGAATCAGGTTGTCGAAGACCGTGGGCACGCGCCAGGCGCCGGTGCGCGAGGAATAGCCGAGGCCGTCCTGGAACACCATCAGGCAGGCCGGCTTCGAGCCGTCATACTGCTTGGGGACGTAGATCGCCCACTTGCGGGGGTAGCCCGGGAAGGCCTTGGAGTCCTTGAGCTCAAACTCCATCACTTCTCCCTTGGGTATGCCCGGCTGCTCGTGGGAGTCGGCCGTCAGGACATACTGGTCGTCGAGCGTCTTCGCCTTGGCGGCGGGAGCCTTGGCCTTGGGGGTGGCGGGCGTCTGGGCCGGGGCCTGAACCGCGGCCAAGAGCGCGACAAGGAGGGTGAGCAGGGTCTTCATGGGGTCGCCCATAGGACTCCATCCCCACCGCCTAGACAAGCCCGCAGAGGGGTCAGCGCTGGTCGGCCGCGATGCGGTCCAGACGCCATATTTCGGGGAATCGCCAGGCGACGCCGGCCATGACGCCGAACGTGGCCACCCCGCCGAAGACCACCGCACCCACCGTGCCCAGCAGACGGGCGGCCACTCCCGATTCGAAAGCGCCCAGTTCATTGGAGCAGCCGATGAAGACCGCCGTGACCGCGGACACCCGTCCCATGAGCGCGGGCGGGGTTCCGGTCTGCAGGATGGTCTGACGGATGATGACGTTGACCGCGTCCGCCCCGCCGACCACGAGCAGGAAGAGGCACGAGAGCGTGAAGGAGGTCGAAAGCCCGAATCCCACGGTGGCCAGCCCGAAGACCGCGAAGGAGGCGTAGAGCAGCGGTCCCGCCTTCCGCATGGGCGGCAGCGTCACGAGCACGATCGACATGAGCACGGCGCCTAGCGAGGGCGCGGCCTGCAGCAGTCCGAGGCCGATTGGTCCGACATGGAGGATCTCCGCGGCGAAGACCGGCAGCAGCGCCACCGCACCGCCGAAGAGCACGGCGAAGAGGTCGAGCGTGAAGGCGCCGAGCAGCAGGCGCCTGCCCAGCATGAAGTCGATGCCGGTGCGAAGGCTGCGGAGGACGGGCTCGGGTTCCTTCGTACGCAGGGACCGTGGAACCCTGATCGCGAGACAGCCCGCCAGTGAGAGGGCGAAGAAAGCCGTCATCACGGAGTAGGCGAGCGTCTGTCCACCGACCGCCCATAGCACCCCGGCCAGGGCGGGTCCGACGACCGAGGAGCCTTCGAACACCGCGTTCCGCCAGCGCACGCCGTCGCCGAGCAGCGCGTGAGGCACGACTTCCCCGATGAGGGCCTGGCGTGCGGTCGTCAGGAAACTGCGCGCGACGCCTCCCAAGGTCACCACCGAATAGAGCAGGACGAGCGGGAAGGGGAATCCGTCGGTCAATCCGGGCAGGAGCAGGAGTGAGCCGAGCAGGAGCATGGCCGAGAGCGAGACAACGGTCACCATGCGCCGGTCCCGGGTGTCCGCCACGTGACCGGCGAAAAGCACCGAACCTATGAATGGCACGACTTCGGCCAGCCCGATCGCACCGAGCGCGAGCGGGTCCTTCGTCAGCTCGTAGACCTGCCAGGACACGGCGACCGCCTGGATCTGGACGGCCAGCGTGCCAAAGAGCACGGAGGCCAGATACCACCGGAAGCCGGTGATCGAGGCCGCGGTCTCCTTGCGTTCGGACATGGGCCGAACGTGCGGTCGGCGCTCCGGTCAGTCAACCGTTCAGGCCAGGATCGGCTTCACCACGTGTCCGTGCACGTCGGTCAGGCGGTAGTAGCGCCCTTGGAACTTGAAGGTCAGCCGTTCGTGATTGACGCCCATCAGGTGGAGCATCGTGGCGTGCAGGTCGTGCACATGCACGCCGTCCGCCGCGATGTTGTAACCGAAGTCGTCGGTCGCCCCGTGCACGTGACCTCCGCGCACGCCGCCGCCGGCCATCCACATCGAGAAGCAGCGCGGGTGGTGGTCGCGGCCGTAGCTCTCCTTGGTCATCTTGCCCTGGCAGTAGGCGGTGCGTCCGAACTCGCCTCCCCAGACGACCAACGTGTCCTCCAGCAGGCCCCGGCGCTTGAGGTCCTTGATTAGCGCCGCCGCCGGCTTGTCGGTCTGCTTGCACTGACGACGGATGCCGCCGGGCAGCCCGCCGTGGTTGTCCCAGCCCTGATGGAAGAGGTTCACGAAGCGCACGCCCTTCTCGACGAGACGTCGGGCGAGCAGGCAGTTGGCGGCGAAGGAACCGGGCTGGTTCACGCTTTCGCCATACATCTCGAGCGTCTCCTTCGACTCCCCGGAGATGTCGGTCACCTCGGGCACGCTGGTCTGCATGCGGTAGGCCATCTCGGCCTGCGCGAGTCGGGCGTCGACCTCGGGGTCGAGCTCGCTGGCGCGCTGCACGCCGTTGAGCTTGCCGAGGGCGTCGAGCATGCCGCGCCGAGCGTGAGGGGAGACGCCTTCGGGATTGGTCAGGTAGAGCACGGGCTCCTTGCCGGCCTTGAACTGGACTCCCTGATGTTCGGAGGGCAGGAAGCCCGACCCCCAGAGGCGTGAGTAGAGCGGCTGGTCCTTGGTCGCGTCCTGGGAGACCAGCACGATGAAGGCGGGGAGGTTCTCGTTCATGCTGCCCAGGCCGTAGGAGGCCCAGGCGCCCATGGAGGGACGGCCGGCGATCTGGCTGCCGGAGCAGAAGAACGTGATGCCGGGATCGTGGTTGATGGCCTCGGTGTGCATCGACCGGATGACGCAGATGTCGTCCGCCATCGCCCCGGTCTCGGCCATGATGTCAGAATACTCGACGCCGCTGCGGCCGTATTTCTTGAACTCGGTGAAGGAGCCGGCCAGGGGCAGGCGCGACTGGTTGCCGCTCATCCCGGTCAGCCTCTGGCCCTTGCGTACGGAGTCGGGCAGGTCCTGTCCGTGCCGTTCGCGGAGCAGGGGCTTGGGGTCGAGGGTCTCTAACTGCGACGGGCCGCCGGCCTGGAAGAGGTAGATGATTCGCTTGGCCTTGGCGGGGAAGTGCGTGCCCGCGGCCTGGCCCGCGGCGGACGCGTCGGGCACGATGTGGCGGAGGGCGAGGGCGCCCATGCCCAGCGCGGAGGTCCCGAGGAAATGCCTGCGCGTGGGGCGCATCATCGCGTCGTAGGTGGGAATGAAGGGACTCATGAGATCAGCGCGAGGTGACGAAGGCGTCGCTGGCCATGATGGTCGAAGCGACGAGTGAAAGCGCGGCGAGGTCGGGATCGCCCGCGGGCGGCGGAGGAGCTGGCGCGGCCGGTTCGGACTGCTTCTCGGGTCCTGCCTTCTTGTCCTTGGCGGCCTTACCCTTGGGCGGGACGGCGGGCGGAGGGGAGGGCTTGACGCCCAGCACGCGTCCGGCCGCCGCTGGATCGGCGGCGAACTCCTCGCGACGCTGACGATGGAGTTCGCGCAGGGCGGACAGCTCATCGGCGCCCGGCGTCCGG
>JBJTTY010000117.1:0-7900 GCA_046080425.1 Verrucomicrobiota bacterium
CCCGGTCGACGCTGCCGACGGAGGTGCCGCCGTACTTCTGGACGATCAGGGCCATGGATCAGGTTTCGGGCGAGAAGATGCGCAGCACGACGGGTTCCTCCAGCACCGTGCGCAGGCCTCTGAGGCCGCGCACGACGGCCGCCATGCGCCGCTCGTTGACCGGATAGGTCGAGAGCGTGACGGTGCCTCGGCCCTGGTTGGGGTGCTCGTATTGGATCACGCGGGCGATGGAGACCTTGTGACGGGAGAAGACGCGGTAGACGCCTTCGGACACGCCGGCCCGGTCAAGCAGGGACAAGCGGAGGTAGAAGGGCGCGACGATCTCCTCCTCGTCCGCCATGCGCAGCGCGCGGCCGGACTTCTCGCGCGCCGCCAGGGCTTCGGAGGAAAGTCCCTGCGGTGCCGCCCCCGTCAGGGCGGCGATGGCGTCCACGATGTCGCCGATCACCGCCGAAGCGGTCGCGTCACCGCCCGCGCCCCGACCTGCGAGGGTGGTGGCTCCGACGACGTCACCGCGAAGCGTGATGCCGTTGTTGACGCCGGAAACGCGGGCGAGGATGTCCCGGTTGGGCACGAGGGCGGGGTAGACGCCCACGGTCATCCAATTGCGGAGGAAGTCGCGGCGAACCACGGCGAGATGCTTGAGGGCGAAGCCGAAGCGACGGGCGAAGTCGATGTCGGCCGGGCTGATCTTGCGGATGCCTTCGACGAGGGTGCGGTTGCGCGGCGCCCACTTGCCATGAGCCAGCCAGGCGAGGATCGAGGCCTTGTGCCAGGCGTCGATGCCGTCGACGTCGAGGGTGGGATCGGCCTCGGCGTAGCCGAGCTCCTGCGCCTCCTTCAGGGCGTCCGCGAAGGAAAGGCCGTCCTCGCCCATGCGGGTGAGGATGTGATTGCAGGTGCCGTTGAGGATTCCGACGATGAGTTCGAATCGGTTGGCGACGAGGCCTTCACGGATGGCTTTGATGATGGGGATGCCTCCGGCGACGCTGGCCTCGAACAGGAACTGTCCGCCGTGCCGCCGGACGGCGCGGAAGATCTCGGGGCCGTGTTCGCAGAGCAGCGCCTTGTTGGCGGAGACGACGACCTTCCCTAGCCGGAGGGCGCGGAGGGTGAGCTCACGCGCCCGAGTGGTGCCGCCGATGAGTTCGCAGACCACGTGGACCTTCGGGTCGTCGATGATGGCGTGAGGGTCGGAGGTGAGCCGGGAGGAGGGGATCCTGAGCGTACGGCGCTTGCGCAGGTTGCGGACGGAGGCCCCGCGCAGGTCGATGCGCACGCCGAGCCGGGCCTCGAGGTCGGCCTTCTTCTCGGTCAGGTGCTTCCAGACTCCCTGGCCGACGGTGCCGAGTCCGAGGATGCCGATGCCGATGGTGCGAGGGGCGGTCATGGAGAGGTCAGGCCTGCTTGACGAAGCGGTTTTCGGTGCCGTTGAGCAGGCGGCCGATGTTGGAGCGGTGCGTCCAAACGTTGAAGGCCGCGATGGCCGACGCGAACCAGAACTCGGCCGGGCCGAACTTCAGCGAGGTGAAGAGCGGCAGCAGCCAGCAGGATAGGGGGAGTGAGACGCCGAGGGCGATCGAGGCCAGGGAGACGTAGCGCGAGAGCAGGAACACGAGGCCCCAGAGCGCGGCGCCGATGAGGATCGGGACGGGTAGGAGCACCAGGAGTCCGCCGATGGTGGAGGCCACGCCCTTGCCCCCCTTGAACTTGAGGAAGCACGAGAAGCAATGCCCGAGCAGCGTGCCGACGAAGCCGGCGACGCAGATCGTGAAGACGAGGTCTGGTTCCACCTGATATCTTTCCGGGCGGTGGAATCCGTCTAGGGAAAGCAGGAATCGCTCCGTCAGGCTTTGCGGCATTTCCGCGACGACGCGCTCAAACCGGGGCAGGACGTGGAAGAGATAAGCCGCCGTTAGGCCGATGGCGCTGCCAGCCGCCCCCTTTAGCACGTCGAGCGCGAAGACGAGGTTGCCCAGTCCCTTGCCGAGGACGCGTTTGACGTTGGTCGCGCCGGGGTTGCCGGAGCCTTCCTTCAGGATGTCGACGCCATGTTTCTTCGCCACGAGCACGGCGAAGTTGACGGAACCGATGAGGTATCCGAGCAGGGCTGAGATCCCGACGGCCGCGAACATCGCTTACGCTTCGATCAGCTTGGCGCTGACAATCGCCGGATTGCGCAGGATCTCGGCGAGGGCGGAGGCGCCGGGGGCGCTGTCCAGCTGATAGACGGCCAGCGCGTTGGCGCCGCCGGAGCGGCTGAGCGCCATGTTTGCGATGTTCACGCGTTCCTTGGCGAGGAGCGTGCCCAGGGCGCCGATGATGCCCGGCTGGTCCTGGTTCTCGATGAGGAGGAGCTTGCCTTCGGGCACGAACTCGAGGGTGCGTCCGTTGATGGAGACGATGCGCGGGGACTGGACCTTGCCGATGACCGTGCCGGCCACGGAGACGGACTTGCCGCCGCCGAGCGAAGCCTCGACGAGCACGAGCTCCTTGTAGTCGGCCTCCGCCGACGAGCGGACGGTCTGCACCTCGACGCCGAGGGCCTTGAGCTTGCCGGGGGCGTTGACGTCAGTGACGCCCTCGACGATGCCGCGGAGGTAGCCGCGCTGGAAGGCGCGTGCGATGGCGTTCGCGCCTTGGTCGGAGCCCG
The DNA here is from genome assembly GCA_046080425.1 of Verrucomicrobiota bacterium. Classification (GTDB taxonomy): domain Bacteria; phylum Verrucomicrobiota; class Verrucomicrobiia; order Opitutales; family UBA953; genus UBA953. Next base: position 2,654 of record JBJTTY010000117.1, read on the forward strand.
CGCCGAAGGTGGTGATGCGGAGCGACTCGATGCGACCGGGAGCGGCCAGCTGACGGGCGATGGAGCCGAGCTTCTGGGCGAGGGCCAGGAAGGGCTTGATCGCCGCCAGTGTCTGGGAGTCGACGGAGGGAAGATTGACGGCGTTGGCGGGGGAGCCGCCTCCGAGCACGGTGATGGCGGCCTCGGCGACCTCGACGCCGACGTTCTCCTGGGCCTCCGCGGTGGAGGCGCCGAGGTGCGGCGAGAGGTGGGCCTTCGGTAGGGAGCGCAGCGGGTGGTCCTTGGGCAGGGGCTCCTCGACGAAGACGTCGAAGCCGCACCCGCCGCACTGTCCGGACTTCAGTGCATCGGCCAGCGCCGCCTCGTCGACGATGCCGCCGCGCGCGCAGTTCACGATCTTCACGCCCTTCTTCATCTTGGCGAAGGCGGCGGCGTCCACCATGCCCTCGGTGGCGCCCTGCTTGCCCTTCTCGATGAGGGGCATGTGCACCGTCACGTAGTCGGACAGGGCGAAGACCTCGTCGAGGGTGGCGATGGAGACGCCCAGGGCCTTGGCGCGGGCCTCGGTGAGGTAGGGGTCGTAGGCGAGCACCTTCATGCCGAAGGCCAGGGCCCGCTTGGAAACTTCGGCGCCGATGCGGCCTAGCCCGAGCACGCCCAGGGTCTTCCCGTTGAGTTCGGAACCCGAGAGGGTCTTCCGGTCCCACTTGCCCTCCTTCATGGACTGGACGGCCTCCGGCACGGGGCGGGCCAGGGAGAGGAGGTGGGTGAAGGTGAGTTCGGCGGTCGCGATGGTGTTGCCGGAAGGGGTGTTCATCACGATGACCCCGCGCTCGGTGGCGGCGTCGACGTCGATGTTGTCCACGCCCACCCCAGCTCTGCCCACGCAGACCAGGCGCTGGGCGGCGCTGAGGACCTCACGGGTGATCTGAGTCTCGGAGCGGACCAGGATGGCGTCGACGTCGGCGACCAGATTGAGGACCTGTTCCGGAGTGGAACCGTAGGCTTCGACGACTTCGTAGCCCGGCTGAGCCTTCAGCAGGGCCACTCCGGTGGGTGAGATCTTATCGGCGACGAGTACCTTGGGCATGGCGGCTTGGTTAAAGTTTGGTTTGAGTCATAAAGGCGCGCCTTTGGCAATGGCAAGAGCACCCTTGCCGCGTCATACCCGAGCTCAGAGCCGACGATGGGCGTAATCGGCCAATTCGTAGCAATCAGGGCTCATTTCTTCGATGAAACGGCAGGGGTCCAGTGGACGGTAACCCTCGCCCGAGACGGCGAATCTGGGGGAGAAGATCTGCAGGGAGTTCATGGCCCGCGTGCAGGCCACGTAGAAGAGCCGGCGCTCCTCCTCGACGTCGCCATCCTCGATGGCCCGGGTGAGGGGAAACAGGCCGTCGGCGGCGCCGAGTAAGAAGACCACGGGGAACTCCAGTCCCTTGGACTGATGGATGGTGGTCAGGCGCAGCATGTCCTCCTCGGGCTCAGCCTTCTTGTCGGAGGCCTCGCCGTTGAGCAGGGCGACCTGGGCGACGAGGTCGCCGACGTCCTCGAACTTCGACGCGAAGCCCACTAGGCCCTGCAGGTCCTGTTCGCGATCCTTCCAGTCGGGGAAAAGCGTCCTCATGTGCGTTCCGTACCAGCCTTCGACGCAGACGCGGACGGTCTCGGCGGGCGTCCTTGCGACGCGCTCCGAGGCTTTCTCGCGCGAGGCCTCGAAGAGGTCGGGGGCGGGTGCGGCTGGCGTGGGCTTGGCTCGGGCCGTCTCCACGCCGTCCAGCATGTCCTCGAGCGTGAGTGCGAGGTCGGTGAAGTCGGACCTGGCGCTTTCTGGCACCTTTCGCAGCACGGCGTCCGCCCGTAGGGCGCGTATCAGTCCCCGTCCCTGTGCGACCTCGGCGCTCAGGGCGGCCGCGATGATCTTCTCCGAGGATGCGGGGCCGACCTTGGGTAGGAGGCAGAGCAGCCGCGAGAGGGCCACGCGGTCGAGCGGATTGTGGATGAAGCGGAGATGGGCCAGCACGTCCTTCACGTGCGCGAGATCGAAGAACTTGTGCCCGCTCGTGATCACGAAGGGGACGCCCAGCGCGTTCAGCTCCATCTGGAGTTCCAGGGACTGGTAGTGGGCCCGGTAGAGCACCTGCATGTCGGCGAGGGCCTGGCCCTCGTGGTGCAGCTGCAGGATGCGACGCCCCACAAGCTTGGCCTGCTGGGAAGTGTCCCCGACCGTGAACACGACCGGCATCGCCCCGCTTCTGCGCACCGCCTTGAGGCGACGGTCGAAGCCTTCGACCTTGGGCCGGTGCCGGAGGATCTCGTTGGCGAAGGCCAGGATTTCCGGGGTCGAGCGGTAGTTCGTGTCGATGGTGTGGATGACCGTGCCCGGATGACGCTGCGGGAAGGACACGATGTTTTCCCAGTCGGCGCCGCGCCAGGTGTAGATGCACTGCGCGTCATCTCCCACGGCCATGACCTGGTGCTCGTCCGCCAGCAGGTCGATGATGCGGCTCTGCAGCCGGTTGGTGTCCTGGAACTCGTCCACGAGGATGTGCCGGAAGCGGCGGCGGTAGTGGGCGAGCGTGGCAGGGTCGGACTCCAGCACCCTCAGCCAGAGGGAGAGCAGGTCGTCGAAGTCACAGAGGTTGCGCTCACGCTTGGCCTCCTCGTACAGCTTGCAGAAGCGCAGCAGCTTCTCGGGGCCGCCCTTCATCCAGTCGAGACGCTCGGTCATCACCTCCTCCGTGGGTCGCAGGGTGTTGCGGGCGTGGGAGTAGGCGTCGAGGATGACCGGCGCCTTGGGGTTGGTCTTGTCCTTGATGAAGGCGCCGTCCTCCGACTTGATGATCTCGGAGAAAAGCTGCTCCGATTCCTTCTGGTCGATGATGGTGAAGTCAGGGGAGCGTCCGGCGGCCGCCGCGTTGGCCCTGAGGATGCGCTGCCCGATGGAGTGGAACGTGCCGCCCCAGAACTGTCCGCGCGGGACGCCGGTCAGGTCCTCGACGCGCTCGAGCATCTCCTTGGCGGCCTTGTTGGTGAAGGTCAGGAGCAGGATGTCCCACGGGCGCGCGCCTTGATGGAGTAGCCAGGCGACGCGGTAGGTGAGGGTGCGGGTCTTGCCTGAGCCGGCTCCGGCCAGCACCAGGGCGGGTCCGCGGGGCGAGGTCACCGCCGCGTACTGCTCCTCGTTGAGGTCTCCGCGGAAGTCTACCGGGGGCAGCCCTTCCACGGTCAGCTTCCCTCAGCCTGTCGGCGTTCCAGCAGACGGAACTTCACGGCCTGTTCGTCCGCACGGTAGGAGGAGCGCACGAGGGGGCCGGATTCGACGTGCTTCACTCCGGCCTCGAGCGCGAAGGCCTTCCACTCCGCGAATTCGTCAGGATGCACCCAACGGTCCATCGGGGCATGCTCCTTGCTCGGTGAGAGGTACTGTCCGATGGTGAGGATGTCCACTTCGGCCGCCGCGATGTCGCGAAGCAACGCGGCCACCTCCTCCCTGCGTTCACCGATGCCGAGCATGATTCCGGTCTTGGTCACGAAGCCGCGCGTCTTGGCGTGCTTCAGCACCCAGAACGAGCGGTCGTAGCGGGCGGTCTTGCGGACGGGACGCTGGAGGCGTTCAACGGTCTCCAGGTTGTGGTTGAGGATGTCGGGACGGGCGTCCAGCAGGGTGTCGAGGTGATCCTGTTCTCCGCGGAAGTCAGCCGGTAGCACCTCGACGGTGGTCTTGGGGCAGCGGCGGCGGGTGGCCCTGACGGTGGCGGCCCAGACCGAGGCGCCGCCGTCCTTGAGGTCGTCCCTGGCCACGGAGGTGATCACGACGTGCTTCAGGTTCATCAGCGCGATCGACTCGGCCACGCGGGCGGGTTCTCCGAGGTCCAGCTCCGAGGGGCGTCCGGACTGCACGGCGCAGAAGGTGCAGGATCGGGTGCAGACGTTGCCCAGAATCATGACCGTGGCGCTGCCCCGCGACCAGCATTCCCCCATGTTCGGGCACTGCGCGGACTGGCAGACCGTGTGGAGCTTGTGGAGGTCCACGTTGGCCTTGGTGGCTAGGTATTCCGGCCCGCTGGGGAGCCGGGCCCTGAGCCAGTCGGGCTTGCGCGCGGATTCGAGCATCGGAGGAACTAACATTCCCGAAGGGCAGGTTTTTTCAACCCAACAAAAGGGAGGGGCGCCCATCTCGCGACGGGCGCCCCTGGTGCTATGCTGCAATCTCCCGGTTCTGAAACTGTATCAGGCCGGGAATTTCACCGACCAGAGGCGGGGCGTTCCGAGGAACGCCCCGCGTCGGATCAGAAGACGGCCTTGAGGGAGGCTCCGAAGAAGAACTGGTCCTCTTCGCCGCCCAGGTTGGCCGCCTCGGCCGCCGCGTTGGTCTCCGTGCGTCCGGCGCCGGAGATGTTGTACGCGATGTAGGGCGTGAAGGTGGCCGTCTTGGAGATGGCGATCGGCAGGGAGGCGTTCAGGCCGACATGGGTCCACACGCTCTCGGAACCGGTGTTGAAACCGGCGCCGTTGAAGTTGGTGTAGTAGCCGTTCAGGGAGTAACCGGCCACGGCCTTGAGGACCAGCGAGGTCGAATCCGACAGCGCGAAGGACTTGTCGACGGCGAGCTCCGCATAGGAGGCCTCGATGTAGAAGTCGTAGGCGTAGGTGGCGGTCACGTTGACGGGACCGACGGTCTTCGCCGCGCTGAGGAAGACTTCGTGCGAGTAGGTCTGGCCGGCGCCGTTGCCGACGAAACCGTTCAGGAAGAAGAAGTAGGTGTAACCGGCGCTCAACGTCGCGAAGCCGGCGTCGTAGGCAATCGAGGCGCCGAGGTCGAGCTCCTGGTAGAGGGAGCGACGATCGTTACTGGCGGTGTAGTAGGCGAGCGCGTTGAGCGTCGTGGTGTCGGACAGCTTCTTGCTGGCTCCGATGTTGTAAAAGGCGTTCTGGTTGGAGAACCAGAGGCCGCGGTAGATGTACTCGCTGTCGTAGCCCGCGGTGAGGTCGAACGCGATCGGCGAGGCAGCCGGCGCGGTCGACTGCGCCAGGGCGGCGGCAGCGAGGAGGGTGGTGGTGGTGATGGAGGTGATGTGCTTCATGGCATCCCACCTAACGCACCCCCCGTGCCAACTCGGTCACCGAGGGTCTTTAGCGACTATTTGAACCCATAAAGACGCAAAACGTCGTTTCTTTGGCTTAAAACCTGCCAACCCTGCCCAATATACGGCAGTCAACCGCGGGCTCCTGCTGCACGGTAGG
>JBJTTY010000118.1:0-29647 GCA_046080425.1 Verrucomicrobiota bacterium
TACTGCTGCCAGAGGCGGTTCATCGCCAGGCGTGCGGTGAACGGATTCTCGGGCTGCGTCAGCCAGCGGGCGAAGGCGGCGCGTCGGCCGGACGACTCGACGCCCTCGGGGGCGGGCGGGATGACGGCGGGCGCCGCCGGCACGGTCTTGCTGAGGACGGAGAGGAAGGCGGGCTCGATGGCGGCGTCCTTTTTGGGGATCGTCACGGGCGAGGCCGAGCGTGCGGGCTCGCGGACGGCGAGCACGTAGGGAGGCTCCTTGGGCTTTTCGGCGTCGAACGTGGCGAGCTGCTTGCGGAGGTCGTCCAGCCGGGTGCGGTTCTCGCCCTTAATCACACGGTCAAGGCGCGCGAATTCATAGTCGACCTGGCGCCAGGCGAGGGCGGCCAGCTGCGCCTCGATGGGCGCGCGCTCCGCAGCCGGCTTGTTGATCATCGCCTGGATGTCCTCGGGGAACTTGTCGACGGAATTGGTCGTCGCCTTGTCGCGGTAGGGCTGTTCGATCTTGGCGATCTCCTCCCGGATGGCGGCGGTCTTCTTCTCCCAGACCGCGAGCTTGCGGGCGTGGGCCTCGGCCTCCTCCTTCGTCCAGGCCGCGCGGTCCTCGACCGGCAGGATGTTGGAGAAGAAGGCGCGCAGGGCGAAGTAGTCGCGCTGCAGGATGGGGTCGAACTTATGGTCGTGGCAGCGGGCGCACTGCATGCCGGCGCCGAGCAGGGCGTCGCCCACGGTGTCCGTGACGTCGTTGAGGATGGTGGTCCACTGGCCCCGCGCGTCGCGCAGGTTGTATTCGTAGATCCAGTGGTGGAGGAAGCCCGTGCCGGTCAGGGCGTCGGGGTCGCCGGGGAAGAGCTCGTCGCCCGCCACCTGTTCCTGCAGGAAGCGGTCGTAGGGCTTGTTGGCGTGGAAGGAGCGGATGACGTAGTCGCGGAAGCGCCACGCCGTCGGGCGGTAGTCGTCGGCGCGGAAGCCGTCGCTGTCGGCGTAGCGCACGAGGTCGAGCCAGACGCGGGCGTTGCGTTCGGCGAAGCCGCGCGAGGCGAGCAGCCGGTCGACCAGGCGCTCGTAGGCGCCAGGAGCCGCGTCCGTGACGAAGGCCTCGACCTCCTCCGGCGTGGGCGGCAGGCCGGTCACGTCGAAGGTCACGCGGCGGATGAGAGCGGCGTGGGCGGCTTCTGGGGCGGGCGTCAGCCCTTCCTTGGCGAGGCGCTGGTCGATGAAGCGGTCGACGGGATTGGCGCCGGTGGAGGGCAGGGCGGGGGCGGGGACTTCGGTGCGGACGACCGGACGGTAGGCCCACCAGGATCGGTCCTCGTCATTGATCCTGCCCGGCAGATACTTGCCGCCCACCGGTTTGGCGGCGCGGCTGGCCGGCCACTTGGCGCCGGCGGTGACCCAGGACTTGATCGTGGCGACTTCCTCGGCGGTGAGCCGGTCGCCCTTCGGCGGCATCATCTCGTCCTTGTCGTCCGAGAGGATGCGCTGGATGAAAAGACTGTCCTCCGGCTTGCCGGCGACCAGGGCCGCGCCGGAGTCGCCGCCGACCGTGAGGCCCTGCGCGGCGTCCATGACCAGACCGCCCTTGTTCTTCCCGGCTGAGTGGCTGTGGCATTCGAAGCAGCGCCGGTCTAGGATGCCCAGCGCCTTCTCGGAAAAGTCATCCGCGGCCAGCCCGGGAAGGGCGGCCAGCAGGGGCAGAATCAGGGTGGGTCGGAGGGGCATCAGACCCCTCCATTTGAGGGGTTATGGAGGTGACCGCAACCCCCTAGGAATTGTTCCCCGTTCAGAGGCCGAGCCGCTGCCTCCAGGCCGGGTAGTCCTGGGCGAGGAGGTCCCGGGCGTATTCGCCGTACCAGCCGTAGCCATTGCGGCGCTCGTGGCTGATTTCGGAGAGGTTTTCCCGGGGGATGCCGTCGCGGCTGCAGAAGAAGGGCCTGGCCGTCTTCAGGTCATAGAAGCGGGCCCAGAGATCGGGCGCCTTCGGGTCCTGCACGACGACCTTGTCCTTGCTCAGGAGGCCGGAGCGTTCTTCGACACGGATGCCCTTGATGCGATGCGCGTCCAGCCAGGCGCATGCGCCCTCGACGGCGGCCTTCGTCTCAGCGTCGGGCTTCTCGACGCTCATCAGGATGCGGATGAGGTCGATCGACTCCATGCCGCTGAAGGAGACCAGTTCGAAGGTGCGCGCGGGACGCGGCGAGAAGTCGACCTCGTCGTGCTGCGCGCACCAGACCGTGCGGCGTCCGTCCACGACGATCTGGCAGCGCAGGATGCAGCTCACGCCCCGCTCAAAGGCCTTCCCGCAGGCCTGCCTGGTCTCGGCGGGCACGAAGGCGTAGGTCTTCTCGGTCGTGATTTCACGCAGTAGCCACATCAGCCGGGACATGGTGTTGTCGTTGAAGGTGATTCGGGTGTCGTAGCCCTTGACCGGCGGCGGACGGTGCGGCCAGCCGCCGTTCTCATACTGCGCGGAGAGGATGCAGCGCAGCGCCCTGTCGAAGGACTCGCGGTGCGCGGGCTTCGAAGAGCCGGCTGCGATCACCTTGGCGAGGAACCGCACCTCGTCGGTCGTCGCATGGTCGTCGAAGGTGCCCTTGAGTTTCTTGCGATCGCCCGAATAGGGAGCGGAGACGAGGTCCTTCTCCTCCTGCCAGGCGCCGTTGTCGGCCTGCCAGGTGACGAGGTTGTCGGCGACGCGCAGGGCCTCGTCGCCGGCGAACCACGCGGCGTCCCGTTTCAGGAACCGCTTGGCGGAGGGCGTCTTGTCGGCGGCGGCCGAATGGCCGGCCAGGGTCAGGCAGAGCAGGATGAGCAGGGCTCGCATGGACGTCATCATGCGCCGACTGCCGCGTCCATCAATGGTCCTTGCGGGGATAAGGGTTGAAAGTTCAGTGATTCGCATCCCCTTTTCGGGCGTTGGAACCGCTCCGTTTCATCCTGGCCTCGGCCTCCCCGCGTCGGACTCAGCTCCTGTCCGAGGCCGGCGTCCCGCATGCGGTCGTGACCGCCGCGGTGACGGAGCACGAGGATCCCTCGACGGACCCCGCGGTGATGGTGCTGCACAACGCGCGGATCAAGGCGGCGGCCGTCTCGGCGCTGCATCCCAGCGCCCTCGTGCTCGGGGCTGACACCACCGTGGCGTTCGGCGACCGCGCGCTCAACAAGCCGGCCGACCTCGCGGAGTCCGCGGCGATGCTGCGTTCGCTCTCCGGCCGCGAGCACGTCGTGCACACGGGGGTCTGCCTGCTGTGCCCCGCGCTCGGCATCGACGAGTCGCATGACGTGACCGCCTGGGTGCGCTTCAAGTCGCTTTCGGAGGCGGACATCGCCCGTTATCAGTCTCTGGTGAACACCTTGGACAAGGCCGGAGCCTACGGCATCCAGGAGGGCAGGGAGATCATCATCGCGGCCCATCAGGAGCCTCTCTCCACCATCATGGGCCTGCCGGTCGAGTTCGTGGTCGGCCGGCTCCGCGTCCTCGGCGTACTGGAGAGGCTCCGCGCATGAGGGCCGCGCTCCTGCTGCTGCCCGGACTGCTGTGCGCCGCCCCTTCGGGCGACGCCGAGCTGCGCGCGACCGTCCTGGGCCGCCCGACCGTCCTGCGCACCACCGCGCGCACGGCCGGGGCGATCGACTCCTTCCGCTGGGGCGGGGAGGAGTTCATCGACACCCATGATCACGGCCGTCAGCTGCAATCGGCCGTCAACGCGGACTTCGAGGGGCGGTTTTTCGTCGAGACCTACAATCCCACCGAGGCGGGATCCGTCGCCGATGCGCTCGGCCCCCGGTCCAGCAGCGTGCTCGAGGGCATCCAGATCAAGGACGGCGTCCTCTCGACCCGCACGCGCATGGCCTACTGGCTGCCGCCGGGCGGAAGTTCACACGGTCGGCCGGCGCTTAACCGCGAGGTCGTCTCCGGACACGTCCTCCGCAAGAACGTCAAGTTCGGCTGCGAGGGCGTGGAGAACGCCCTCGACTATGCCGTGGCGTTCTCCGTGCCCCCGGACCGCGAGCATCGCTACCTGCAGTTCGAGGTACTCACCGGCTACATGCCGTCCCGATTCTCCGTGCCCCTGTCCTTCGACGCCGCCAAGGGCGACTTCATACCGCGCGATCCTTCCAAGCAGGGCGAGCTTTCCGCGCCCGTCGCCTTGTCGACTCCGGACGGCAAGGCGGCCATGGGCGTGCTGCTGCTTTCGAGTCCATCCTCCGCGTATGCCAAGCCCGGGTATGGCAGCTTCTTCTTCGCCCGGGACGACGTCGCCAAGTGGAACGTGGTCGTCCGGCTGCGTTCCGAACGGCCCATCCCGCCCGGCGACCATCCCTTCCGCTGCGCCGTGGTCTTCGGCAGCCGTGAGGACTGCCGCGCCGCATTCCGGGTCCTTTCGGCCCGGCACGTCGTCCGCTGAAGGGCGGTGACGCTTGAAGTCGATTGCCGGGCGGGTTTACTCCCTTCCGTGCAGGAGCCCTCCTCATTCGACCCGGCCTCCGTCATCACGGCTGCCGTGGCGTCGGTGCTGTTGCACGTGCTTCTGTATCTGGTCCTGCCCGGCGATTTCCGGTCGATCCTGGCCCTGCCTGTCGCCGTCGAGCCCGTGCGACCGATGAAGGTGACCGTCGCCCCCACCGAAGTGTCGCCCCAGCGTCTGCCTGAGCACATGCGTCCCCGCGTCATCGAGGCGCCGGCGAACGCCAACCGCGCCGTGCCGGAGAAGACCCCTTTCGTGGCCGCCCGCAACCAGACCGCGGCGCAGCCCGTCCCGGAGAAGAAGCCGACGCAGTCGGCGCTGCCTCGCACCGAGGGCACCTCGCAGGAGATGCGCGTCAGTCAGGGCGTCCCGCGACGCATCCAGGAGTCGTCCGTCGCCCCGGCGGAGAACCGGCCCGGGACCTCGGCCGTCGCCTTGGGCATGGCTCCCGGCAACCGTCCCGGACCTGTCGGTGCTGGCGGACAGGCGCCGCAGGCCAAGCCTGAGCCCGCCGTCGCGCCCAGGCCCTCTGCGGCCGACGTCCCCAAGCCCGTCAACCCTGAGCGCCCCAAGGCCATGGTGCCTTCCGGCACCGCCGGCCTCCTCCTACGCAACAACGTCGGCGTCAATCGCGCCGGCCTCGTCGCCGTCGACGCCCGCTTCAGCCAGTATGGCGACTACGTGCAGCGCATGATGGAGGCCATCCAGTCGAGCTGGTGGGACATCATCGAGCGCTCCCGTTTCGAGACCGTGGCGACCGGATCCTGCGTCGTGCGCTTCGTCCTGCGCCGCGACGGGACCGTCCATGACGCCCAGATCCTGCGAACCGACGTCCCCCGCATGATGGCCCTCGCCTGCAAGGACGCCGTCATGGCGCCCGCGCCCTACGACGCGTGGCGGGCCGACATGGTCGCCCTCTACGGCGAGGAGGACGTGGTCACGATCTCCTTCCACTACCGCTGATGTCCTCCGCCGACTGGATCCCGTTCGCGGAGGGCGTGAAGGTCGTCGCCGAGCATCCCTGCGGCCTGATCGCCGTCGAGAAGCCCCACGGCCTGCTCGCGCATCCCAACCCCGAGGACGAGGGCGCCCGTGACAACGTGCTCATCCCCGGCAACTACTCCTTCGAGGAGGAGGCCTTCCACGTGAGGGACGGGCAGGGCGGCGTGCGTCGCGTGCACCTCCTCAACCGACTCGACTCCCCGACCAGCGGCGTGCTGCTGCTCGCCTTGGACGCGGCCCTCGCCGCCGAAGTGCGCCGCATGTTCGCCCGCTCGGCCGTCTCCAAGCGCTACTACGCCCTCGTGCGTGGCCGCGGCCTCCGTCAGCCGCACGGCACCTGGCAGGACGTCCTCGTGAAGTCCAAGGGTCCTGGCGGGGGCGTCCGATCTTCCGCCGCGGGCGGCTCCGGGGCACCGGCGGTGACCCTCTACCATTGGGAGCGCGCCGCCCTGCGCGGCCTGCCGATCTCGCTCCTGCGTCTCGAGCCCCGCACCGGTCGCACCCATCAGCTGCGCGTGCAGACCTCCATGCACGGCCATCCCATCCTCGGCGACCGCACCTACGGCGACTTCGACTTCAACAAGACCATGGGGACCGCGCGCGGCTTCCGGCGCCTGTTCCTGCATGCCGCGTCCACCGAGCTTTCCTTCGACTGGGCCGGCAAGCGCGTCCATTTCTCGGCCGCCTCGCCCATGCCGGAGGAGTTCAGCCAGGCCCTGGGCGGAGCGGAGGACGGCCCCGGGCGCGGGGCGCCGAAGGACGCGGGCGTGCCCGTCTCGCCCCGCCTGCGCGTGCGCCTCTGAGCCCTTCAGCGCGCGCCCCAGACCTCGCGCAGCATCGCGAAGCCCGTCGGGTCGGCGCGTTCGAGCTCCTGGCGTTCGAACGGAAAGAAGTCGTTCTTCCCGAAGAAGGCCTCCGTCGTCTCCGCGAAGTATTCCTTGTGGTTCGTGAGCGCGTAGGCGCGCACCCCCGCGGTCACGCGCCCCTGCCAGTCGCGCCGCTTCACCGAGGCGTAGGTGCCGGCCTTGTCCGCCGCCGCGTAGGCCGCGAGCACCCCGGCGTGCCCGTAGCCGAGGATCAGGTCATGGTAGCCGTGGGCGAGCTCATGGAGCGTGAGCATCGGCATCCGCCGCACCTCCTTGTCGAGGATGTCCAGATTCGTGAACTCCACCGCCTTGGCCATGGCCGGGTCGCGTCCGTTGGCGGACAGCCACTGCTTGCCGGGATGGTATTCCGCGCGCATGGGCGTGCCTGCGTATTGCGGCGAGAAGTAGATCGGGATGCGGCGCAGTCCGGCCACGGCCGGGGCTGGCACCAGCCGGATCACGTCGTCCAGCTGGGCGCCCACCAGCCGGACCGCGCGTTCCGTGACCGCGGCCTTGTCGCCGGCCGTCAGTTCCTTGCGCACGTGGAGCGTCCAGCCGCGCAGGTCGCTCGTCACGTAGACCGGAGGGGATGGGTCGGCGGCGCCTAGCGCGGCCGCGAGGAGCGCGCCGGCGAGGGCGGCGGACCTCATCGGTCTTCGCTGGGATCGAAGAGCCCCTGCCGGATCACGAAGCGGATGACGCCGGCCACGTCGTGCACCCCGAGCTTGCGCATCAGGTTCGTGCGGTGGTTCTCGACCGTCTTGGAACTGATGTTGAGCCGGGCGGCGACCTCCTTGCTCGAGTGGCTGCGGGCGAGCAGCACCGCCACCTCCCGTTCGCGGTCCGTGAGCAGCACCCCCTTCTCGTCCGTCGCGCGTTCCGGGCCCTTGCGGGCGCGTTCCAGCGCGGCGTTGTAGGCGTCGCTGAACCAGGTGTCCCCGGCGGCGAGCGCGTCGAGCGCCTGGCGGAGCTCCGAGAGAGGGGCGGCCTTGCTGACGTAGCCGCGCACCCCCTGGTCGAGGAGCCCGTGGGCGAGCTGCTTCTCCGACTTGCTGGAGAAGACCAGCACCGACATCTTCGGGGCCGCGTCGTGCAGCCGGCGCAGCACCTCGATGCCGCTGATGTCAGGCAGCAGGATGTCGAGGATGAGCAGGTCGGGCTTCACCTTGATGACCAGGTCCACGCCTTCCTGGCCCGCGGCCGTGGAGCCGACCACCTTGTACTTGCCCCGGGATTCGAGCATCTCCGTCACCAGTTCGCGGACCGCGGTCTGGTCTTCCACGATGACGACGGTCTTCTGCGGGGCGGAGGGGGAACCCATGGCGACATATGAAGTCCATTCCCCAGGACCTTTCCACCAAAAACCTCAGCCGGCGTTCGGATCGACCAGCCCCTGCCGGATGATGTAGCGCACCAGCCCGGCCACGTCGCGCACCCCGAGCTTGCGCATCAGGTTGGCCCGGTGGTTCTCGGCCGTCTTGATGCTGATGTTGAGCCGCGAGGCGACCTCCTTGCTCGAATGGCTGCGCGTGATGAGCACCGCGATCTCGCGTTCGCGGGGCGTGAGCAGGTCGAGCAGCCCGTCGGGCGACTGGGACGGGCTGGCGAGCGCCTCGCGGACCGTGCGGTCGAAGTCATCCGTGAACCAGTTGCGACCCTGCGAGAGGGCGTCGACCGCCTGTCGGAATTCCGACAGAGGCGAGGCCTTGTTGACGAAGCCGTGGATGCCGATCTGGACCAATGAGCGCACGATGTGAGGCTCCTGCTTGGCGGAGAAGACCAGCACCCGCATCCCGTCGCGTCCGCCGGACAGCCGCCGGAGCACGTCGATCCCGCTCAGCCCGGGCATCAGGATGTCGACCACCAGGACGTCGGGCCGGAGCGTGAGCGCCATGGCCAGGCCTTCCTGGCTATCGGAGCTCGAGCCCACCACCTCGCAGCGTTCATTCGCCGCGATCGTCTCGCACATCAGTTCCCGCACCGCCGTCTGGTCTTCGATGACCACGAAGCGGCGCTTGTTTGGCGATTTCGTCGGCGTCGGACGGGTCGAATTCGGCAGCGTGGTGGGTCGGGTGATGCGAAGCCGTCGGGTTGCTGGACTCATGCGTGGGGTATCTCCTGTTTTGTAGAAGCCTCCAATCCTAAGAAAGTAGGGGTCAATACCCATGACCCAGCGCTCCGGATTCGCCCTCATCCTGGCCTTGTCCTGCCTGACCCTGATTTTGCTGACGACCCTTGCGACCCAAGCCCTGTTGACGGTTGAAATGAGGGCCATGGCAGCCACTGCTTCGGCAGCCAAGCTGCGCTTAGATTTGCAACAGGCCTCTTTGCTGGCCCTGGCCAGTCTCCAGTCGTCGGTTGGAAGGGATGAAGTCCATACTTTCAGGAAAGACGCCGTCGACTGGGCCGCGGGTTCCGGGCTTCCTTGCGAGCCTCTTTCTGGCTCCGTGGCACATCTCCGCTGGGCTTGGGAGGGCAGTGATTTGTCGCTGGTCTATGACCTCGATGCGCAACGTCGGGCGACGTTGGCGTCCGACGTATGGGTTGCGGGGGCCCATGGGCGTGGCAAGGTGCCGCTGAGGATGTCCGCTGAGCCGCTCGGGGCCGATGAACGGATGGCTCTGGAGCTTGGGTGGTCTCCCGCTCCAACCCAGCTGCGCGGAAAGGGTTCGCGCGGGCTTCTGACGGATCCGGTTCGCGGCGGATTTCGGTCGGACCTGTCTGAAGAACACAATCTTCAGTCGAGACTGGGTCAAGATGTCCACCGGGCCTGGAGCGGTCTCGTTTCAGGGGTCGATCCGCACAAGGGCATGGTGCTTGGAGGACGCGGGGTTCCCTGTCCCTTGTTGTCGGGGGTCGCCTTCAGCGTCGGGGTTTTCAATTCAAGGGCCGACGGCAGGCATAGGATACGATTTCACGGATCGGGGCTGATGTGGAACGACCTCGGCGTGCCATTGGCGTCCTCAGGCCGCGGCCGGATGTTGTTGGTCGAGCTCAAGGGGGCGCCGTTCGTCACGATTCGCAACCTCGACTCGGGCGCCGAGGTTGAAGCCGATCTGGACGATCTTCCCGAGCTGGACCTCGGCACCCTTGAGCAGGGCAGGCGCGAGCGCAGTCTGTGGTTCATCGCCGACGTGGATGATGCCGCCGTTCCGCCCATGTCCTCTCCGGGACTGCTCGCGGGCGAGTCCTACGCATTCGTGTCCCCGTCGCCTGCGGCCCAGCCACAAGGACTGGCCCGGATCCTGAGCGCCGTCACCTGGCGCATGGATCGGCGCACCCATGGCCCGGGCTGGCGAAGGCCTGGGCCCGACGTCATGACTCCTACGGATCGCATCCACATAAGCTTCCGGTTCGAAGGCGAGTCATCCGTGGTCGTCAGGAGGTACGTGGGTGACCCGGTCAGGGGTGCCGGCCTTGATTCATACGCCGGAGAAGTCTGCCAAACGGTCGAAGGTCTGCGGTTTGAGTCCTTCGTCATCGAGACCAACGGGGAGGACTATTCGCGTCCCGACAGCTCAGGATACAGGATCTCGGAGCGTCGCGCCTGCGTGGCCGCTTCCCCGGACACCAAATCCTCCGACGATTTCCTGCGGTGGCGGAATGACGCCCGGTCCATGCGACCCTTTCTTTGGGCCGAACGGCATCCTCTTGCCTTCGGCAGGCCGGAAGAAGATCATGTGCGCAGGCCGGGAGATATTCTTTGGGATGAGACGCCGAACGCGCATGGTCCGGTGCTTCCCCTGAGGTTCGGCCGAGCGGTCGGTCCGGAGATTCCTCTCAGGCCGGTGCTTTCGTCCGGCTCTCTGAGGCACCTGGGCGACCCTGATTGGGCTCAGGCGTTGGACTGCGCCGCATTCCTGCCCCGTGCCGGCATCCCCTCCCATCCGAGGCTGAGGACTTGGGATGGTGCGACAGGCTCTGTCGCGTCGGATTACTTCATCGACGGAGCGTTCAACGTCAATGCGACCGCTTCTGAAGAATGGGGAGACTTGTTCTGGTCAGCGGGGGCCGTTCCTTTCAGTCCCGCCGCGGCCGCGTTTCCGACTCGTCCGTCCACGGTTGACGTGCCTTTGACGGGCTTGTCGGTGCCGCGCCCCCTTGAAGATTACGAGGTCGACCGTCTGGAACCTTCGGCCCTCGGAGAGACTGTCCTTAGCCAGCCGGTCAGACTCCTTGCGCGGACACAGATTGAAAGGCTGGCCGAGGGTTTGGCTGCGGAGGTCGCCCGATGCGGACCTTTCCCCTCCTTGGCCGCTTTTCATGAAAGCGGGGCCATGGAGCGGGCGATTGCTTCAGCCTCCTTGAACGTCCGCGTGGAAGACGCTTCGGGCAGTATCGCGTTCCGGCTATCCTCAGCTGACATCATGGAGCTCTTCGGTCCTCAGCTTACCGTACGGGGCGACACCTTCCATCTCAGGGTGGCCGTGAGCGGGGAGCGTGGTCGTGCTTCCGCCAGTTTGATCGTCCAAAGGACTGCATCAACGGAGGGTTTGCCCGCCCATCTGGGCCGGCGGCTCAAGATTCTGACCATCAGCCATCCCTAGCAGGACGCGCACCCTCCGGCTTGACTGCTGGGCCGGACGGGTAAACTGAAGGGACTTCCATGTACGAATCCAATCCGTTCATCGTCGCCGACGCTCCCGCCGCCGCCCGCGCGGCCTTTTACCGCCGCACCTACGGCCTAGTGGCCGCCTCCCTGGTCGCCTTCGGGCTCACGCTGTTCGGCATGTTCGTCTCGGGCATCGCCCAGTCGGTCATGAACGGGATGGGCTCGATGCTCGGCTCGCTCGGGGGCTGGAGCATGCTCCTCATCATGCTGGCCTTCTGGGGCGGCACGACGGTCACCCAGTCGCTGGCCTTCAACCGCGCCTCCCGCGGATCCCAGTATCTCGGTCTGGGCCTCTACATCCTGCTCGAGGCGCTCATCTTCATCCCGATCATCGCTTACACCGCCGCGGTCACCAGGGGCAACCCCGGTGAGATCCTGGTGCCGGCCTGCCTCATCACGGGCGTGCTCGCCGCGGGCCTCACCGTCACGGTGTTCATGTCCTCGACGGATTTCTCCTTCCTGCGCACGGCCATCGTCATCGCGAGCTTCTGCGCCCTCGGCGCCATCGTGGTCTCGTTGATCGCCGGCTGGACGCTCGGGGCCTGGTTCTCGATCGCGATGATCGTCCTGATGGCCTCGGTCATCCTCTACCAGACCCACGAGATCAAGAACACCATGGAGACCGACCAGCACGTGGCCGCCGCCTTCGTGCTGTTCTCGTCCTTCGTGACGCTGCTCTTCTACGTCATCCGCCTCTTCGCGGGTCGTCGCGAGTAAGCTCCCTGCGAGGAAACTTCCGAGGGCTCCCCGGTGTTTCACCAAGAGCCCCTCTTTTTTCCCATGCGTCTCGCCTCCTGTCTGCTCCTCCTCGTCCTGGCCGCGGCATCCCAAGGCCAGGGCAAGTTGCGTGAACTCATCGCCGCCAAGCCCTCCGAGGGCTTCGTCGAGCAGACCTGGGAGGTCGACGGCGTCAAGCGCACGGCCCTCGTGCGCGTGCCGGCCGGGGTGACCGGACCGATGCCCCTCGTCTTCTGTTGGCACGGCCACGGCGGCCGCTCGACGCACTCCGCCAGCCGCTGGGGTTACGGCGAGGTCGATAAGACCTCGCTCCTGGTCTTCCCGCAGGGCCTGCCGACCGTCTCGCCGCTCGTCGACAAGGAAGGGCGCATGCCGGGCTGGCAGACGTCCGTCACGAGCGAGGGCGGACGCGATATGCGGCTCTTCGACGTCATGCTGGCCGACCTGAAGAAGAAGCATGCCGTCGATGAGCGTCGTATCTACTCGATGGGGCATTCCAACGGGGCGGCCTTCAGTTACCTCCTCTGGCAGGCGCGCCCGGACGTCCTCGCCGCCATCGGCTCGGTCGCGGGCAGCCTCCGCGGCGACGGCAAGCCCACGACGCCGCTGCCGGTGATCCACGTCGCCGGCAAGAAAGACCCCTTGGTGAAGTTCGCCTGGCAGCAGGCGACCTTCGCCGCGGTCCGGCGGGTCAACGGTTGCGCCGAGGAAGGGCAGCCGTGGGCCAAGGAAGGCGTGCTCGACGCGACGATCTATGCTTCCAGCAAGGGGGCGCCTTTGGTGACCGCGATCCATGAGGGCGGCCACGAATACGCCAAGGGCTCGACCGAACTGATCGTCCGTTTCTTCAGGGAGAACGCGAAGTCCGCCAAGTGATCAGCGCGTCGGGGCGTCCGTCAGGATCGCCAGGTCGTCGAGGTAGAACTCGGTCTTCTCGTTGGCGTTGCTGATGAAGCCCACCCAGTCGAGGGTCTTCATGTCGGGGTGACGGCAGGGCAGATCCTTGAATTCCTTGGTCGCCTCGCCTTCGGGCGTGACCTTCAGGTCCCAGCGGCCGGTGACCGCGTCGCCGATGACGGCGGAGAGCTCGAAGTGGATCCACTTCTGGGTCGGCACGGCGAGGTCGAGGCCTTTCACGCCGGTGAGGCGTCCGTTCTGGATGTGGAGGACCGGACCCGTGCGATACGGATTTCCTTTGGTGCGCCACTCGTGGATGAAGATCGCCTTAGGCTCGAGGTACAGGGCGAAGCTCACGGTCGACATGCCGGCCTGGTGATGCGGGTTAAATGACAGCATCGGGTAATAGGCCGAAGGCAGGCCGGGAGCGTCCTGGAAGAGCAGGGACTGCTTGCCCTCGGCCGCCTTGGCCGGGGTCAGACGGAGCGCGTCGCCGAGGCTCACGCGGGGCTTGCCGGGGGCCGAGCGCAGCACTGACAGGGCCGGCATCGCGTGCGGGAAGGGGCGCTTCTGATCGATGATGCGTCCTTCGAAGGATTGGCGGAGATTGAGGGCCGGGGCTTCCGGGCGGTGCGGGCGGACGGCCGGGGCGCCGCGATCGAAGGTTTCGGCTAGCTTGCGCCAGGCGGGGTCATCGCGTCGCACGCCCATCGAGGTGACATCGATGGACTTGATGCCCATCGCCAAGGCCGGCGATCCGGGGCGCAGTCGCAAGTCGCGCTTGGCGGGGTCGACAAACAGCGGATCGGCGACGGCGGAGCCGAGGTCCTGCCCGCGTTTCTGCCAGTCGGACAGGGGGAGTTTCTGATCGGTGAACGTGACCGGGCGGGCGGAGTAGTCCCAATACAGGTTATCTTTGTTGAGGAAGTTCGCGGTCGTGCCGGCCCAGTTACTGCCGAGCAGCGCGCCGCGGTCGAAGACGATGACATTCTTTTCAAACGTAAAGGAGAGGTGTTCCTCGGCGCGGCTGCGCTTGACCTGGTATTCCTCGGCGAAGGCCAGGACATTGTTACGGATGACGTTCTCCCTCCCGTAGTGCTGATGGAAACCACCGTCGGTGGTGTCGTGCACGACGTTGCCCTCCATGGTGATGCCTGAGCTGCCCTCGTCGGTGTAGAGCCCCCATCCCCCGTAACTGAAGCAGGTCACGTCGTGGATGTGGTTGTGGCTGACCGACGTGCCTTCGGAGGGGCCCAGCGTGTAGACTCCGCCCATGTCGCTGAGCAGCCCTTTACCCAGATGGTGCAGGTGGTTCCATTCGATGCGGTTGCGCTTGGCGGCGCTGGGAGCGTAACCCCAGCGCCAGCCGACCGAGACGGCCGAGTAGAAGAAGTCGGAGACCTCGTTGTGAGTCACCTCGTTGTCAGAGGAGGATCCGATCCAGACCCCAACCGCGCAGGGGAACAGCAGGCCGCCGTCGCGGATGATGCAGTTGTGGACGCGGTTGCGGCTGACGTGGTTCTCGGGTTTCGTCTCGTCGTTGAGCGTCCCGATCTTGATTCCGCCGGCGCCGAGGTCGGTGACCAGGCACTTCTCGACGACCACTTCGCGGCAGCCCTGCCTCAGGGAGATTCCGTAGCTTCCGACGTGGGAGAGCTCGCAGCCGGAGAACGTCACGGATTGCGCGTGCTCGAGAGTGACCGCGCCGTCGACCGTGCGCACGGCGGCCTGGTTCGGCACCGCCGTCGCGAGGGACGGGACGCCCTTGGCGTGCCGGAAGCGGAGCCCTTGGAAACTGAGATGACGGACCGGCGCGGCGGCGGTGCCGGAGAGGGTGAGCAGCTTCTCGGCCACCGGAAAGACCCCGCGTGCGACGGCGATGTTTTCGCCCAGCCGGGGCAGGTAGCTCAGCCGTCCGCCGCCGGACAGGAACCACTCGCCGGACTCATCGAGCAGCCCCGGCAGGTTCTCGATCACGATGCCCGTGAGATGGTCGAACGCCGTGTTCGGCTTCTGGCCCGGGCCGCGGATCACCAGGAGTCCGGCGGTCGGATCGACTGAGGCGACTCGGCTGCGTGAAGAGTCCCACTTGTGATGGAAAGTCACGACGGCATCGGCCGTCTCCTCCTTGGACGCGTCCCTGAAGGCCTTCAGTTCTTCCGGCGACACTCGCAAGGCCTGTTCCGTGAAGCCCGCTTCGGCCGACCCGGGAGGCAGGGCCTTCTCGCTCTCGAGGCTGCGGATGAAGCGTGTCCCCGGATTGCTCGCGCGGGCTCGCGTGGCCCGACGGTCACCGATCCAGAGCTGTTCGAAGACGCCGGCTTCCCTCGGCGCATGGAGCGTCCATCTTCCGTCCCGGCCGGGTTCGAAGGGGGGCAGCTCGCATCCTCCCGATATGACCACTTGGGCGCCAGGAGCGGCCCGGTAAGTCACCCGCTTTCCGGCCTCTCCCGAGTCCGCGCCGTCGAAGACCGCGGCCTGCGTGATCCGGTAGGTCCCTTCGGCGAAGACGACATCCACCGGTCCCGCCAGCGGCCGCGGCAATCGACGGACCGCGAGCCGGGCGCCTTCGAGCGAGGCCAGGGGGGCGTCAGCCGTGCCGGCGGCACGGTCATCGCCTTTTGGCGACACCCGCAGCTCGAGCCCGCCTGAGGCGATCGGGAGCAGCAGGCCGGTGGCCAGGAAGAGGCGCAGCTTCATCGACGTTCTGACAGCGGCCAGGCGGATGGGTTTCAACCGGTTCTCTCGGCGGCGTAGAGCCGCGTGACGCCGGCGAACGCACGCACCGCCGGTCCGTCGTCCGCCAGTTCGGTCGAGAGGGCCGACTCGATCACCCGGAGCCCGGCGGCCTCGAGTTCGCTCCGCATCTCCTCCTGCGTGCAGCTGCGCATGAACACGGGGGAGGTCGTCGAATCATGCCAGCGTTCCCCGAGTTCGAGACCCGCTTCCGGGGCGTGGTTTGCCCAGGTGTCACGGTTGTCGCCCCGCTCGCGGTCATTGGCCGAGAACACCAGCCGTCCGCCGGGCCGCAGCACGCGGCGGATCTCCGTGAGCGCCTTTTCTCGGTCGGCGCGTCCTCGTAGGCACATCAGCGCGTTGAAGGCCGCCAGCACGCCGTTGAAGCTGCCGTCGGCGAAGGGCAGGGCGGTCACGTCGGCCTGCCGCACCTTGCCCTCCCAGCCCGGATGCGCCTCCGCCAGCACGCCACGGGCCATCTCGACCATCGCCGGGGAGAAATCCGTGATGATGAGGTCCGCGTATCCGAGCCTCAGGAGGCCGAGCCCGGCGCGGCCTGCGCCCGCTCCGACCTCGAGCAGCCGATGCGCCTTGTCGAAATGCCTTTCGGCCATGATTTTCTCCGAGGCCCAGAGGCCGACCTGCGCGGCCGCACGGGCGTAGTGCAGCGCCGTCGCGGTTTCCAGCCAGTGCGCCTTTCGGTCCCGTTCCATCGCATCAGCCAACCCGCTCTTGCCTCCATGGCAACCGCGGGGAATCCTGCCGCATGCGTCTCCCGGTCCTGTTCGCCCTCGCATTCACGCTGGTCGCCTGTGACTCGAGTCGTCCCTCGACTCCCGTGCGCAACGGTCCCGAGGCCGGCATCGAGGTCCGCTTCCCCGTGGCCGTGGGACGGCCGGTGGTGAATCTCCGTCTCGCCGTGACCGACCTCGAGAAAGCGCGCGGCCTCATGGGCACCGCGCAGCTGCTGGACACCGAGGGCATGGCCTTCCTTTATGAACGCGCCCAGCGGGCCTCCTTCTGGATGAAGGACACCCCCCTTGACCTCGACATCGCGTTCGTCTCCGCCGAGGGCGTGATCCTCGAGGTGCGCACCATGCGGGCGTTGGACCTGACCTCCGTCGAATCGAAGTCCGACGTCGTGAGGCTGGCCGTGGAGATGCCGGCCGGCTGGTTTGACCGGCAGGGCGTCGGTGCCGGGGCGCGGGTCGACCTCGCGGCCGTCCGACGGGGCCTGACCGCGCGCGGATTCGATCCCGCCCGGTACCTGCCCTGAGCGCTCAGACTCAGAGCGAGCGCCAGATCAGGAGCAGCCCGGCGGCCGAGGCTAGCAGCGAGAGCCAGAACGTCATCGCCAGACGCTCGGAGGAAGTCGTGCGGAAGAGTCTCACGGGGCGGGGGCCAGCTTGGCCGCGGCTTCACGGAGGAAACTCGTGAGCCGCAGCAGGAAGAAGGGCGAGGGGGAGCCTTCCGCGGGCGCGAGCGCCAGCTCCGCCGCGGCGATCTCCGCGTCCAGCATGCGGAACGACTCCTTCCAGGCCGCGGCCGAGATGGCCCGTCGGGGGTCTTCGCCGTCGTGCAGCCGGCGTACGCCCTCCGGGCCGTTCAGTTCACGTTCCAGGATCATCGGCAGCGTCAGCTTGCCGCTGGCCACGTCCGTGCCGAGCGTCTTGCCGGCCTTCGACTCGTCCTGCAGCAGGTCCGCGAGGTCGTCATAGATCTGGTAGGCCACGCCCAGGTGACGGCCGAACAGGCTGCAGGCCTCGACGTGTTCCGCGGGGCGGGCGGCGAGCAGCGCGCCCACCCGGCAGGCCGCCTCGAAGAGTTCGGCGGTCTTCAGACGGATCTGGCGCCGGTAGGCCTCGACCGACAGCGCGTCGTCGCCGCGTGAGAACGTCTGGCAGACCTCGCCGGAGCAGACCTCTCGGGAGGCGCGTGCTACGATGCGGCAGAGTTCCGGCGTCGTGTGCTCGGCGGCGAGCACGAGCGCGTGGGCGAAGAGCGCGTCGCCGAAGAGCACCGCGGCGTGGGCGCCGTGGGTCCGGTTGGGCGTGTCCGCCCCGTGGCGGCGGTCGGCGCCGTCGAGCACGTCGTCATGGACCAGCGTGGCCAGGTGGACCAGCTCGACGATGCCCGCCCCCCGCACGAGGGCGGCGGAGGGAGGGCCTCCCGCGCCCGAGCCGAAGGCGAGCAGCGGGCGGAGACGCTTGCCCGGGTGGGCGAGGACTTCCCGGACCATCGGACGCACCTCCGGCTCGAAGGCGGACTCCTGGTCCTTCAGGAACTTCTCCAGCGCGGCGAAGTGCTCCTCGAGGCCGGCATGGAGGGGCGTGGACACCCCTGCAAGTTGTGCTTCCGCCCCATCCGGCGCAAGCGCAGGTTGCCGCCGCGTTCAGGGCGTGAACTTGGTCTCGATGCGCACGGTCACCTTGCCGGATTCACAGGCCGTGCAGGGAATGTGCTTGTCGTCGAGCTTGCCCTTCTGGACTTCACGCGTGAAGCCGAGGCCGCCGCAGGCCTTGCAGGGGAATTTTTCGGCGGTGATGACGGAGAGTTCGGCGCCCGACTTCACGAGGTCCATGAACTTCTGCTGGCTCGCGACGGTCTCCGGAATGAGGGTGCATTCGATGAAGGCCTCCCGGCGGAGCGTCAGCCGTCGTCCGGCGAGGGGCGCGAAGGTCGGCGTGAAGCGCACGGAGACCATTCCCGCGCCGGTGACCACGCATTGGCCCTTGTCTCCGACCGCCCTAGGCTTTTCGGGCATCAGGACCGCGTAGGCTTCGGTGGCGGGGGGAAGCAGTCCGTCGCCCGACGCGACCCAGTTGGCCTTCACCAGCAGCCTGCCGTCTCCGAGGTCCTGCTGCACGACGTATTCCAGCGTGGTGACGGGGCCGGGGGCCGGGACCAGCTCCTGTCCGGCCCCGTCCTGCACGTGCTGCTGGATGAAGGCGGAGAAGAGACGCTGCAGCTCCTTGGCCGTCTCATAGGCGAGAGGCCGGTTGAGTTTGGCCAGGCTGAAGACCCTGGTCTCCTTGGCCTCGGGCCGCTTCTGCGGACGGAAGGGGGAGATCACGACCGAAGTGTCAGCGGGGTCCTCGGGCACCGCGACCGAAGGGGAGGCGCCGATGACTCCCGTACTTGGAGCGGCGGCCTCCTGGGAGGGCGCCTTCTTGGCGCCGAAGAGCGAGGGCTCCTGGGCGGCGGCGTGGGCCGCGCAGAGGAGGGTGAGGACAAGGGCGCGCATGATGAGGTCAGTCGAGGGAGCTGAGGTCTCCCTCGGCGGGGGGAGGCAGCCGCCTGGGCCGTTCGGGTTCGGTCGCTACGGCGGGGGTGGACGAAGTCCGGGAAGAAGCCGGCCTCACCGGGGCGTCGGGTCCGTCGTCGGGCTCGTCGTCCCCGTCGGGTCCGTCGTCATCGTCGTCGATGTCATCGTCCTCCGGATCGGCGCTGTCACCGCGGGCGACGCGCTTGCGGCGAACCACGGCGGTGCCGATGGCCACCGCCACCAGGTAGAAGCCGAAGAGCACGCCCGTCATCACCAGCAGCGAGATCGGCTCGGCGATGGGGGTGATCAGCGCGACCAGGCACATGATCCCGAACAGCATCCCGCGCCAGTGTTTCAGCAGCGTGCGCGGGCGCACGATCTCGAGCCACATCACGACGATGAGCGCCAGCGGGAACTGGAACGTCAGCCCCGTCAGCAGGCACATCATGATGACGAAGCCGTAGTAGTCCGAGGCCTGCCAGATCACGTCCATCTTGAGACCGACCGCGAAGTGGTGCCAGATCTGGACCGACATCGGGCAGAGCCAGAAGAACGCGAGCGAGGAGCCCGCGAGGAAGAGGACGAGCGCGGCGAAGCAGAAGGGCACCAGCACGCGCTTCTCGCGGTCGGTGAGCGCCGGGCCGACGAAGCGGGCCGTCTCGTAGAGGAAGACCGGCGAGGAGAGGGCGATGCCGACGCCGAAGGCGGCGTACATGAGCACCTTCCAGACGCCCATGAATGTGAACTCCTTGAGCTCGGGGATGGCCCTGAGGCCCTCGCTGGACTTGCCTAGCACGAAGCCTGCGGGGGAGGTCTCCGGATGCTTGGCCCATTCGAGCGGCAGGTTGAGGAGCGCGGGCGTCTCCTCGTAGAAGATCAGGGCCGCGACCATGCCGACGGCGAAGACCCCCAGGACGCGCAGCATCGAGACCCGCAGGTCGTCGAGGTGCTCGAGGAACGTCATCTCGGCCTTCGGCTTGTTCCTTCTGATGAAGCTGGAGAGCATCGGGGTCAGTCCTTGCGCAGGAGTTCCTTGATGTCCTCCAGGGAGAGGGAGGACGAGACAGAATCTGACTCGCTGAGCAGTTTACGCAACATCTCCGACTTGCCCTTCTGCAGGTCCATGACCCGTTCCTCGATGGTGCCCGCCGCGATGAGCTTGATGCTGGTGACCGTGCGGGTCTGGCCGATGCGGTGCGCCCGGTCGGTGGCCTGGGCCTCGGCGGCGGGATTCCACCAGGGGTCGAAGTGCACGACCGTGTCGGCCCCGGTCAGGTTCAGACCGGTGCCGCCGGCCTTGAGGGACATCAGCATGACCGGGATGGAGGGCGTGCCGTTGAACTTGTCGCAGACCCCCTGGCGGTCCGTCGTCGACCCGTCGAGGTAGCAGTAGGGGATGTCGCGCTCCTCGAGGGACTCCCGGATGAGGTGCAGCGCGGAGACGAAGGTCGAGAAGACCAGCAGGCGATGCTCGGCGTCCTTGGCCTCCTCGAGCAGCTCGAGCAGGGCCTGCAGCTTGGCGGAGTCGGTCTCCTCGAGCTTGGGGTCGAGGATGCGCGGGTCGGCGCAGGTCTGGCGCAGGCGGGTGAGGAGCTTGAAGGCCTGCATGCGCACGTCCTTCTCCTTCGCGCCGCCGATCTCCATCTCGAAGATCTCCTTGCTGATCGTCTCCTGGACTTCGTCGTAGAGCTTCTTCTGGGCCTCCTCGAGGTCGCAGTAGATGAGCTGCTCGATCTTGGGCGGCAGCTCCGGGGCGACCGCGGCCTTGGAGCGGCGAAGGATGTAGGGCGCGGCCATCTGCAGCAGCCGGTCGTCATGCCACTTGCGGTCCTCGCCGGTGAGCCGCTCCTGGGCCTTGGGCAGGTAGCCCGGCATGAGGAAGCCGAAGAGCGAGCGCAGGTCCTCGAGGGAGTTCTCGACCGGCGTGCCGGTGAGGATGTAGCGGCCCTTGGCGATCAGCTGCTTGACCGACTTGGCCGCCTGCGAGCGTGGGTTCTTGATGTTCTGGCCCTCGTCGCAGGTGACGGCGCCCCACGTGATGAGGGAGAATGCGCCGATGTCGCGGGCGAGCGTGCCGTAGGAGGTCACGACCAGGTCGAACTTGCCCAGGTATTCGGGCGAGACGACGCGGGTCTGCCCGTGGTGGGCGAGCGTGCGCAGGCCGGGGGTGAAGCGTCTGGCCTCGCGACGCCAGTTCTCGACGAGCGAGGCCGGGCACACCACGAGGCAGGGGCCGTCCTCCTTGCGGTGCGTGCGCAGGGCCTCCATGAACGCGAGCGCCTGCACGGTCTTGCCCAGGCCCATCTCGTCGGCCAGCAGGCCGCCGAGGTTGCTGGAGTGGATGTGCCAGAGCCAGGCCACCCCCACCTGCTGGTAGAGGCGCAGCATCGCGGTGAGCTCCGGACGGACGGGCGCGGGCTGGAGCTTGGAGAGGTTGCGGATCGCGTCGGAGCGCTTGGACCAGGTCTCCGGGGGCGCGAAGGCGGCCTGCAGTTCCTCGGCGATCGCGTCGGCGCTGGCTAGGTCGGCGTATCCGATCTTGAGCTCGAGGTCGAGGTCCACGTCGCGCTTGGCGTCGCCCGTGATGCGGCGCTGGGCGTTGCGGATGGATTCCAGCAGCTCGGGCGTGATCAGCCTCGGTCCTTGGTCGGTGTAGAAGAACATGCGGCCGCTCGACAGGGCCTCCTGGATGACCTTCGCCGACTTGCCCTCGGGGTCGATGCCCACGGCGAAGTTGAAACCGCCTTCGGCCTCGGAGGCGTCGCAGCGCGCCTTGGCGAGCTGCACCTTGTTGAGGGAGTTGCTGAGGTTGTGGGAGAAGAAGGCTTCGTTCTGCTCTAGGAGCAGGCGATGATGGCGGGCCAGGAAGTTGAGCACCTGGATGGTCCCGGCGAGGTACCACTCGCGGCTGGCGGTCTCGAGGGTGAAGCCGCTCCGCTGGAGCACCTCGCGCAGTTCGGCCACGGGTCCGGAGGACTGCTGGGGCAGCCGCACGCGCAGCCACTTCATCGAGCCGTCGAGCCAGACCTTGTCCTCGCGTCCGCGGTCCGTGGAGCGCACCTCCTGCTCGTCGCCGTCCTCCTCCGGGTCTCCGGCCAGGGCGGCCTGCGGGGCGGAGACGGGGTCGTCGAGGTGGGTGTGCACGCCGGAGAGACGGTCGCCCTCCCAGGCGAGCGGGGTCTCGGGCGCGTTCGCCATCCGGAAGATGGGGAGGCCCTTGCCGACGGAGAGCAACTGTCGGAGGTGCCTGCGGGTCAGGGGCAGGATCCCCTGGAGCTTGCCGTTGCAGAGGTTCTCGAGGATGGCCAGGTAGAAGACCGTCTCAGGCTCGATGTTCCAGGCCTTGCCGCGGTCGAGGTTCTCGGGCGCGACCTGGGCTCCCTCCACGCGGAGCTCGAGGCGGCAGATGACCTCGTCGCGGGTCGCGGCGGTGGCGATGTTGGGCGGGATGATGAAGCGGACCTCGATGGGCGTGCCCTTGCGGGAGGAGAGGCTGATCGAGCGCAGGCGCGGTCCGGAAGAAGCGTCCGTGGCGGCGCGACGGTCGGCCGTCCTGTCCGCGGTCGCCGAGGGGGCGGCGGGGGCGGCGGGCTTCTCCTCCTCGAGCTTGAGGCGCCCTTCCTTCACCGCGAGGGCGAGGTAGGCCGCCACCGAGTGCACGCAGAGCTTGCGTTTGACGACGGACACATCGCATCCGCATTCGTTGCGCTGGAAGGTCACGGAACGGAGGTTCCACCTGGCTTCGCGGCTCCCCTTGTCATCCTCGACCAGGGCTTCGACCAGCGGGGCCTTCCAGGACGCCTTGCACACCTTGCCCTTGAGCACCAGGGCCTTGGCCTGGAGCACGGTCGCCCCGCCGGCCAGGTCGATCAGGTCGTCTTCGGAAATAGTGGGCAACGGCGTCGGGGCCGCCATGGGTCTAGGTAGGTTCGAACGGCGCGCCCTTGGAGGGGCGGCCGAGGAAAATTGACTTTTCTATGGGAAAGCCGGCGCCTCAGAGGGCGACGTCCTGGTCCGTTACTCCGGCGTGCATCTCGAAGATGCCCACCGGTGTCGTCGGTCCGGTCATCACTATGGAGTAGTCCGGGCCGATGCCAATACTAATCTGCCCCCCCGGCATGTGCACCGTGACGTCGGCCTCAACCAGGCCCATCTTGCGGGCCACGGCCGCGGAGGCCGAGGAGGAGGATCCGGAGGCGAGGGTGTACCCGGCCCCGCGCTCCCAAATCTCGATGCGCACGTTATGCCGGTCCAGCACCTTCATGAACTGGACGTTGGTGCGGTTGGGGAAGTTGGGGTGCGTTTCGAGATGCGGGCCGTAGGTGCGCGCCAGGTCGGGGCTGAGGTCGTCGACGGGGATGACGCAGTGGGGGTTGCCCACGGTGGCCGACCAGTAGCGGAAGGTCCGTCCGGCGACGGTGATCTCCTCGCCGAGGACTTCGCGGTCGGGGCCGACGTGAGGGATCTCAGGGGCGCGGAAGGACACGCCGCCCATCTCGACGCGGATGCGCCTTCCGCCTTCGAACACGGCGCAGCCGACGACGCCGCCGAGGGTGTGCAGGCGGAACTCCTGCCCCTCGCGCACGCGGCCGGTCTCGAGGAGGTGACGGCAGAAGATGCGGATGCCATTGCCGGACTTCTCAGCTTCGGAGCCGTCGGGATTCAGGATGCGTAGCCCGATGAGTCCGTCCGCGCGCGCGATCGGTCCGTAGAGGATGCCGTCGGAGCCGAGGCCGTAATGACGGTGGCACACCTTGCGGATCGCGTCCGTCGGGAAGAGGGCGGGGCAGTCCTTCGGCTCAAGCACGAGGTAGTCGTTGCCGAGGGCGTGATACTTCGCGAAGCGCATGCGGTGGGATTGGCGTTTTTCGCTCCTTTGGCAAGCGTACGCGGGGATGGCTTGGCAAAGGTTGCTCCCACGCTATGCACGCAGCATGCGACTCACCCCTTTTCTCGCCCTGTTCGCCGCGCTGACCGTCCCGGCCGCCGACCGGCCCAACATCGTCCTGCTCTACGCCGACGACATCGGCTGGGGCGACCTCGGCTGCTACGGGGCCAAGGTCATCCCGACGCCGAACCTCGACCGGCTCGCCTCACAGGGCGTCCGTTTCACGGCCGGCTACTGCACGTCGGCCACCTGCACGCCTTCGCGCTACTCCCTGCTGACGGGCGAGTACGCCTGGCGCCGGCAGGGCACGGGCGTCCTCCCGGGCGACGCGCGCATGATCATCCGTCCGGGGCGCCCAACGATGGCGTCCAGCCTGGCGAAGCTGGGCTACGCGACCGGCGTGGTCGGCAAGTGGCATCTCGGCCTCGGCTCCGGCGACGTCGACTGGAACCGCCGGATCTCGCCCTCGCCGAACGAGATCGGCTTCAGCTACTCCTTCATCATGGCCGCGACCGGCGACCGGGTGCCGACGGTCTACGTCGAGGACGGTGGCGTGGTTGGGCTCGACCCGAAGGACCCCATCGAGGTCAGTTACAAGTCTCCCTACCCGGGCGATCCCGACCTCAAACTGGATTCCGAGCGCGCCAAGCTGAAGATGGACTGGTCGCACGGCCACAACATGGCGCTGGTCAACGGCGTCGGACGCATCGGCTGGATGAAGGGCGGCAAGGCCGCGGTCTGGAACGATGAGACGATGGGCGATACCTTCGCGGACAAGGCCTGCGCGTTCATCGCGCGCAGCAAGGACCGTCCGTTCCTGCTCTACTACGCCTCGCATGAGAACCACGTGCCGCGCCTGCCTCACTCGCGCTACGCCGGCCGGACGCCGCTGGGCCCCCGCGGCGACGCGGTCGTCGCGTTCGACGACCAGGTGGGCCGCATCCTCGCGGAGCTCGACCGCCACGGCCTCACGGACAGGACGCTCGTGGTCGTCTCCTCCGACAACGGGCCCATCCTCGACGACGGCTACAAGGACCAGTCCACCGAGCTCAACGCCAAGGCCGGTCATGAGCCCGCGGGTCTGTTCCGGTCCGGCAAGTATTCCATCCTCGAGGGCGGCACGCGCGTGCCGTTCATCGCGCGTTTCCCCGGTCGAGCGCCCGCCGGCAAGGTGTCCGACGCCCTCGTCTCGCAGGTCGACCTCCCCGCCACGTTACTCCGCATCGCTGGCGGCGATCCCGCTGAATACGCCTCCGTCGACGCGCGCGACCATTCCGCGGCCCTACTCGGCGGCGCCGGACGCGACCTCCTGATCTCCAGCACGCAGGGCGGTCAGCTTTCCATCCGCGACGCCCGCTGGAAATACATCCCGGGTCTGGGCAAGCAGGGCAAGGCGGCCTGGAAATCCGTCGCGGTCCAGCCCGGCAAGGCCGAGGACTTCAAGCGTGACGCCGCGGAGCAGGGCAAGGACCGTCTTTTCGACCTGCTCGCCGACCCGTCCGAGCGCAACAATGTGGCCGCCGCGAACCCCGAGGTCGTCGCGCGCCTGAAGGCCGCCCTCGAGACCGAGCGCGCCAAGGGCTTCAACCAGCCCCTCGGCCTCTGATTTTCACGACATGAAAAAAATCCGCGTCCTGTGCGTCGGCGCCGGCCACATGGGCCGTTCACACGCCCTCGCCTACCAGAAGCTGCCCGGTTTCGAGATCGTCGGCCTGGTGACCCGCTCGCCCGAGTCCCGCGCCAAGCTCAACGCCGAGCTTGGCGGCGGCTACGCCGAATTCGGTGATTTCCATGACGCCCTCGCGCGCACCAAGCCCGAAGCGGTGTCCATCTCCAGCTATCCCGACACCCACGCCGAATACGCCGTGGCGGCATTGGACGCAGGCTGCCACGTCTTCGTCGAGAAGCCCCTCGCCGTCACGGTAGAGGAGGCGGAGCGCATCGTCGCCAAGGCCAAGTCCGTGAAGCGCAAGGTCGTCATCGGCTACATCCTGCGCCATCATCCCGCCTGGACGCAGTTCGTCGCCACGGTCCAGAAGCTGGGCAAGCCGCTGGTCATGCGCATGAACCTCAACCAGCAGAGCTTCGGCGACATGTGGAGGACCCATCGCGCGTTGCTCCAGAGCTGCAGCCCCG
The DNA here is from genome assembly GCA_046080425.1 of Verrucomicrobiota bacterium. GTDB lineage: Bacteria > Verrucomicrobiota > Verrucomicrobiia > Opitutales > UBA953 > UBA953. The sequence continues at coordinate 25,609 of JBJTTY010000118.1, forward strand.
TGGTCGACTGCGGCGTGCATTACGTCGACATCATGTGCCTGATGACCGGCAGCCGTCCGGTCCGCGTCTCCGGCATCGGCGCGCGCCTGACGGAGGACATGCCGGCGGGGCAGATCAACTACGGCCAGCTGCAGGTGACCTTCGCCGACGGCTCCGTCGGCTGGTACGAAGCCGGCTGGGGCCCCATGATGTCCGAGGAGGCCTTCTTCGTGAAGGACGTCATCGGCCCGAAGGGCTGCGTCTCCATCGTCGCCGGCAAGGCAGCCGAGGCGGGGAAGTCGGCCGACGTGGACTCCCATTCCGCCGCGCAGGCGCTCAAGGTGCACCACGCGGCGCTCGGGCCCGACGGCAGGTTCCTCAAGCCCGACGAGGTCGTGCCGACCGAGGCCGACCCCGGTCACGACGGCCTCTGCGAGCGCGAGCAGGCCTACTTTGAGCGCGCCATCCGCGAGGACCTCGACCTCACGGCCCACATGGACGACGCGGTGAACTCGATGCGGATCGTGCACGCCGCCGACCGTTCCTTCCGCGAAGGGCGCACCGTCGAGCTCTGAACGTGGAAGCGGGACGGCACAACCTCGTCTTCATGGGCGTGAGCGGCTGCGGCAAGAGCACCGTGGCCGCGCTGCACGCCAGGGCGACGGGCGCCACGCTCATCGAGGCCGACGACTTCCATCCGCCCGCCAACGTCGCGAAGATGCGTTCGGGCATCCCGCTGACCGACGCCGACCGCGCGGGCTGGCTCTCGGCCATGGCCGGGCGCATCGCCGAAGGCAGGGCGCGCGGCGAGGCGATGGCCATCACGTGCTCCGCGCTCAAGCGGTCCTACCGCGATCGCCTGCGCGCCGCCGACCCCGACCTCATCTTCATTCATCTCACCGGATCGCGCGAGCTCCTCGCCGCCCGCATCGTCGCGCGCAAGGGGCACTTCATGCCGCCCGGACTCCTCGACAGCCAGCTGGCCGCGCTGGAGCCCCCCGTCGCGCCGGACGAACGTTGCGTGACCGTCGACATCGGACCGGGGCCCGGGGTGATCCAGGCCGCCGTGACCAAGGCCCTCGCGGAGCTCTGACGGACAAAAAGGCCCGCCAAGCGGCGGGCCTTCGGGAGGAGACTGGCGCGTCGATCAGTTCGAACGCTTCCAGCTGACCTTGGAGGGCTCGACGACGCTCTCCTTGTCCTTGGTCGGGAATTCCTTCGGGACCTCGAGCGTGACCTTGTTGGTCGCGGCCCACTCGACCGAGCGGGCGAAGACCGTCTGGAAGCCCACGCAGTGCAGGGGGTCGAGGGGGACGCCGCCCATCAGGTGTCCCATGGAGGTCGTGACGACGCGGCCCTGCCCGAACTTCGCCCACCAGACCATCGGCTCGTGCATGCCGGTGCCCTTGGCGTGGTCTTCGGGGGAGGAGTAGGCGCTGGCGAGGATGTCCACGTGGCCGGCGTCGCCGCGCATGCGGTGGTACAGCTCGTCGGAGGCGTGCAGCCACTCGACGGGCATGCCCTTCTGGATGGGGTGGTCCATGTTGCGTCCCTTCAGCACGAAGGCGTGCTTGGGGCCGTGGCCGGAGCCGAAGCCGCGGTCCTGGAACTTCTCCTTCTCGCGGGGCACGGCGACGGCCTTGCCCGTGGCGTCGTCGACCGCGACGCGGTCCTTGAAGGTCTCGCCGCGCCAGCCGAAGCAGATCATCTCGTTGAAATCCTCCCAGTTGGTGAAGGCGTTGTTGGCCGCGTGCACGTTGACCAGGCTGCCACCCTGCAGCACGTAGGCGGTGAAGGCCTGCTTCACGGGGTCGGTCCATTCGGCGCCGTTGTAGTTGTTCACGAGGACCTGGTACTTGCCGAACTCCGGCAGCCACTTCTCCCATTCGCCGGCGTGAGCGCGGTTGAAGGCGGTCTCCTCGTCCTTCCAGGCCTGGAGCGCCTTCTCGAAGTCGGCCTTCTGCTTGGCGTCCATCTTCTTGGGGCGCTGTGGGGCGCGCTTGGTGAAGGCGGGAGGCGCGGTGGAGACGTCGACCTGGAAGCCGCCGACGGCGGCGAGGGTGGCCTTGAGGGCGGCGGTCGTGCCCTGCCAGTCGTGGTTGTTGCGCCCGTCGATGATGAGCACCTTGACCGGCTCGGCAGCTCCGAGGACGGCGGCGGCGAGGGCGAGGGCCGCGGTGATGCAGTGGCGGATGGGGTTCATGGGGCCGTCATATGAACCTCGGGCCGCGCCTTCTGCGAGCGTTTTCAGCCCCGGTCCAGGGAGCGGTAGTGGATGGCCTCGAGCAGGTGGGCGGTGGCGATCCGCTCCGAGGCGGACAGGTCGGCCACCGTGCGGGCGACGCGCAGGATGCGGTCGTAGGCCCGGGCGGAGAGGCCGAGCTTCTCCATCGCCTGCTGGAGCAGGTCTCCCTGGGCGCGTTCGAGCGCGCAATGTTCACGGAGGTCCCGCCCGCCGAGCACGGCGTTGCAGCCTCCGGGGCGGCCCGAGAAACGCAGGCGCTGGATCGCCCGGGCCGCCTCGACCCTCGACCGCATCTCCGCCGAACTTTCGCCGGGCGTGGCGGAGCGCAGTTCCTCGATCGTCAGCGCCGGCGCCTCCACCTGCACGTCGATACGGTCTAGGAGCGGACCTGAGACGCGTGAGCGGTAGCGTCGTATCTGCGCAGGGGCGCACCGGCATTCGCGCATGCGGTCGCCGAGGTGGCCGCAGGGGCAGGGGTTCATCGCCGCGACCAGCATGATGCGCGAGGGCAGGGTGACCTTTGCGGCCGCGCGCGAGACGGTCACCTGCCCGTCCTCCAGCGGCTGGCGCAGCACCTCCAGGGCGGAACGTCGGAACTCCGGCAGCTCATCGAGGAAGAGCACGCCGCGGTGCGCGAGGGACACTTCGCCCGGTCCGGGCATGCTGCCGCCGCCGATGAGGCCGATATCGCTGATGGTGTGGTGCGGTGAGCGTAAAGGCCGCGACCAGGCGCGTGCGTCGGTGGAAGGGCAGGCGCCCGCGGCGGAGTGCACCGAAAGGATCTCGAGCCGCTCCTCGGCGTCGGGCTCGGGCAGCACGGTCGGGATGCGTTTCGCGATGAGCGATTTGCCCGAGCCCGGCGGACCGATGAGCAGCAGGTTGTGTCCGCCGGCCGCGGCGACTTCGACCGCCCGACGCACCGCGAGCTGGCCCTTGACCTCCGAGAAGTCGGGCAGGTCGACACCCGCGGCGACGGGCATGGCCGTCGCCGGCGGCAGCGGCGCGAATCCCGGGTCGCCGTTGAGGAATCGTCGGGCCCCGTCCAGGGAGTCGGCCGCGAAGGCCTCGATGCCCGGGACCAGCGCGGCCTCCGTCGCCGACGCGCGCGGGAGCACCACGCCCCTGAGTCCCATCCTCCGGGCCAGGAGCGCGAAGGCCACGCCGCCGCGCACCGGCCGCGTACCCCCGCTCAGTCCGAGTTCGCCCGCGATGAGATATTCCCCGAGACGCTTCCGGTCGAGCTGGCCCGTGGCCGCCGCGAGGCCGAGCGCAATGGGCAGGTCGTAGAAGGCGCCTTCCTTGCGCAGGTCGCCCGGCGCTAGGTTGATGGTCGTGCGCGTCTCCGGCAGGCGCAGGCCCGCGTTCTGCAGCGCGGACGTCACGCGGTCCTCCGATTCCTTCACTGCGGCGTCGGGCAGACCGACCAGCCAGAGCCCGAACTCGCCGATCTCGCCGGAGTTGACCTCGACCTCGACCGGCACGGCCTCGACGCCGACCAGCGCGCCCGAACGGATGACGGAAAGCATCCGAAGGGTGAACGGCCATACGTTTGACGATTCAATCCGTTGTCCTTGGGAGGAATCCCTAGTGCCTTCGCCGTCATGAGCGACTTCGCCGGATTAAGACATCCATACGCGCTTGCCCGCGCAGGGCGTGATGGAACAGTCTCCCCGCACCCCGTCATGAAGATCAGAACTCACAAGGACGCTCCCGCCATGGGGGAGGCCGCGGCCGCCGAGGGCGCCGAGGCGATCCGTCAGGCGCTCGCGCGTAAGGACCGCATCAGCATCATCGTCGCCACCGGCGCCAGCCAGT
>JBJTTY010000119.1:0-10468 GCA_046080425.1 Verrucomicrobiota bacterium
CTTGCCGTAGATGCCGCCGGCGGCGAGCACCTGGTCCCCGACCGCGAGCGAGGACTGGAGCTTCTCCAGTTCCTTCTGGCGTTTGCGCTGGGGAGCGAAGAGCAGGAAGTACATGCCCACGAGCAGCAGGCCGTACATGAGAAGGATGGACATCCCCCCGGGACCCTCCTGAGTCGTAGCGCCGGCCGGAGCGGCCTGTGCTAGCCCTTGGAAGCCAATGGTTTGGATTAGGTTCATGGTTGTTATTGTTGGAAAGTCTTGGGGCCGAATGCCTTGAAATGATGCGGTGGGACAAAAAGGCAAGCCCCGCTTGGCCGCTTTGGCTTTGATAAGCGGGCTGCCGGCGGCATTGTGAACAACTCTGCATGAGCGAAGCCGCCGAGGGTTCCAACGCCAACAAACCGCTGACCTTTGCCGCGGTCCTGGCCGCCCTCGGGGTGGTCTTCGGGGACATCGGGACCAGCCCCCTGTACGCCTTCAAAGAGTGCATCCGGGTGACCGGTCCGGCCGGCTCAGGCCTGGGCGCGGCGGCGGTGGTGCCCCTCCTCTCCCTCATCCTATGGTCACTGATCTTCGTGGTGACAATCAAGTACGTCCTGCTGGTCATGGAGGCCAACGACGAGGGTGAAGGCGGCGTGATGACCCTCGTCTCCCTGGCCTCCGCGCACGAGAAGCAGACCGAGGCGGCCGCACCGCCTGAAAAGGACGCCAAGGGGCGGACCAAGCGCAAACACCGCAGCGTGATCATCATGCTCGGCGTCTTCGGCGCCGCCCTGCTCTACGGGGACGGCGTCATCACCCCCGCCATCTCGGTCCTGTCGGCGCTGGAGGGCTTGCGGGAGGCCAACGAGAAGCTCGGCGTCGGCATCTCGCATCAGTTCTTCTCCTGGTTCATCCCGGCCGCGGCCGTGGTGATCCTCTTCATCCTCTTTCGCGTCCAGCGCGTCGGCACGGGCCGCGTCGGCATGTATTTCGGGCCCGTGACTCTGGTCTGGTTCGCCACCATCGGCCTGACCGGATGCTGGTCGATCTGGGCCCACGCCTCCGTCTCCGGACAGCTCGTGTCGGCCTTCAACCCCCTGCAGGGCCTGCTCTTCCTCCTGGACAACCCCGGTACCGGCGCGCTGGTGCTCGGCGCGGTCTTCCTGGCCGTGACCGGGGCTGAGGCGCTGTACGCCGACATGGGGCACTTCGGCCAGAAGCCGATCCGCGCCGGCTGGTACTTCATCGTCTTCCCGGCCCTCATCCTGAACTACTTCGGCCAGGGGGTGTGGGCCCTCGACCCCGCGAACGCCTCCGAACTGTCCCGGCCCGGCTTCAGTCCCTTCTTCAACATGGCGCCGGCCTGGGCGCAGATCCCGCTGGTCATCATCGCGACCCTCGCGGCCATCATCGCCTCCCAGGCGCTGATCTCGGGGGCCTTCTCGATCACCATGCAGGCGATCCAGCTGAACTTCCTCCCCCGCATGCGCATCGAGCGCACCTCCGACGTCGAATCGGGCCAGATCTACGTCGCGACGGTGAACTGGCTGCTGATGCTCGGCTCAATCTACCTCGTGCTGCACTACGGCACCTCCGAGCTGCTGGCCAACGCGTACGGCATCGCGGTCAGCCTGACGATGCTGGTCACCACGGTGCTCTTCGGCCAGTACGTGAAGCGCAAGATGCGCGTGCCGGCCGCGGCGGCCTACGCGATGCTCTCGCCCTTCATCGTCCTCGAGCTCCTCTTCGTCACCGGCAACGCGCACAAGATCTGGCCCAACGGCTGGTTCCCCCTGGCGATTGGCGTGCTCGTGTACCTCCTGATGTCGATCTGGAACAAGGGCCGCATCGCCATGAAGGAGAAGATGAGCGAGTCGGAGGGAACGGGCGACTTCGAGAACTTCATGGACAGCGTCGAGGACCGCTTCCTGGCGGGCAAGCTGGCCCGGGTGAAGGGCACGGCCGTCTACATGGCCGGCTCCACCAAGTCCGTGCCGATGGCGCTCGCCCACAATCTCAAGCACAACCGGGTGCTGCATGACCACATCATCGTGGTGACGCTGACCGTCGACGAGGACCGGGCGATCGTGCCGGCGGCCGAGCGCGTGAGCTTCCAGACGCGCGGACCGAAGTTCTGCAAGGTGGACAGCCACGAGGAGTTCCCCTCGGTGCTGAGCGCGACGGGCAAGTTCGGCTTCCGTGAGAAGCAGGACGCCTTCCCGGTGCTCGAGGCCGCCTACCGCGAGCTGGGCATCAGCCCCAACCCGCTCGAGACGACCTACTTCCTGAGCCGTGAGACCATCGTCCGCGCCACGACGCTCATCTCCCTGAACGGCCCCCAGGAGAAGATCTTCGAGATCCTCAACCGCAACGCCCTCCCGGTCACGGCCTACTTCAACCTGCCCCCCGGCCGCGTGGTCGAGCTCGGCATGCAGGTCGAGCTGTGACGGTCACGGGAAGGTGAAGCGGAAGACGAAGGCCTGACGGCAGGGGTGGTTCTCCTCATCGGCCATCTCGCGGGGCGTGCGCACGACGAGCACGGACCCCAGCCGCTCCCAGGCCAGCTCATCCGGCCAGCCGAGGAGGACCACCTTCATGCCGGGGACGGAACGGAGGGCGGCGGTGCGCACCTGCGGGCCGGGCCAGCCGCGTGAGATCAGGTAGACGTGACGGCCGTCACGGGACTCCGTGAATCGGAAGGCGCCCTCGCGGGCGGGGGCGTGCGTCCGGACGTCATGGACGGATTCGCCATTCACGTTGAGCCACTCCTCGACGTAGACGAAAGCCGCGCTGGCGGCGGGGTCGCCGGGTGAGACGCCGTGGTATTCGCCCGCGGGGAGCCGCCCGTCCGCGGCTGCGTCAATCAGTGACTCCAGCGCCTCGGGCCCGGTCGGGGGATGCGAAGACGCGCAGCCCAGGAGCAGGAATGCGACGAGCGCGGCCCTGCCGACCATGGCCGCCTTCAGCGGGCGCCCTTGACCTTGGCGACCTGCTCGTAGAAGCGGTCGAAAAGGACGTCGGCGTCGTTGGGGCCGGGGCCCGCCTCCGGGTGATACTGCACGGAGAAGACCGGGCGGTCCTTGAGGCGGAGCCCGGACACCGTGCCGTCGTTGAGGTTCACCTCGGTGACGACCGCACCGCAGCGCTCCAGCTCCTCGGCCTTGGAGGCGAACCCGTGGTTCTGGGCGGTGATGGCCACCCTGCCCTCCTCGACGTTCTTGACGGGCTGATTGCCTCCGCGATGGCCGAACTTCAGCTTGTAGGTCGAGGCGCCGATGGCGTGGGTGATGATCTGATGCCCGAGGCAGATGCCGAAGACCGGGTAGGACTTGATGAGGTCGGCGACCGCCTCGTGCGCGTACTTGAGCGCGGCGGGATCGCCGGGGCCGTTGGAGAGGAAGACGCCGTCCGGGTTGAACTTGCGGATCTCGGCGGCGGGGGTCGTGGCCGGGAAGACGTGCACGTCGAAGCCGGACGCGACGAGGCGCCGGAAGATGGAGGTCTTGGCCCCGAAGTCATAGGCCGCGATGCGGTAGCGCACCGGACGGTCCTTGGCCTTGTAGAGGGCGGTGCCGGGGACGGTGAAGGCCTCGCAGGACCCGGCCTTGGCGTTGAAGTGATAGGGCGCCTTGCAGGTGACCTCCTTCACGAAGTCGGCGCCGACCGTGCCGGACCAGGAGCGGGCGCGGCGCAGCGCCTCGTCATCGGAGATGCCCTCGGTGGAGAGGCAGGACTTCATCACGCCCGCGACGCGGAGCTTCTTGGTGAGCGCACGCGTGTCGACGCCCTCGATGCCGGGGATGCCGTGCTTGGCGAGCCACGAGCCCAGGTCGGACGTGGCGCGCCAGTTCGAGACGACGGGCGAAAGTTCTCGCACGACGAACCCCGCGGCATGCGGCTTGGAAGACTCGAGGTCCTCCTCGTTGACGCCGTAGTTGCCGATCTGCGGCACGGTCATGGTCACGATCTGTCCGTAGTAGGAGGGGTCGGTGAGGATCTCCTGATAGCCGCTCATGCTGGTGTTGAACACGGCCTCGCCGCAGACGGTGACCGAGGCTCCGAAAGCCCTCCCCCTCAGAATCGTTCCGTCTTCCAGGGCGAGGACTGCGTGGCGGGTCATGAGTCCGTGATGAATGAGGGTTCGCCGAAGGTGTGAAGCAAAAAGAGCGGGAAGATTGAACGCCCGGCTCGGGCTCCTCCGGGCGCCCCTCAGTAACCCTTGGCCGGGTCGCCCCCGAGGGGACTCGGAGGACGGGTCCTGGGATCGGCGGAATCGGCCGAATAGGGCTTATGGACCTGCCAGCCCGCCCGGTAAGGGGCTCCCAGACGCTTCACCCGGTCGGTGATGGCCGAAAGGACGGCGGCATCCCCCCGGCGGGACCACTCCGGATGCAGCCACACATGCCGGGCATGCCAATGGCCGCCGACGGCCTGGGTCCATCGGTCCGCGGAATCAGCGCCTTCCATGATCAGCTTGATCTCATCGGCCCGCGCCAAGGCCTCCTGCGTCGGCAACTTGGCCCATTTGGGACTGACCGTGACCCAAGCCAACCCCTCGGGGATGTCGAAAGCTCCGCAGGTCTCCAGATGGACAGGCAGGCCGGCCGACCTCAGGGATGCGACCAGCGGACCCAGGTCGTGGACGCAGGGCTCCCCGCCGGTCAATACGACGAATTCGGGTCGGGCTTCGGCCGCCTCCCGGGCGAGCTCGTCCGGGCCGGCCTTGCGGACCTTGGCGGGCACATGGGAAGGGTGCCAGGTGGAGGCGGAATCGCACCATTCGCAACGCACCGGGCAGCCTTGCAACCGGATGAAGAAGGCCTTGCGACCCATGTGGACGCCCTCCCCCTGCCAGCTGAGGAAGGTCTCGTTCACCGGATAGACCGCGGGCATGTCAGGCGTCCGGCCGGTAGCGGACGGAATTCTTGCCGTCCTCGTGCAGGATCAGCTGATGAATCCAGGCGCGGCCGCCGGCGTGCTCGCGCACCATCGGATCAAAGGTCTCGAAGAGGAAACGTGCGATGCCCTCCGCGGAGGCGGAATACGGGACGATGAGCGGATGGAAGAGTTTCGGGAACGCATCCAGGACTTCGTCGCGCACCGGGTCGTCGGCGGAAAAGACGCAGGCATGGTCGAGATGGCGGGCGATCCAGTCCTTCAGATAGCCGAGCCCGCCGAAATCGACCACGAAGCCCCGCTCGTCTAGACTGGAGCAGGCGAACTCGATCTCGATCGACCAGTTGTGCCCGTGCAGGAAGGAGCAGTGCCCCTCATGGCGATGCTGCCGATGGGCGAACGGGATGTCCTTGTAGGTCTTGCTGCAGGTGATCATGCGGCGTGGAAACGATTAGAGCCCGCCGGGCGGGGGCGGCAAGGCACTTCGGACCCCGTCGGCCGACGAAGGGGCCCGCCGCCGACTTGCGGCGGACCCCGTGTCAGGGCGTGAAGGTCAGAACACGTGATTGAATCCGACCGAAAGGACGTCGGTCGAATGCACCGGATTTACCACCGCTCCATTGCTCCGATAAGCCTTGTTCACGACCTGCAGCAAAGTGCTGTAGTACAGGTAGACGCTGCTGCGCTCGTCGATCTTCCACGTGAGTCCGCCGGCGAGATGCGAGGAGAACACCGCGCTCTCGAGGTCCTCCGCATAGGCGGCGTTCACGGAGGCCATCCCGTTACGGTCCCTGAACTGACGGATGGCCGTGCCTTGGACTGAGAACGACAGCGGCCCGGTGACCGGGAACTTGACGCCCAACGTGGCGCTGACGGAGGAGCCCGGCCGGAAGTTCTCATCGTAGGCCACCGGGGCCTGCGCGAGCACCTGCCAGAAGAAAGCCGGCGTGTCACCGGTCGCCGCATGGTCGCGCCTGACCCCGAGCAGGACGTCGGTGGAACCCGTGCCCGGCTGCAAGTAGCGACGCGGGGCGACGAGCGTGAGGTCATCGGCACCGGTCGGCAGCTTAACTCCGGCGATCAGGAGGTAGTCGGCCACCTTGAGGCGCGCGCCCAGGGAAACGTCCCCGAGCCCGACGACCTTGCCGCTGGCGGCGGCGGTGGAGACGGTCCGGTCGATGCGCGGGGCGACGAGATACCAGTCCAGGCCGCCGAGACTGGTCTCTACCGTGGCCGTGACGTTGCGGTGCCTAGCCGTGAAGTGAGCGTGGGCCCCGTTGTTGCGTTCGTCCTGGTCGATGGCGTCAAAACGCACGTCCAGGGTGTAAGCGCCGGCCACAGGAGCGGCGCGGTCGGCGAGGTTGTCGACGTAGACGCGCACGCAGCCGCAGGGGCAGGCGGAGGCGTCGGGAGTGAGAAGCCCCAGGCCGAGGGCGCCGAGAAGGAAGGCGCGACGGATTCCGGGGAGTGATGTCGGAAAAGTTTTCATGGTTTTAGGATGACTGATGACGTCTCAACGGACGGTGCGGCGAAGCCGCCCATGGACGCGTCCGAGCCCGTCGGGGCCCGGTTTTGATCAGGTAGAAGGAAGCCGCGTGCCGAGAACACCCCGGCGGGTGGTTCAGGCCGCGGACTTCGGAGGCGGCACCGGCACTTCCAGCAGAGGACCTTCATGCGACCTGACCGCGATAGGGACCAGGTCGGCAAATTCATGTCGAGGCGAGAGCGACTCACCGGCGGTCCAGAGCGCGCCTTGCACCTTCTCCTTGGACTTGGACTGCTCCGTCGGACCAGTGGGAGCGGCCGTCTCGGAGGACTCCCGACCGGCCTTGACGACGCAGCAGAGCGAACAGGGTTCGTCCTTGAGCGTCTTGGAGACTGCCGTCGCGACGTCCATCGAACGGGCGTTTTGGGCGGACATCTTCACCCACGCCACCACCTGCAGCAGGTCCCAGGAAAGACCGGACGCGCCGAGCCAGGCCACGAGAGCGGCCCATGCGATCGACCTGCGGATTACCTGCGACACGACGTCAGAATCGCGGCGGACCACGGGCCATCAATCCCAATGACTTCACGACCGCGACCTTTTAGCCCCGCTTCAGGGCCGGATAAGGTCAGGCGGCGTAGTCCGTGGGGTCGGTGACCCCGGCCAGCCGGAAGGCCTCCTTGCGCTCCACGCAGGTGCCGCACTTGCCGCAGTGACGTTCACCGCCCACGTAGCACGACCAGGTCAGACCGAACGGGACGTCCAGCTCCGCCCCCCTTCGCACGATGGCCGCCTTGTCCATCTTCACGAAGGGGCGCTCAAGGCGCACCTCATGCCAGTCGGCCAGACGGACCGCGCGATCAAGGGCCTCCGCGAACTCGGGCCGGCAGTCCGGATAGATGGCATGATCGCCGCCGTGCGCGCCGTAGGCGACGGACTCCGCCTTCAGCGAGACCGCCCAGGCCGTGGCGACCGAGATGAGCAGCATGTTGCGGTTCGGAACCACCGTCGCCTTCATGCTCTCCTCCTCGTAATGCCCCTCGGGCACCTTGACGCCCCCCGTGAGGGCGTTGGAGCCGAAGAGCGGGGCCAGCGCCCTTAGGTCGGCGAGGCGGTGGTCGACGCCGTAATGGACGCAGATGGCACGGGCGGCATCGAGTTCACGACGATGCCTCTGCCCGTAGTCCACCGACAGACAATGAACCTCCCTGCCCTCCGCCAGGAGATGGGCGAGCAGCACGGTCGAATCGACCCCGCCTGAATAGATGAGCGCCGTCCTGTCCATGGTGGATGATGGAACGGGTCGACCGCGGCGGGCCAACCTATTCCTTCACGCGAAGCCGCAGCCCCCTGCGGTCAAGCGAGGTCAGGGCCTTGCGTTCGGCGGCGCGCATGGCGGCCACCTGCCGGGGCGTGCCGTCGTCGAGTCCCGCGAGGTGGAGCCAGCCGTGCACGAGGTAGAGCCGCAGCTCCTCGGCCAGGGACTGGCCGTGCTCGCGGGCGGCACGGCGGGCCTGATCCACGTTGATGCAGATCTCGCCCGCGAAGGGCTCCGCCGGGTGCGGCTCACCGGGGAACGTGATCACATCGGTGACCGAGGGGTCGTCGAGAAAGTCCGCATGCAGCCGGGCGATCTCGCGGTCCCCGACGAACGCCACCGAAAGCGAGCCCGCGGGACAGCGAGGCGGACGGCCGCGGTCCAGCGCGTGCAAGACCCTTGTCACCGAGGCCGGGGACACCGTGACGCCCCTGCGACGCTGGGCGACCTGGACCTCCCTCGCCATCAGCCCTGCGACCTCCGGTGGCGCGCGTAGGCGCGCACGATACGTTCCACCAGCGAGTGACGGACCACGTCGGATTCGTCGAAGCGGCAAATCTCCACCCCTTGCACGCCTTCGAGCGCGGCGAGCGCCTCGTGCAGGCCCGAAAGACGTGAGCGAGGCAGGTCGACCTGCGTCGGGTCGCCCGTGACGACCATGCGGCTCTTCTCGCTCAGGCGCGTCAGGAACATCATCATCTGCTCGGTCGTGGCGTTCTGGGCCTCGTCGAGGACCACGAAGGCCTCGGAGAGCGTGCGTCCGCGCATGTAGGCGAGCGGCGCCACCTCGATCAAATTGCGCTCGATCATGCGGGCCGTCTCGTCCTTGCCGAGCATGTCATGGAGGGCGTCGTAGAGCGGCACCAGGTAGGGCAGGATCTTCTCACGCAGGTCACCGGGCAGGAAGCCCAGCGCCTCGCCCGCCTCGACCGCGGGGCGGGTCAGGATGATCCGGCGGACGTGCCCCTGCGTGAGCGCGTTGACCGCGGCGGCCATCGCCAAGTAGGTCTTGCCCGTGCCGGCCGGACCGACCCCGAACGTGATGTCGGAGCGCAGCACCGACTGCAGGTAGCGCTTCTGCGAGAACGTCCGCGGCACCACGCTCATGCGGCGCAGCGCGAGCACCACCGGCTGCGTCACCAGGTCGCGCCAGGGCTCCAGGCGGTCCTCCGCGGCGGCGCGCAGGGCGCGTCGGAAGTCATCGACACGGATGAGCATGCCCTGCGCGCGGGCGGCCTCCATGACCTGGAAGAAGGCCTCCATGCGGGCGAGGGCCGCCTTCGCGCCCTTGCACTCCATCCAGGCGTCGCGGGCGACGATCTTCACCGCCAACGCGGCCTCGGCCTCCGCCAGCAGCGAATCGGAGCCGCAGTGGAGCGCGGACCGGTGACGGCCTTCGGCGAAGGTGAGCGTGAGCTCGGACATGGGCGCAGGGTGGCGACGGCTGACGCGGAGGACAAGCGCCTAGGCCTTGAAGGCGGCGACGAACTTCTCCCAAAGATCTGACAGACTCTGGGAGAGCAGGCGGGTGTCCGCGACGACCGGCATGAAGTTATGGTCGCCCTCCCATCGCGGGACGACGTGGAAGTGCAGGTGGCCGGGCAGACCGGCTCCGGCGACGCGACCGACGTTGAGCCCGACGTTGAAACCGGCCGGCTTCATGACGGCGGTCAACACGGCCTGACAGCGGACCAGCAGGTCCATGATCTCGGCGCGCTCGGCGGCCGTGAGCTCGGAAAGCTCGCCGACCTCGCGGTTGGGCAGCACCATGAGGTGGCCGGGCGCGTAGGGGTAGGCGTTCATGATGACGAAGCAGGCGGGGCCGCGATGCACGATGAGCGAGGCGCGGTCGTCCCCGGAGGCCAGCAGCGACGCGAAGAGACTGCCCTCGGACGCGGCCTTGGGCGCCGTGACGTAGCGCATGCGCCAGTGAGGATGGAGGCGTTCGGACATGGTAAATCAACGGCAGCGGGAAACGTGCCAGCGCCAGGCGGAGCCGACGATCGCTTCGATGTCCGTGAACCGGGGCGACCAGCCCAGCTCGGCGCGGGCGCGCGAGGCGTCGGCGTAGAGCGCGGGCGGGTCCCCTTCGCGTCGCGGCCCGAACGCATGGGGCACCGGGCGGCCGCCCACCCTCTCGACCGAGGCGATGACCTCGCGGACCGAATGCGGACGGCCCGTGCCGAGGTTGAGCGCAAGGGCCGTCCCCGGCCGATCCAGACGCGCAAGCGCGGCCACGTGCGCGTCGGCCAGGTCCTCGACATGCACGTAGTCGCGCAGGCAGGTTCCGTCGGGCGTCGGGTAATCCGTGCCGAACACCGTGAGCGGAGGCCGGCGGCCGAGCGCCGCGCCGATGGCGAGCGGGATCAGGTGCGTCTCCGGCTCGTGGTCCTCGCCCGTCGACCCGTCGCCGGCGGCCCCGGCCGCGTTGAAATAACGGAGGGCGACGTAGGAAGCCCTTCCCGCCCGGGCGGCGCCCTCCATCCTGCCTTCGGCCTCGAGCTTCGTACGGCCGTAGGGATTGACCGGCATGAGCGGCATGTCCTCCGTGATCGGAACCCGGGGAGGCACGCCGTACACCGCGCAGCTGCTGGAGAACACGAAGCGCCGCACCCCGGCCGCCTCAAGCGCGTCGAGCATCGCCTCGGTCTTGACCACGTTGTGCAGCCGGTAGCGCTCCGGCTCACGCACCGACTCACCGACGTTAGCCAGCGCGGCCAGATGGAAGGCCGCCGCGATGTCATGCCCGCGGACCGCGGAACGGAGCGCCTCCGCATCGGCCATGT
>JBJTTY010000120.1:0-11579 GCA_046080425.1 Verrucomicrobiota bacterium
TGGCGACCGGAACAAGAAGGGCGAGGTCGTGCCCCGCCGCTTCCTGGAGGCCCTGGCCGTGACCGAACGCAGGCCCTACGTGGACGGTTCGGGCCGGCTCGAATTCGCCCGCTCCATCGTCGACAAGTCCACCGCCATCACTCAGCGCGTGGCCGTCAACCGGATCTGGCTCAAGCATTTCGGCGACGGCATCGTCACGACGCCCGATGACTTCGGCAACATGTCGCTCCCGCCCTCGCATCCGGAGCTGCTGGACTGGCTTGCCGCCGACTTCGTGGCCAACGGCTGGAAACAGAAGCGCCTGCACCGCATGATCGTGCTCAGCTCGACCTACCGCCAGGATTCCAACCCGAACGTCAATCCGCTCGTCGTCAAGAAGGGTCCCGTGGATCCGCTCAAGGTCGACGCGGCCAACCGTCTGCTCTGGCGCGGCAATCTCCGACGCCTGGACTTCGAATCCATCCGTGACTCGATGCTGGTGCTCACCGGCAAGCTCGATTCCGCCGTCGGAGGCCGCCCGGTCAACATCACCGACGAGCCCTACAGCTACCGGAGGAGTCTCTACGGTTACATCGACCGCCGTCGTCTTGACGACGTCCTGACGCAGTTTGACTACGCCGATCCGGATGCTTCGAACACCAAGCGTAACTCGACCATAGTCCCCCAGCAGGCCCTGTTCTTCATGAACAACCCGCTCTCCGTGGAGGTCGCGCGTGCGGTCGCCGCTCGCAAGGACGTCGTCAACGCCATGTCCGACGACATGCGCGTGACCGCGATGTACCGCGCGCTCTTCCAGCGTCGTCCGACCTCGCAGGAAGTCCGCATGGCCCGCGAGTTCGTCGACAGGGCCGCCAAGGCTCTCGCCGCCGGAGGCGTCGCCCCCGGCGTCGCTTCCGCCAAGTCCGCGCCCGTGGCCAGGGGGGGCAAGGCCGCCCGGCCCGGACTTTTCGGCAACAAGAAGGCCGGCCCCGGGGCAACCGTTTCAGAACCCAAGATGATGGCAGAGGAAGGGGAGGGCATGGCCATGGCCGAGGTGGCTGGCAACGGCCTCACCACCGGCATCCGGAACGTAGGGGAGCGTGTTTCTCGCAACCCATTGACCCCCATCGAGTTGCTGGCACAGGCCTTGATGCTATCCAACGAGTTCGTCTACATCAACTGAGCGCTCTTTGACGCTTTTTGACAGAGGCCGCCCGGGTTTGGGCGGCCTTCTTCTTAGGGTCTGCCAAGCAGACCTGCCTTGCTGTATTCGCGGATTGAGTAAGTATTAATGCTCATAAGACAAAAGGAAACACCCTGCCTTCCGACGGGGTTATTTCCTTTTACAAAACACCCCACCCGATGACCCCCGTCCGCTTGCTCCCCCTGCTCGCCGGTTTCGCC
Organism: Verrucomicrobiota bacterium; assembly: GCA_046080425.1. Taxonomy (GTDB): domain Bacteria; phylum Verrucomicrobiota; class Verrucomicrobiia; order Opitutales; family UBA953; genus UBA953. The sequence continues at coordinate 1,384 of JBJTTY010000120.1, forward strand.
TCGCTCTCCGCCGCCGAGCCGGCCGCCGAGGCCAAGTTCTCCACCGCCGACCTTGAGTTCTATGAGCGGCAGATCCGTCCAATCCTCGCCGACCGATGCTACGAGTGCCACTCGAAGGACAAGGGCGTCTCCAAGGGCGGACTCATCCTCGACTCCCGCGGGGGCATGCTGGCCGGCGGCGACCAGGGCCCGGCGGTCGTTCCCGGGGACATCAAGAAGTCGCTCCTCATCACCGCGGTGCATCAGAAGGACCCCGAGCTCTCCATGCCTCCGCGCAAGAGCGGGGCCAAGCTCGGCGGCGCCCAGATCGACCTGCTTGAGCGCTGGGTCAAGATGGGCGCGCCCGCCCCCGCCGGCGGCGCGGTCAAGCTGACCGGCCTTTCCGACAAGGCGCGTTCCCACTGGGCCTTCCAGCCCGTGACGCGGCCCGAAGTGCCCGCCAAGCTCAGCGCCCCGGGCTGGGCTCAGAACGAGGTCGACGCGTTCATCCTGGCCAAGCTCGACGAGGTCGGACTCAAGCCCAGCCCCGCGGCCGACGGCGAGGCCCTCCTGCGTCGCCTGCAGTACGACCTAATCGGGCTGCCGCCGACCAACGCCGAAGTCGAGGCTTTCGCCCGTGACTACGACGCCGCGGTCATGCGCGACACCCTCGCCCTCCGCAACGGCCAGCCCGCCCGCGCCGCCGCCCTCGTCGTCTCGGCGGCCATCGACCGCCTCCTCGCCTCGCCCCATTACGGCGAGCGCTGGGGCCGCCACTGGCTCGACACCGCCCGCTATTCCGATTCCAAGGGCCTGCGGCAGAATGGAATCATCGATCGCTTCGAGCATTCCTGGACCTACCGCGATTACGTCATCGCCGCCTTCAACGCGGACAAGCCCTACGACCAGTTCATCATGGAGCAGCTCGCGGCGGACAAGCTGCCCGGCATGAAGCCCGACGACACCCGGCTCGCCGCGCTCGGCTTCATCACCGTCGGCAAGCGCTTCCAGAACAACGACGACCTGATCGACGAGCGTATCGACGCCACCACCAAGGGCTTCCTCGGCCTCACCGTGGCCTGCGCCCGCTGCCATGACCACAAGTTCGACCCGATCCCGGCCTCGGACTACTATTCGCTGCACGGCGTGTTCGCCAGCGTCCTGGAGCCGCTGGACGGACCCGCCATCAAGGACCCCCTGAGCGGCGGCCGTCCCGCGCCCACCGCGGAGAGGGCCGATTACGAGAAGCGCATGGCCGAACTGGTCGACGCCAACACGCGCGGCTATTACGCCTACATCGGCCGTCAGATGAAGACCCTGCACAAGGATTTCGCCGGCCGTCTGCTCGCCGCCTACCACGGCCTCCGCAGCCCCGAGGCCTTCGACGTCTCGCAGAAGTACAAGTTCGAGATCGTGCGCGAGGTGGAGGGGTCGATCTCCTTCCGTCCCGACTCGCCGATCACCGCCCCCCTCGCCGCCCTCAAGAGGCTGTCCGCTTCGGAGTTCGCCGAGCGCGCGCCCAAGGTCATCGCCGAGACGCTCGCCTCCGACCGCGTGAAGGTCAATCCGCTCATCGCCGCCGCGCTCAGAGGTCTCCGGCCCAAGTCGATCGACGATGTGGCTGAGGCCTATCAGGAGGTCATCCAGCGCAATGCCGACCGCATCCAGGCCCACATCCGCCTGCGCGGCGAGCCCGGCCGCCGCGGCGCCAAGGACGATCCCGCCCTCGCCCAGCTCGCAGCCTTCCCGTGGGCCCTTCCCGACTACGAGGAGATCGCCACCACCCAGACGCTGACGCTCGCCTGCTCCACCCGTCAGTTCTGCGAGCCCTGGCAGGACAAGATCAACTTCCGCAACAACGTGAGGCCTGCGAACATCTTCAAGTTCGAGGCCATCAGCCAGCTGGACATCACGCACCCGGGAGGCCCCGGCCGGGCGATGGTCGTGACCGACTCCGAGAAGCCCCGTGACAGCTACGTCTACATCCGCGGCGACCGCAACAAGCGCGGTCCGTCCGCCCCCCGCCAGTTCCTCGAGGTGCTCGCCGGGCCCGAGCGCCAGCCCTTCTACGAGGGCAGCGGGCGTCGCGAGCTCGCGCTCGCCATCGCCAGCCGCACGAATCCCCTGACCTCACGCGTGCTCGTCAACCGCGTGTGGATGCACCACTTCGGTGCCGGCATCGTCTCCACCGCGGACGATTTCGGCAACATGGCCGACAAGCCCACGCATCCCGAGCTGCTCGACTGGCTCGCCACCTGGTTCGTGGACAACGGCTGGTCCATCAAGAAGCTCCACAAGAAGATCCTCATGTCGGCGGCCTACCGCCAGACCGCCAACCCCTTGCTCAATCCCCAGGTGGTCGCCAAGGCGTCGGTCGATCCGCTCAAGGTCGACGGCGGCAACCGGCTCCTCTGGCACGCCAACCTCCGCCGCCTGGACTTCGAGGCCATCCGAGACTCGATGCTGGCCCTCACCGGGAAGCTCGACCGCACCATGGGCGGCAAGCCCGTCAACATCACCGACGAACCCTACAGCTACCGTCGCAGCGTCTACGGCTACATCGACCGCGACCGGCTCAGCGAGATGCAGGCGCAGTTCGACTTTGCCGACCCCAGCATGCCGAACTCAAAGCGGCTCTCCTCCATCGTGCCCCAGCAGGCCCTGTTCTTCATGAACAACCCGCTCTCGATCGAGGTCGCGCGCTCCGTCTCCGCCCGGACCGAGATCGTCAAGGCCGCCAGCGACACCGAGCGGATCGTCCAGCTCTACAAGATCATGTACCAGCGCACGCCGACCGCCGACGAGCTCCGCATCGCCCGCGAGTTCGTCGTGCGCATCGTGGGGTACATCGACGACCCTGAGCCCGAGCGCCCCGCGAGGGCCGGCAAGCTGTCCCGGTCCGCCAAGGCTGCCGCCGAGGCCGCCAAGGCCTCCACGGCCGTTAAGATCACGACCACCGTCCAAGGGGGTGTAATCCAGAATTTGGGCGAAAAAGTGTCCCGAAAGCAGCCTGTTTCCCCCTGGGAGATGCTGGTCCAGTCCATGGTCTGCTCCAATGAGTTTGTTTACTTGAACTGACCCTAGAATCCTTAGACTTATAGCCCACAAAAGACACCCCGATGAGCACCCCCAACTGCAGCAACAGCCTGCCCACCCCGAACTCCCGTCGTGAGTTCCTCGCTCGCACCGGCCTGAGCATGGGCACCCTCGCCTTCGGCACGATGGTCGCCGACTACCTGGTCGCCGATGCCCGAGCCGAGGTCGCCAGCCTCAAGCCCCGCAAGGCGCCCCTGCCCGCCAAGGCGAAGCACATCATCCACATTTTCGCGGGCGGCGCTCCGTCGCACCTCGACACCTTCGACTACAAGCCGAAGATGAAGGAGCTCGCCGACCAGTCCGCCTCCGGCATGGGCGGCGTCCTCTTCCCCACGCCCTTCGAGTTCAAGAAGTGCGGCAAGTCGGGCCTCGAGATCTCCGAAATCTTCCCGAAGCTGCAGGAGCAGGCGGACAACATGTGCGTCATCCGCTCCATGTATCAGGAGCTGCCCGCGCACGGTCCCGCCGCCAAGCTCATGCACACCGGCTCGGCGATCCTGCCCAAGCCCTCCATGGGCTCCTGGATCCTCTACGGACTCGGCACCGAGAGCCAGGATCTCCCGGGCTTCGTCAGCCTCGGCGGCAACGCCGACGCCCGCACCTCGGCCTTCCTGCCCTCCCTCTACCAGGGCGCCAACACTTCCTTCCGCGCGGGCGCCCAGCCCAGCAAGGTGATTCCCAACCTCCAGAGCGAGTTCACTTCGATGGACGCGCAGCGCAAGCAGCTCGACCTCGTCCACCAGCTCAACGACCGCCACATGCAGACCGTCCAGCGCGACGAGCAGCTCGAGGCCCGCATCGAGTCCTTCGAGCTCGCCTTCCGCATGCAGACGGCCGCCACCGACGCCTTCGACATCACCAAGGAGCCCGAGTCGATTCGCGAGATGTACGGCAAGTCCGACCTCGGCGCCAAGCTCCTCTGCGCCCGTCGCCTCGTCGAGCGCGGCGTCCGCTTCGTCCAGATTGACGCGGGCGGCTGGGACCACCACACCAACCTCGCCACCTCAATCGCCCGCACCGGCGGAGCCATCGACCAGCCTGCCGCCGCCCTCATCGCGGACCTCAAGCAGCGCGGCCTCCTCGACGAGACCCTCATCCTGTGGGGCGGAGAGTTCGGACGCACCCCCTCCACCGCGGGACGCGTTAACCAGGCTTCCGGCCGTGACCACTGGTCCAAGGCCTTCTGCTGCTGGATGGCCGGCGGAGGCATCAAGGGCGGCACCGCCTACGGCGAGACCGACGAAATCGGCGCCCAGGTGGCCGTTGACGGCTGCCACGTCCATGACCTGCACGCGACCATCCTGCGTCTGATGGGCTTCGATCACACCAAGCTCACCTACCGCTACAACGGCCGCGACTTCCGTCTCACGGACAACTTCGGCAACGTCATCAACAAGGTCATCGCCTGATCGGCGACGGATCTCGATCCAAGGGCGGTCCCGCGAGGGGCCGCCCTTTTCGTTTCCGGGGCGGCTTGCATGCGGCCGTCCGCCGGGGAGAATGTCAGCCATGATCGCCCTGCTGTTCGCCCTCACCCTGGCCGCGGCCGAGCCTTCCCGCGCCCAGCCCGCTCCGCCGCCCGCCTTCATCAAGGAGAGGTCCGCCACGGTCACCGTGGTCACCCGCCGCGACTCCCTGGGCGGGACGGTCTCCCGTTTCAGCACCGGAGCTGAGATCACCAGCCGGCCTGATTCGCTCGGCGGCGCCCGGATCCGGCTCAGCGACGGACGCTCGGGTTCCGTGCGTCCGGACGCGCTCGGCGGCGCCAGCGTGCGCTTCAGTGACGGCAGCGGCGCGACCGCACGCATCGACGCGCTCGGCAACACCGTGACGCGCTTCAGCGACGGCACCACCGCCACCACCCGGGTCGATTCGCTTGGCAACCGGGTCACGACCTATTCGGACGGCCGGCGTCTGGTGGAGCGGCCCGATCCTCTGTCCCGCGGACGCTGAAGGGCGCGACTGGGCGCTTGAAAAAGGCCCCCGGGCGGGGCATCTTCGGCCTCACCCCATGAACCGCCGATCCCTGCTGCTGGCGCTCCCCGCGCTCACGTTCCTCGCCTGCTCGACTCCGCTGCGCGCAGCCGACTTCACCTCCGGTCCGGGCTGGCTCGAGTTCCCCGCCGGCAAGGGGCCGGGTGCCGGCAAGCACGTCGTCCTCCTCGCGGGAGACGAGGAATACCGGTCCGAGGAGTCGATGCCCATGCTCGCCCGCATCCTCGCGGAGAAGCACGGCTTCCGCTGCACCGTGCTCTTCTCCCATGACGACGGCGTGATCAATCCCAACAATCAGAAGTCCCTCGGCCGCCCCGAGGCCCTCGACACCGCGGACGCGCTCGTGCTGGGTCTGCGCTTCCGCTCCTGGAACGCCGACGCGCTCGCGCACTTCGACGCCGCCCTGAGGCGCGGCGTGCCCATCGTCGCGACCCGCACCAGCACCCACGCCTTCAGCGGCATCCCCAAGGACAGCCCCCAGGCCTGGTACAACTGGAACGCCTCTGGCGGCTTCGGTCGCAAGGTGCTCGGCGAGACCTGGGTCTCCCACTGGGGCCGGCACAAGTTCGAGGCCTGCCGTTCGGCCGTGGAGCCGGGAGCCGAGGGCAGCCCCCTCCTCAACGGCGTCGGCGCCGTCTTCGCCGACACCGACGTCTACGAGGCCTATCCTCCCGCCGACGCCAAAGTGCTCCTGCGTGGGCTCGTCCTCAAGGGCATGTCGCCGGAAGACGCGCCCAGCGATGGACGCAAGAAGCGCGCGACCGACAAGCAGGAGCAGGGCGTCAACCAGCCCGCCATGGCCGTCGCCTGGACCCGTGAGGTGCCCAACGTCGCCGGCGGATCCAACCGCGTATTCACCACGACCATGGCCTCCGCGAGCGACCTCGCCGACGAGAGCCTGCGTCGCCTCCTCGTGAACGCGGTGTTCTGGGGGCTCAAGATGGACGTGCCGGCCAAGGCCGACGTCGATCCGGTCGTCCAGTGGAAGCCCAGCAAGTACTCCTTCAACGCCTTCCACAAGGGTCTGCGAGCGGAAGCCTTCGCCGGCGTCCTGCCCGACCCCGCGCCCGAGGCACCCGCCAAGAAGAAGTGAGTCCGATCAGGGGCGGATGCCCCGGGCGACCAGCAGCTGCACGAGCCCCTCGTTGTAGATGACGTGGGAGCCCTCGCGCATCACCGCGTCTCGCACGGCGATGTCGTCCGAGACTGTGAACCACGGGCCTTCGTTGCTCTTGTCCTTGGCCACCAGGTCCATGATGTCGTGGTCGGCCTTGCCGCCCGCGCGGCAGAACGTCACGCGCACCCTCGGATTGGAGGTCTTCACCGGGGTCGGGGTGCCGTCGAAGCTCACCCAGATGATGAGCCCCGGGGCGTCGTCGGCCAGCTTCTCCATCAGCTGCGCCACCTTCTGCCGCGCGGCCGAATCCAGGATGAAGCGCACTTCGCCCTGCGGCGTGCGACGGGTGGTCAGCTTGAGCCCCAGGTAATCCTGCCGCAGGCAGGCGAAGTTGTTGGCGTCCAGCGCCAGCCTGGCCGGTTCCCCGATGGCGACGGCGCGTTCCAGCAGGGCGAGGGGGCCCTTCTGCTTGTCCCGCTGGTGGTTGCGGTCGGCGAGGTAGGACCGGCGTCGGTGCAGGTCGCGCCGGTAGAGGTCGGCGTGGCGTGAGTCGACCAGCCCTGAGCGCTCGGCCAGGCCGAGCGCGGCTTCGATGTCGCGCAGGCCGGCCTCGTCGGCCGCGTTGATCTTGGCCGAGATGCGCTCGAGGAAGGGGTCGGACGGATGGTCGCGCCGCTCGAGCTCGTAGCGCACCTTCTCGATGTGGTCCGTGATCCGCTTCTCGAGCTCGACGAGCTCCTTCAGCGGGTCACCCGCCGTGCGTTGGTAGCGACGAAGCAGGCGCAGCATCTCCTCCATCTGGGGGATGGCCTGACGGAGTTCGTGCTCCTTGGCTAGGAAGGGATCCGAGTCCCGCTGGGCCCTGCGCACCTTATCGAAGGCCTCGGTGGTGAGCTGTCGGAGCTTGGACACCTCGTCGGCGGCGTCCTTGAGGACGCGGGCGTCGGCCAGCCAGGGGCGGACCTCCTCCGAGAGCATCTGTTCGGCCAGTTCGCGCGCCTTCTGGGCGACCTGGTGCCGCGCCTGTTCGGCCTCGAGCGAAAGGCTCTTCGCGGCTTGTTCGGTCTTTTCCAGCCGGGCGCGCAGCGCTTCGGCCTCGGATTTCGCCGCGGCTTCGGCTTCGGCGGCGGCGCGGGCGCTTCGCTCCGCCTCCGCCCTGAGGGATGCGATTTCCGTCCGCGCGTCCCGCATCTCATTCTCATGCTGCCGCTTGGCCGCCCGCATCTCGTTCTCACGGGCGCTCGCCATGCGCTCCAGCTCCTGCATCAGACGGCGGACCTTGCCGACGTCGCCCTGCGGCGCCTCCGTCGAGGACGGTCCGTCCGTCCGCATGCCGTGCTCCGCCGTGAGCGCGGCGAGCGACTTGCGGTCCGGCTTGCCCGTCTGCACCTTGCCGATGACCGCCAGCCGTGCGGGCAGGTCGGCGGGCAGGGCCTCCTCCTTGGATTCCGCCAGCGCATTGTGGATCAGGCAGAGCAGGGCGGCGCGCGGCCCTCCGATGGCCGCGGCGATGGCGTCGGCCTTCATGAGTATGCCCTCGCGGCCGAGCTTGAGCAGCTCCCGGTTCCAGGCCAGCGCGGGTCCTGCGACGAGGAGGTCGGCCTGCAATTGGCCCTGCCTGCGGGCTAAGATGCCACGCGCGTTCCTGAGGAAGATCTTCGGGTGCCGCCAGCCGCCCGGCATGACCTTGGCCAGCTGCATCACCGACTGGTCCGAAGCGTGGGCGAGGTCGGCCACGAACTGCTCCGTCAGCACGCCCCGCACCGCGGCGATCGCATCGGATTTGTAGGCGAACGGACCCATGGTCCCATCCTGCCGGTGTCCCGGGCCGTGGCAAGGCAGTGCAGGGGGTTCTGGCTCGCCAACGCCCCTCCGCGGGGCTTTGGCTCATCCTCACGCATGCGTTCCGCCGCCACCGCCGCCACGGCCATCCCCCTGCTTTCCGCCGCCGGGTACGCCGTGGCCGCCCTCATGCTCAAGAGGGCGATGGAGGGGGAGCGGAATCCCTGGCGCGTGGTGTTCATCGTGAACATGGTCACGGCCCTCGGCTTCCAGACCTGGTTCGCCGTGGGCGGTCATCCTTTCACCTGGGAGAACGTCGGTCACGCCGTGCTGGCCGGGCTGGCGTTCTTCATCGGCCAGGTGCTCACCTTCATCGCCATCAGCAAGGGTGATGTCTCCATCTCCACGCCCGTGCTGGGCACCAAGGTGGTGTTTGTCGCGATCTTCGCCCATCTCTCCGGCGGTGAGACGCTCGGCCTCGGCCTCTGGGCCGCCACGCTGCTCACCAGCGTGGCGCTCGCGCTCCTGGGCGGGGAGTGGCGCGCCAACCGCGACCGGCTCCTGGTGAGCGTGACCTTCGCCTTCCTAGCCGCCATCGCCTTCGCCGCCACCGATGTCTTCCAGCAGCACTGGGTGCCCGCCTTCGGCTACGGCCATTTCGGCCCGGTCATGTTCCTGACCGTGGCGACGCTCTCCCTCGGCCTGATTCCGTTCTTTGACGGCGGGCTCACGGCCCTGCCGCGCGGCGTGTTGGCCTGGGCCGTGCCGGGCTCCGCGGTGCTCGCGCTTCAGGCCATGGGGATCGCCTACTGCATCGGGGTCTTCCACGAGGTGACCGTCACCAACGTGCTCTACAACACCCGCGGACTGTGGAGCGTGGCGATGGTGTGGGTCGTCGGCCACTGGTTCGCGAACACCGAGCGTGAAGTCGGGACCGCAATCATGTTCCGCCGGCTGCTCGGCGCGTTGCTGCTGCTCGGCGCGGTCTGGCTCTGCCTCCGCTGAGCTCAGAGGTCGCAGTTGTCAATCAGCCGGGTCGTTCCCAGGTGGCCGGCCACCGCGATGACCGTGCGGCCGGAGGTCACGCGTTCGACCGGACGCAGGGTCGCTGCGTCGGCGACCACGCAGTACTGGACCCTGAACGCGGGCTCTCGCGCGAGCCGGTCCAGGGCCGCCGCGCGCACCCGTGCGGCCGCCGTCTCGCCGGACGCCACGGCCGTCCGTGCCGCCGCCAGCGACTCGGGCACGGCCCGCGCGCGGACGCGGTCTTCGGCCGACAGGTAACGGTTGCGGGAGCTCATGGCCAGTCCGTCGGGCTCGCGCACGGTCTCGTGCGCCATGATCTCGACGGGCATGTGCAGGTCGCGGACCATGCGCTGGATGACCGCCAGCTGCTGCAGGTCCTTGCGTCCGAAGACCGCGACGTCGGGCTGGACGGCGTTGAAGAGCATCGCCACCACCGTCGCGACTCCGCGGAAATGCCCCGGCCTGAATTCGCCGCAGAGCCCCTGCGAAACCGCCGTCTCCTCCACCCAGGTCGAGGCCCCAGGGGGATAGAAATCCTCCGGGCCGGGGGCGAAGACCAGTGAGGCGCCCGCCGCCCGGCACCCCGCCAGGTCGTCGTCGAACGTGCGGGGATAACGGCTGAAATCCTCGCCGGGTCCGAACTGGGTCGGATTCACGAAGATGCTCACCGCCACCCATTCGCAGCGCTCCTTGGCCCGGCGGATCAGGGCCAGATGGCCTTCATGGAGGCAGCCCATGGTCGGCACGAAGCCCGTCCGGCGCCCCGCCGCCTTCACGGCGGCCACGGCCCTGCGGAGTTCGGGGACGGTTCGGACGACATCCATCGTCCTATGGTGTGCCAGGCGCGAAGGCCGTGCAAGCGCGCTCGGCCGCCGTGTCGTTAGGATACCATGCTCGGCCCCGCTTTATCTTGGCAGCCGCCGAGGGAGGGGCAAAAGTGGCTCCCCCAACCAAGACCGCCATGCCGCAGCACTTCCCCAACGTCCCCGTCATCGAATACGAGGGCCCCAAGTCCAGGAATCCCTTCGCCTTCAAGCATTACGACGCGGACCGGAAGGTCGGCGGCAAGCGCATGAAGGACCACTTCCGCTTCGCGGCCGCCTACTGGCACGTGATGCGCAACGGCCTGGCCGACCCCTTCGGCGCGGGCACCGCGCTCATGCCCTGGGACGACGGATCCGATTCCCTCGACAACGCCCTG
>JBJTTY010000121.1:0-7873 GCA_046080425.1 Verrucomicrobiota bacterium
CGGGACTGACGTCCCGACGTGACGAGGGCGCGCCGCCAGGCGCGCCCTCCTTCTTTTCAGTCTTTTCAGACCGCCGTCACCGGGTGGACAGCCAGGCAAGGAACGCCAGGCCGGCCGCCAAGAAGAACAGCAGGTAGAGGAAGACCTTGCCGAGACCCGAACCGACCTTCGCCACCCCGGAGTCGCCGACCGCGCGGACGAGCCGGCGGCCGCGCTTGGTGACGCGGGTCACCTGCACGTCGGGCCAGTCACGTCCCTCGACGTCCCTGACGACGCCGTAGACCAGCCCGGCCTTGACCAGTTCGGCGTAGGCCCGGGCCTTGCGGCCGGGGCTCAGACGGTCAAACCCGTTGCACTCCCGGCCGACCACCAAGCGCTCCAGCCCCTGGCTGGCGTCCTCTGAGAGTTCAGGCGTGGGCATTATGGAAGGCATTTTTACAAATGTGACGGTGGCAATGAGCAAGGGGATAGTACGGGACACCGTAAAAATAATGCTTCGGAAGACCGTGCGTCCGACCAAGGATGACGCCATGTCCGAGAGCATGACGCCCGTCGCGCTGACCATCGCGGGCTCCGACAGCGGAGCCGGAGCGGGGGCGCAGGCGGACCTGCTCACCTTCGCGGCCCACGGCGTCTTCGGCACGACGGCGCTCACCTGCCTCACGGCGCAGAACCCGACGGGCGTCGCGGGCGTGCGGGCGGTCGAGCCTGACTTCGTCACGGCGCAATGCGAACAGGTCCGGGCGCACTTCCGTCCGACTGCGGCCAAGACCGGCATGCTGCTGGAGGCCGCCATCGTGCGGGCCGTCGCCGGCTTCATCCGGTCATCGGGCATCCCGGTCGTCGTCGATCCCGTCATGGTCGCCACCAGCGGGGCCACGCTGCTGAGACCCGAGGCGATCGAGGCGCTGCGCAAGGAGCTGATCCCGCTCGCGGCGGTCGTGACGCCCAACCTCGACGAGGCCGCCATCCTCCTCGGCCGCAAGGCCGTCGGCGGCAAGGCGGCCGCGTCCGAGGCGTCGGAGCTCGCGCGCGCCTTCGGCGCGCCCTTCCTCGTGAAAGGCGGGCACGGCCAGGGCGACGCACTGGTCGACGCGCTGGCGTGGCCTGACGGCCGTGCCATCGAGCTGCATTCCGTCCGCGTCCACGGTGTCGACACGCATGGCAGCGGCTGCACGCTTTCCGCCGCCATCGCGGCAGGCCTGGCGAAGGGCCACGACCTCGGGACCTCAGTGCGTCAGGCCCATGCCTACCTGCAGGAGGCGATCCGGCGCCCCCTGCCTGTGGCCGGACTGCGCTGCATCAGGCACCTCTGAGCCCCTTGCGCGACCAGACCCCTTGTTAAACGGGGGTTTTGGCGGCTTTGACGAGTTATTCACACTTGCCCCCTCCGAGGTCAGTCCTTTCCTAACCCCTTCCCTCGGCCCGACGGCCGGGCACCCTGACCATGAGCAAGAAGCACGCAGCCAAGCATTCCCAAGCCCAGGCCCCCGCGGCCGTATCCGCCCGCACCGGCGTCAAGATGCGCGGCTGCGACGTCATGGTGCGCTGCCTCGAGAACCTCGGCGTCGACACCATCTTCGCCTACCCGGGCGGCGCCTCCATGGAGCTGCACCAGGGCCTGACCCGCTCCAAGAAGATCCGCACCATCCTCCCCCGCCACGAGCAGGGAGGCGCCTTCATGGCGCAAGGCTACGCCCGCGCCACCGGCAAGCCCGGCGTCTGCATGGCCACCTCCGGACCCGGCGCGACCAACCTCGTGACCGCGATCGCCGACGCGCACATGGACAGCATCCCGCTGATCTGCATCACCGGCCAGGTCTACCAGCAGTTCATCGGGCGCGCCGCCTTCCAGGAGACCGACTTCTACGGCATGACCCTGCCGATCGTGAAGCACTCGTTCCTCGTCCTCGATTACAACGAGCTGCCCTCGATCATCTACAAGGCCTTCAAGATTGCCACCACCGGACGCCCCGGCCCTGTCGTGATCGACATCCCCAAGGACATCCAGCAGCACGAGTGGGTGCCCGTCTTCCCGAAGTCGCCCGACGACGTGGAGATCCCCGGTCTCGCCGTGCCGCCCAAGGCTCCTGACGCCGAGCTCACCCAGGTCCTGCGCCTGATCGAGAAGGCCAAGCAGCCCGTGCTCTACATCGGCGGCGGCATCCTCTCCAGTAACGCCCATCGCGAGCTGCGCGCCTTCGCCGAGGCCACCGGCATCCCCGTGGCCTCCACCCTGATGGGCCTCGGCGGCTTCCCCGCCAGCCACCCCCAGTCCCTCTACTGGTATGGCATGCACGGCACCGTCGCCGGCAACTGGGCCGTCTGCAAGAGCGACCTCCTCATCGCCCTCGGCGCGCGCTTCGACGACCGCATCACCGGCGCCATCGAGAAGTTCGCGCCGGACGCCACCATCGTCCACGTCGACATCGACCGATCCGAGCACCACAAGAACAAGTTCGCCGACTACCCGATCCACTCGGACGTCCGCTACGCGCTCTCGCGTCTGACGGCACTGGCCAAGAAGGGCTTCCGCAAGCCCGACCTCAAGGCCTGGTACACGACCATCAACGGCTGGAAGAAGCAGCACCCCTTCCCCTTCAGCTACGACCACTCCAAGACCAAGCACATCCTCCCGCAGGAGGCCGTGCAGGTGCTCTTCGAGGAGTCCAAGGGCAAGGCGATCATCTCCACCGGCGTGGGCCAGCACCAGATGTGGGCTCCGCAGTACTACCACTTCGACGAACCCCGCGCCTTCGTCAGCTCGCTCGGCGCCGGCACGATGGGCTTCGGCCTGCCCGCCGCCATCGGCGCCAAGGTCGCGCGTCCTGACCGCGAGGTGATCGACATCGACGGCGACGGCTCGTTCCTGATGAACATCCAGGAGCTGGCGTGCATGAAGATCGAGAAGATCAACGCCAAGGTGCTCCTCCTCAACAACCAGCACCTCGGCATGGTCGTGCAGTGGGAGGACCGCTTCTACGCGGGCGTCCGCGGACACACCATCCTCGGCGACGCCAAGAACATCGGCAGCCCCGACAATCCTTCGGGACTGTATCCCGACTTCGTCAAGATCGCCCAGGGCTTCGGCATCAAGGCCCGGCAGGTCATGCGCCGTGAGGACCTCCGCGAGGCCATCCGCGAGATGCTCGCGCACGACGGCCCGTACCTCCTCGACGTCGTCGTGCCCTACACCGAGCACGTCCTCCCCTTCATCCCGCAGAAGAAGTCGGCGATGGAGATCCTGACGGACTGACCGCGCCAGACGCGGAGGTTCATCGGCAGGGCTGACCGCCCTCGGACAGCCGCGTCCGTGCGGTTGATCCGCCGCAACGCTCAGTGCCCCGCCAGCCAGCGCTCGGCCTCGATGGCGGCGCGGCAGCCCATGCCCGCCGCGGTGATGGCCTGGCGGTAGACGTGGTCGGAGCAGTCGCCCGCGACGAAGACGCCGGGGACGCGGGTGGAGACGGTGTTGGGACCGGCCACGAAGTAGCCGCCTTCGTCGACCTCGAGCGCCGGCGTGAAAGGCCCGCTGTTGGGCACGTGCCCGATGGCCACGAACACGCACTTCACGGCGAGGTCGCGCGTGGCGCCCGACTTGTCGGCGACCCGGAGCGTGTGGACCTTGGCGTCGCCGAGGATCGAGACCGGCGAGACGTTGAGCACCAGCTCGATCTTCGGGTGGGCCTTGACGCGCTGCACCATGATGTCGGAGGCGCGGAAAGTGTCGCGGCGATGCACCAGCAGGACCTTGGAGGCGAAGCGCGTGAGGAAGAGGGCCTCCTCGCACGCCGAGTCGCCGCCGCCCACGACCGCCACGGGCACGTCGCGGTAGAAGGCGCCGTCGCAGGTCGCGCAGGTCGTCACGCCGTTGCCGCCGTAGTATTCCTTCTCGCCCGGGATGCCCAGCAGCCGGGGCGAGGCGCCGGTGGCGATGATCACCGCTTGGGCCTCGTAGGTCGCCTCGCCGCCGACGAGCCTCTTCACCGGGCCCGAGAAGTCGACGGAGGTGATGCGGTCCCACGCGAAGCGTGCGCCGAAGCGTTCGGCCTGGCCCTTCATGCTCGTGATGAGCTCGTTGCCGTCCACGCCGTGCGTGAAGCCGGGGAAGTTCTCGACCTCCGACGTCGTGGTCAGCTGGCCGCCGGGCTGGCCGCCCTCGAGGACGAGCGGGGCGAGTCCCGCGCGGGCGGCGTAGATGGCGGCGGTGAGGCCGGCGCAGCCAGTGCCGAGGATGAGGACGTGCTCTGCCATGGGGATGCGCCCATCTTGCCCTCCGTATGCCCACGGCAAGGCGGAAAAACCGCCGTGAACAACATCAGACAAGGCTTGCCCCGGGGGGGCCGTTCGGGGTTTGCTGACCGCTCGCGTCCGGAACCATGTTCCTCAGCATCCTCAAGCTATTCGCCGGCAGCCATAACCGGAAGTTCCTGCGGGATTGCGCCCCGGTCGTGCGCCGGATCAACGCCATCGAGGAGGAGTACCAGCGGCTCTCCGACGACGCCCTGCGGGCCAAGACGGCCGAGTTCCGGGCCCGTCACGCCAAGGGCGAATCCCTCGACGCGCTACTTCCCGAGGCCTTCGCCGCCGTCAAGAACGTCGCCCGGAGGCTCTGCGGGTCCCGCAAGGTCGTCTGCGAGCATGAACAGGTCTGGGAGATGGTCCATTTCGACGTCCAGCTCATCGGCGGCATGGCGCTCCACCAGGGCAAGATCGCCGAGATGGCCACGGGCGAAGGCAAGACCCTCGTCGCCACCCTACCCCTCTACCTCAACGCCCTTTCCGGCCGCAACTGCCAGCTCGTCACGGTCAACGACTACCTCGCCCGCCGCGACTCCCAGTGGATGGGGCACCTGCTCGAATGGCTAGGGCTGACGGTCGGCTGCATCCAGAACCAGATGGGCAGCGATGAGCGCAAGGCCGCCTACGGCTGCGACATCACCTACGGCACCGCCTCGGAGTTCGGCTTCGACTACCTGCGCGACAACGGCATGGCACTCTCGGCCGAGGAGCAGGTCCAGCGCGACCACCACTTCTGCATCGTCGACGAGATCGACTCCGTGCTCATCGACGAGGCCCGCACGCCGCTGATCATCTCCGGCCCAGTCGCCGAGGAGCGCGAGCCGCCCTACCCCCGCCTGCGGGACGACGTCTCCAAGCTGGTGGACCTGCAGGAGAAGCTGGTCGACCGTCTGCTCTCCGACCTCCGCACCGAACTCGGCAAGCTGGCCGAGGGCGCCGAGCCCTCCCAGGACGCGATGGACAAGCTCTGGCTGGCCTCGCACGGCATCCCCCGCCACCCCGGCCTGCTCCGCCTCAAGGAGAACGGCCGGCTGGTGAAGCTGCTCGAGCGTCACGAGGGCGTGCTGGCCTCGGAGATCGAGAAGGACCGCCGCTTCCACCTCAAGGAGCGCCTCTACTTCTCCATCAACGAACGCAACCACGAGGCCGACCTCACCCAGATGGGACGCGACGCGCTACGCCCCGGGGACCTCGACGCCTTCGTGCTGCCCGACCTCCCGACGCGCTTCGTCGAGCTGGACCGCGACGCCGCGCTGGCGCCCGAGCGTCGCGCGGAGCTCCGCGCCGAGGCCGAGGCCACCTACGTCCGCGTCTCCGAGGAGATCCACGCCATCGGCCAGCTGCTCAAGGCCTACACGCTCTACGAGGTCGACAAGCAGTACGTAGTCCAGGACGGCAAGGTGAAGATCGTCGACGAGAACACCGGACGCATCATGGAGGGCCGCCGCTGGTCCGACGGCCTGCACCAGGCGGTCGAATCCAAGGAGGGCGTGCCCCTCGAGCCGGAGAACAAGACCTACGCGACCGTCACCATCCAGAACTACTTCCGCATGTACCGGAAGCTGGCGGGCATGACCGGCACGGCTGAGACCGAGGCCTCCGAATTCCACGACATCTACCGCCTACCGGTCGTCACCATCCCGACCCACCGGCCCTGCATCCGCGTCGACGAGAACGACATCGTCTTCAAGACCCGCCGGGAGAAGTTCGACTACGCGGTGAAGGAGATCGTGGAGGCCAACCGCCGCGGCCAGCCGGTGCTCGTCGGCACGGCCTCGGTCGAGGCCTCCGAGGCCCTCAGCCGCCTGCTGACCAAGAACCGCGTCTCGCACAACGTCCTCAACGCCAAGCAGCACCAGCGCGAGGCCGAGATCATCGCCCTGGCCGGCCAGCGCGGCGCGGTCACCATCGCGACCAACATGGCCGGTCGCGGCACCGACATCCGTCTCGGCGAAGGGGTGCGCGAACTGGGCGGACTCTACGTGCTGGGCACGGAGCGCCACGAGTCCCGCCGCGTCGACCGCCAGCTGCGCGGCCGATGCTCGCGTCAGGGCGACCCGGGCCGTTCCCGCTTCCTGGTCTCGCTGGAGGACGACCTGATGCGGCTCTTCTCCAACGCCGGCATCATCTCCTCGATGCTGGAGAAGTCCTTCAAGGAGGGCGAGCCGCTGGAGCACCCGCTGCTCAACCGCTCGATCGGCACCGCCCAGAAGCGCGTCGAGGGCCAGAACTACTCCATCCGCAAGCGCCTGCTGCAGTACGACGACGTGCTCAACCAGCAGCGCCAGATCGTCTACTCCGTGCGCAACCGCGCGCTCCACTCCGACGAGCCCCGCGACACGGTGCTCGAGCTGGTGTCGGAGGAGGTCGAGGACCGCCTCGGCCCCGTGTTCCCCGAAGGAGGCTCACCCGACGTCCGCGAGGCCACGGCCTTCTGCGACTGGTTCCTGACCTCCTTCCACCTGAGGCTGGACCCCGAGGAGCTGGTCTGCCGCACGCTGGAGCAGTCACGCGAGCTGGCGGTCGGCAAGGTCCGCCAGTTCCAGGCGGCCCGCGAATCGCACGAGCCGGCCGACATGCTGCGCTACCTCGAGCGGCACGTCGTGCTGCGCGCGGTGGACCGCAACTGGCAGAACCACCTGACGGAGATGGAGGACCTGCGCCGCGGCGTCAGCCTCCGGAGCTACGCGCAGAAGGATCCGCTCAACGAATACAAGTCGGAGGCCTACAAGGCCTTCGAGCGCCTGATGCGCCAGCTGCGCAACGACGTCTGCACGGGACTCTTCCGCATCGCCACGTCGATGGAGGCCCTCGAGCTCATGATGCGGCGCGCGCAGGGACAGGTGACGGCCTCCGGCCCGGCCTCGGAGCCGGCTCCGCCCGCCCAGGCCGCGCCCGCCGCCAAGCCGGAGCCATTCCGTCGCGTCTTCCCGAAGATCGGACGAAACGCCGTGGTCCGGATCCGCAAGGGGCCCGAGACGCTCGAGATGAAGTGGAAGAAGGCCGAGTCGCTGGTGCGCGACGAAGGCTGGGAACTGCTCGAGACGGTCTCGGAATGACGGACTTCCTGACCAGCGCGCGCCGCGCCTGGCTCGGCAACGCCGCGACGGCCGTCCTGCTCTTCCTCTCCTTCCCGCCAATCGGGCATCCGTTCCTCGGGTTCGTCGCGCTCATCCCGGCGGCCCTCGCCGCCGCCTCGCGTCCCGACTGGCGCGACTGGCGACGCTCCGCCTTCGCCTGCTCCTGGTCGCTCTGGGTCGGTCTGCTGATCTGGCTGCGGCACGTGCACCCGCCCCTCGGCCCGCTGGGGCTGCTGCTGCTCACCGTATGGTGCGCGCTCTTCCCCTGGGCCTGGCTGATGCTGCTGCGCTGGATCCTGCCCGCCTGCGGCGATGCAGGACTGCCCGCCCGCCTGCTCGCGATGCTCGGACTGGCCGGCGGATGGGCGCTGCTCGAATGGACGCGCTCCGTCGCGCTCACGGGCTTCGGCTGGCTGCCGCTGTCGGCTTCGCAGACGGGAAATCCGGTGATGCTTTCGCTCTGCGCCTGGGCGGGACCGTTCGGACTCTCG
>JBJTTY010000122.1:0-18846 GCA_046080425.1 Verrucomicrobiota bacterium
CATTTCCTGGCGGAGGGGAAGGGATTCGAACCCCCGGTGCCTTGCGGCACACCTGATTTCGAATCAGGCGCAATCGACCACTCTGCCACCCCTCCAGTCCAGGACGTCCGAGGAAAGCCGGACGGCCGGACCGGGCAAGCGGAAAGGGTCAGTGGCCCCCGCTGACGCTTACTTGGCGTAGACGGGGTCGTCCGGATTGTTCCCGCTCAGGAGGTAGGCGAGCAGGTCGGCCACTTCCTTCGCGTTGAGGGAATTGATCAGGCCCGCGGGCATGGGGCTCTCCGGCGAACGGTCGATGGAAAGGACGTCCGACCGGTTCATCGAGATCTGCACGGAGGGATCGAAGGCGTTCACGGCGAGCTGCAGCTTGTCGCCTTCCTCGTTCAGGATGCGGCCGACGGTCTTGCCGCCGTCGACGCGTCCGATGACGGAGTTGGCATACTGGTCCGACACGACGGCGTTCGGCTGCACGACGCTCATGAGGAGGTCGGCCGCCGCGGTGCGCGCGCCGATGCCGGAAAGGTCGGGCCCTTGCGCGCCGCCCACGGAGCCCATGCGGTGGCATTGCGAGCAGAGCGCGGCCTCGAACATCTTGCGGCCGTTGGCGTGGTCGAGGGACTTCTCCGCGCGCGCCTTGTCCCAGGCGGCGAGCGCCTCGGCCTGCGTCCAGATGCGGCCCGGGCCTTCGGCGGTCGGGATGGGCGCGGCGGCCTTGGCCGGGGTGGCCGGAGCGATCTCCTCCAGCGCGGCGCGTTCAGCTTCAGGAGCGGCGGCGAGCGCCTCCTTGCGGATGTTGCGCACGAAGCCCTTGAGCGAGTGGCCGCCCTCGGCCAGTGCGAGTTCGCCCAGGAAGCGGAAGAACTCCTTGCGCAGGTCGGGCGTCCAGCCGGCGGTCGCGCGGCAGAGGTAGATTGCCAGGCCGATGCGGGTGGAGGAGGGCGTGACGGTCATGGCCGCGGCGGCCGCCTTGGCGTAGCCGGGATGGCGCGCGAGGACCTCGGGGTCGGCGACGACGGCCGGACCGGGCTGCGCGAGCTTCATGGCTCTGAGCACCGCGGCGGGGGCCGTGGGCTCCTCGAGGAAGATCGACACCAGCGCGAGCTGGCGGTCGATGGCGGCGTCGCCCGAGGGCAGGCGCGAGGCGAACTCCTTGCCGAGCCGGGCGGCCGTGGCGGCGTCGGGCTTGCCGTGACGCGAGAACGCGACCTGGAGGACGCGCAGACGGTCCTGCTGCAGGCGCGGGTCCTTGGACTTCGCGGCGGACTCGGCCGCGGCGACGATTGCGGGCAGGTCGTCCTTGGAGCCGGCGCGGGCGAGCGCCGTGGCGGTGTTGAGCGCGAGGTCGGCGTTGGCGTCGGCCTTCACGCGCGTGCGCCAGCCTTCGACCGGCTGATGCTCGACGAGCGTGCGCGCGGCGAAGCGCACCCAGCGGTCGGCGTGACCCATGAGCGGCCAGGCCTTGTCGAGCGCGGCCGAAGACGGCGATTGCTCGAGCAGCGCCTCCAGCTCGCGGCGCAGCTTCTGTTCCGGCGTGGCCGCGAACCAGCCCGCCGGCGCGGTGGACTCGCCGCCCGCGTAGCGGATGCGGTAGAGCGCGGACTGTCCGCCGCGTCCGCCGATCGTCACGTACATGTGTCCGTCCTGCGGACGGATGACCGCGTCCGTCACCGAGAACGGACGGCCCGCGGCGAAGACCTCCTTGCGGGCTTTCCAGCCTCCGCCCGAGGGCTCGAGGTGGATCGCATAGAGCGTCGCATAGGTCCAGTCGCAGGCGTAGAACGCGCGCTGGTAGGCCGCGGGGAACTTCGCGCCCGTGCCCATCGTCGTGCCCGTGGGGCTGCCGGGGCCGACGTCCACCAGCGCGGGCTGGCTGTCGACCGAGGCGAAGGCGTTGTTGCCGGAGCCGGAGCGCCATCCGAGCTCGCCGCCCGGCGTGCAGAGGTAGATGCGCGTGGGACGATACCAGGGCGCGCCCATGTCCCACTCCATGTCGGAGTCGTAGGAGAAGATGTCGCCGTCGGGCGCGATGGCGCAGTCGTAGGCGTTGCGGAAGCCCACCGTGCGTCGCACCCAGTCCTTGCCGTCCTTGTCCATGCGGGCGATCCAGCCCCCGACCGCCTTGATGCCGGACGCGTGGCCGTTGGGGTCCTCGAACTTCTTGAGCAGGTCGTCCTCGTCCCAGCGCCTCACCGGCGCTCCCGCCGCTTCGTCGTCGGGCAGCTTCGTGTGATTGCCGCCGACCACGAGGATCGAGCCGTCGGGCGCCAGCACCAGCTGGTGCGGGCCGTGTTCGCCCGAGCCCTTGAGCGGCCGGATCAGCTCCTGCTCCGACCACGAGAAGTCGCCCTTGGGGTCGCGCAGGCGCCAGACGTCGCCCTTGCCCTTCTCGCTCGTGCACGCGTAGAGCGCGCCGTGGGCGAAGAGCAGGCCGTGGCAGCCGAAGAACTTCGTCTCCACCCGCGTGACCGCGGGGCGGGAGGGGTCGGCCATCGAGACGCGCCAGAGCACGCCGCCTTGGTCGCCGGCGTAGAGGTCGCCGTTGGGCGCGACCGCGAGCGAGACCCAGGTGCCCTGTTCGGCCTTGGGCACGACGTGTACGAGGTCGGCGGCGAAGCCCGGACGCAGGATGAGCTCTTCGGGCGGGGCGACCGTGGTCGAGGGCCCGCGCTTGCCGTTGGCGGCGGCCTTGCCTCCGCCGAAGACGTTGCCCCACGGGGCGGCGCCCATCGGCTTCACCACCGTGGCCGATTCCCACTTGGAGTCATTGAAGCCGTCGGACTCCCAGCCTTTGCCGGGATTCTTTTCCGTGACCTTCGTGCCGGCGCCGGATTCCGTGAGCACCTTCTTGTCGGCCGTGACGCGGAACGAGAGCGCCGCGATGCCGCCGTCATTGCGCGCGAGCACCGCGACCACGTTGCGGCCTTTGCGGAGCTCCTTGGCGATCTCCGCGCCGAAGGCCTGGCCCCAGTCGTCGGATCCCCCGAGCAGCTTGCCGTTGATCCAGACCTCGCAGTGGTTGTCGGCGGCGGCGAGCAGTTCGACCTTGGCGGGGATCTCGGCGACCTCGAAGGACGCGCGGGCCCAGACCTGCTGCTTCGCGACATTGTTGCGCTGCGTCCAGACCCACTGCGTCTCGGCGAAGCCGAGCGGGGCGATCAGGAGGGCGAGGAGGATGCGGAGGGTCATGGGAGATGGGGGAGTATTGGGGCAGGGACAGGATGGGCGGGGCAGGGTTTTTGTGGTCAGGGTGGCGGAGGAGGCAAGAGGGGAGGGCTATGGAGGGGGCACGTGGGCAAGGCGACACGGTGACAAGGGGGATGTTATGATGTTAGGGGCAGTGACAGGGACAGGTGATGCGGATGGAGGAAGATGCAGTTGTGGCGGAGGGCGCGGCGTAGCCACGCCGCTACCTTCGGCCGCCCTGCGGCGGCCGGCTTGGTGCAGTACGTGGAGCTCTTCCTTTACGAGAGGCTCCATGTGCGCCCGTGCCCACGTGTCCCCGTGCCCACGTGTCCCCTGCGGCGAAACCGCCGCCTTCGCCGCTTCAGTCTGGCAGCGTGAACGCGGGAAGCTTCCGGATTTCGCCGCCGGCCATCGCCGATTCGTGGGCTAGGATGCCCGTGCAGGTCCAGTTGGCCGATTCGCGCGCGTTCGGATACGGGTCGCGTCCGGCGACGAGCGCCTGGATGAACTCGTTGGCGAGATGCGGATGCGAGCCGCCGTGGCCGCCGCCCTGCGTGAAGGACAGGTGGTCCTCGCCTTCGCCGTAGACGCCCTTGGTCGTGAAGCGCTGGATCTCCTTGGGCAGGCGGTGGGCGAAGTCCGGCACCTTGACCTTCTGCGGGATCTCCGGCTCCGGCTTCTTGGCCGTGTGGATGACCGGCTCCTCGCCCTCGATGAGCGGCCACTCGAACGACTTCTTCGAGCCGTAGACGTCGATCGATTCCCGATACTGGCGGGCCGTGTCGAAGAGCGAGCGGATGATGCGCGCCGAGACATCGGACTTGTGTAGCTTGATGTGGGCCGTCTCGACCGCGAAGGGCGAGCGGTAGATCGGGATCATGTCCTCCGCGATGCGGCCCGAGCCGAAGCACGAGACGTATTCCGCCGAGGCCTTCGTGAGGGCCATCATCGGGCCCACGCAGTGCGTCGCGTAATACATGGGCGGGAGGCCCGGCCAGTAGCCCGGCCAGCCCTCCATGTCCTGCTGGTGGCTGGCCTGCAGGAACTGCAGCCGACCCAGCTCGCCCTTGTCGTAGAGCTCCTTCACGAAGAGGAACTCGCGCGCGTAGACCACCGTCTCCATCATCATGTACTTCAGCCCTGTGGCCTTCACCAGCTTCACGATCTCCTCGCACTCGGCGATCGAGGTCGCCATCGGCACCGTGCAGGCCACGTGCTTGCCGGCCTTGAGCGCCTGGATGGACTGCCGGCCGTGGTCGGGGATGGGCGTGTTGATGTGGACCGCGTCGATCTCGGGGTCCTTGAGCATCTCCTCGTAGGACGTGTAGCGCTTGGCGATGCCGTAGCGGTCGCCGACCGCCTTGAGCTTCTCCGGGTTGCGCTGGCAGATGGCGGCGATGACCGCGTCGGGGTGCTCCTTGTAGATGGGGATGAATTCGGCGCCGAAGCCCAGTCCGGCGAGCGCGATGCGGATCTTCTTCTTGCTCATGGGGTGGTCGTCATTTCACCCCGCCCGCCCGCGGGACGGAAGCCCATTCGCTGGGACGCACCCGACGGCCCCGTCCGCAATCCTACCAAAGAGGAAGGCCGCCCGGGCGGGCGGCCTTCCGGAAGGGGCCTGGATCCCGGCTTAGGACTGCTCCTCGAGCTTGAGGGCGCGGTAGCCGCCGATGCTCTTGAAGTAGAGGAGCATCAGGAGGTAGATCGCGGCCATCGTGAGCGGGATGTAGGAGTCGGCCTTCAGCGTGGAGCGGTCGCCCGACTGGTTGGCGGCGACGATGGCCTTCTGGGCGTCCGTGCCCTTGTTTCCGGCCTTCTTGGCGGCCTCCAGCTTGTCTCCGGCGACGGCGGTCACCGGGGCGAGAAAGAGGAACTTCGACTCACCGCCGGCCTTGTTGGCCTCGTAGGCGGCGGCGTTGGACGCCTTGAGGTTTTCGGACGTGAAGCGGTCCTTGGCGTAGCCGAGGCCGGGGCCGCCGATCAGGCCGGCGGACAGCATGCCGATGCCGCCCATGATGGACATGGCCACGGCGCCCGAGCGCGGGAAGCGGTCGCCGACGACGGCGAGCATGGTTGGCCAGAAGAACGTCTTGCCGAGGGCGTAGATGCCGAGGGCGACGAGGGCGATGGCGAAGGAGTCCATGCCCGACGCGAGCTGCAGGCCGACGAAGGCGAGCACCGCCGAGGTCAGCAGGATGCCGACCGGGGAGAGGCCGAGCTTGGTCTCGATCCAGTGGGCGCAGAAGCGCAGGCCGAACATGATGGCCGAGGTCCAGATGAAGAGCGTCTTGCCTTGGTCAGGCGTGAAGAGATTGCCCGTGATGGCCTCGATCCAGCCGTCGGTGCCCAGCTCGACCGCGCCGACGAGGGCGTGGGTGATGAAGAGCACGAAGAGCAGCAGGGAGCCGATGGAGAAGCGGGTCAGCACGCCGGTGGCGATGAGCAGCACGCCGCCCACGGCCCAGCCGATGTTCGGGTTGTTGAAGACGCCGCCGAGGAAGACGGACACCAGGTAGAGCGCGACCGCGGCGCCGAGCAGGCCGACGTCCTTAAGCATGTCGGCGAAGGAGGCGCCCTTCTCGGCGGCTTCCGACTTCGGGAAGGACTGGCCCATGAACATCACGGCGTAGGCCACGGTGGGCACGAGGTAGAAGGCGAGCTGACCCTTCCAGCCGAGGCCCATGACGGAGCCGAGGAGGTAGGAGGCGAGGGCGCCGACCACCATGCCGAGGGGCCAGGAGGCGTGCAGTATGTTGAGGTAGTGGGTGCGCTGCTGGGGGAAGATTGTCGCCACGAGCGGATTCGCCACGGCCTCGAGGGTGCCGTTGGCGTAGGCGAAGATGAACATGCCCCAGTAGAGGAAGCCGTAGGCGTTCTCCGGCGTGCTGGCGCCGAAGGTCACGAAGGCTGAGATGATGTGACCGAGGAGGGCCAGCGCGACGAGCTTGCCGTAGCCGAGCTTGTCGACCACCAGGCCGCCGATGATGATGCCGAAGCAGAAGCCGGTGAAGCCGGCGCCGCCGATCGCGCCAAGCTGCGAGGCGGTGAAGCCGTATTCGGAGGCCCAAGCGCCGAAGATGCCGCCACGGAGGGCGAATCCGACGCCGGCGGCCAGGATGGCCATGAAGCCTGCCCAGAGCAGACGCTTCGCATTAGGTACGGTGTTTTCTTGCATAGGTTAGGTGGGGGTACGGAGTTGTGAATAAGTCCGTGAACAGCCTGTGTCGAGGACACAAATACTGTGCGGCTCAGGGGGTTAGGCGTTGCCGGTTGTTCGCAATTGGGCCCGATACTGGGTCGGGCTGGCCTTCATCGCCTTACGGAACTGCCGGGAGAAGTCACTGGCGTCATAAAACTCGCTTTTATAGGCGATTTCCGAGGGGCGGAGATCGGTTTCCCTGAGGAGTTCGCACGCCCGGGCCACCCGCATGCGCACGAGATAGGCCCGGGGGCTCATCTGATAGGCCTTGTGGAATTTGCGCTCAAACTGACGGACGGACAGGCCGCTCAGCCGGGCGAGCTTCTTGATGTCGAGGCTGTCGCCGAGGTTGTCCTTGATGAATTCCGCCGCCGCCTCGACGCGGAGGAAGGGCTCGAGGTCCGCCTTGGCGCTCGCGTAACTGCGCACGGTCCCGCAGAGGCCCCAGGGGCGGCCCTCGTGATCGAGCACGGGGAGCTTGGTGGTCTCATACCAGACGTGCTCGCCGTTCTCGTCTGGGAATAGCTCGATGATCCGTGGCAGTCCCTGGCCCGACTGTAGGATCTGCTCGTCCTTCTTTCGGAAGGCCTTGGCCAGCTCCGTCGGGAAGATGTCGAAGTCGGTCCGTCCGAGCAGCGAAGCCACCTCCTTGAAGCCGCAGCGCTGGGCGAAGGCCAGGTTGGCCGCGGTGAACCGGCCCTGGGCGTCCTTGGCGAAGAACATCACGCCCGGCAGATGCTCGAACAGTGCCCTGACGCTCTCGAGCTGCGCGCCGCGCATCCACTTCTCCGGAGCAAGGGGCGATTGCATACAAGCAAGACTAGGTTCATATTACGGCTGGTCTACTTTTAAATACTAGGTGAATGGCCCTGAGACGAATCCGCCGTGGGAGGGCATGGTTGGCATTCTGATACAATCTCAGGCGTCTTATGCCCGGTGGCATGGGGTCTTATGCCTGCCGGAGGAACCGACGATTCGCTTTGAGGTCTCCGAGACCTCAAACACCTCTGACATTCTCATGAAGACCGCACTGCTGCTCCTGCCCCTCCTCGCCGTCCAGGCCTCCGCCGCGGACAAGCCCAAGCCCGACGCCGAACAGGTGAAGCGCGGACAGGCCATCTACGCGCGCACCTGCATCGCCTGCCACCAGCCGACCGGCATGGGGCTGCCTCCCGTGTTCCCGCCCCTTGCCGGATCCGAGTGGGTCGCCAAGGGCACTTCGGTCGCCGTCCGCAACATCCTCCACGGGATGCAGGGGCCGGTCGCCGTGAAGGGCGTCACCTACAATTCGATGATGCCTCCGGTCGTTGGCCTGAAGGACGCTGAGATCGCCGACGTGGTCACCTACGTCGCCAACTCCTTCGGTAACGCCGCCGGTGTCGCCACCGAGGCGGACGTGAAGGCCATTCGCGAGAAGTACAAGGACCGCAAGACCCCTTGGACCGCCGCGGAACTCGAGAAGCCCGAGTAATCGGGTCCGGTGGGTCGGCTTGACCCTCCGCTCAGTCGAAGGCACTTTTGAGTCCGTCCCCCGTCCGGGGGCCGTCCCCATGTCCGACTCCAATCCCCTGGCCAAGACCGCCCCGCGCTCACGCCAGCAGGTGGCCGACCTCCATTTCATGGACGCGCGCTACAAGCTGCTGGACCTCGCCGCCTTCCTCGACCGTCTCGAGCGGGCCTCCGGGCCGGAAGACCACCGCATCCAGGGCCTGCGCAAGGCGCTGCCGCTGCTCCTCGAAGGCGGCCCCGACCGGGTCGCGCGCATTCTGCATCTCTGGTCCGACCCCACCGTCGAGCCCGCCCCGAAGGCCGACACCAAGGCCGCCACGGGCGTCTGGCCCGGTCTCAAGTAAGCCACGCCCATGCGCTACATCGAGCCGCACGGCCACATGGTGAGCCGCACCACCGACGACTACCAGGCCATGGCCCTGGCGGGCTGCGCGGCGATCTGCGAGCCGGCCTTCTGGGCCGGCTTCGACCGCAAGAACGCCGACGGCTTCCACGACTACTTCTGCCAGCTCACGCAGCACGAGCCGAAGCGCGCCGCCAAGTTCGGCCTGCCGCACTACTGCTGGCTCTGCATCAATCCCAAGGAGTCCGAGGACCTCGCGCTCGCCGCGGACGTCCTCGCGCTCATCCCCGAGTTCCTCCAGGCGCCCACCGTGCTCGGCATCGGCGAGATCGGCCTCAACAAGAACACGCGCAACGAGATGAAGGTGCTCGAGCAGCACGTCGAGCTCGCCGTGAAGCACCGCCAGCTGATCCTCGTGCACACCCCGCACCTCGAGGACAAGCGCAAGGGCACGCGCCTCATCATGGACGTCCTGCGCGCGCACTCCGGCGTGCAGCCCGGCCGCGTCATCATCGACCACGTCGAGGAGCACACGGTCGGCGAGGTGCTCGACGCCGGCTTCTGGGCCGGCATCACGCTCTACCCGGAGTCCAAGGCCACCCCCGTGCGCGCGGTCGACATGCTCGAGAACTACGCCGCCCAGCGCGTCTGGCTCAATAGCGCCTGCGACTGGGGCGTGAGCGACCCGCTCGCGGTGCCGAAGGCCGCCGCCGAGATGCGCCGCCGCGGCCACTCCGCCGAGGCGGTCGACGCGCTGCTGTACGGCAACCCGGTGCGGTTCCTCTCGCAGAGCCCGAACTTCAAGGACCCGCAGGCGGTCCGCTGAACCGTGCGGCTCTCCAACGGCCTCACACTCGCCTACTGCACCAACGTCCACCGCGGCGAGGGCTGGGAGGAGACGTTCGCCGGCCTGCGCGACCACGCGCTGCGCGTGCGCGAGCGGATCGGTCCCGGACGGCACTTCACGCTCGGCCTGCGTCTCGGCGCCGGCGCGTCCGCGGAGCTCGCCCGGCCCGACGCGCTCGCCGCCTTCCGCCGCTGGCTCGACGCTACGGGCTGCTCGGTCTCCGGCATCAACGGCTTCCCCTACGGCGCGTTTCACGGCCGCGCGGTGAAGGACGACGTCTTCGCGCCGGACTGGTGCGAGCCCGAGCGGCTCGAATACACCGTGCGGCTCTTCGACCTGCTCGCCGCGCTGCGGCCGCCGGGCGACGTCGGCACGGTCAGCACGCTGCCCGGTTCGTTCAAGGGCTTCGGCCGCGACGAGGCCGCGCAGCGGGTCATGCGCCGCAACCTGCTCGCCTGCGCGGAACACCTCGCCCGCCTGCGCGATCGCGCGGGCGTCCACTTCCGCCTGGCGCTCGAGCCGGAGCCGCTCGGGCTGGCGGAGGACACGCCCGAGGCGATCCGGCTCTTCGCCCGACTGCGCGAGGAGGAGCCGGCGCGCGGGCTGGTCGACGCGCACCTCGGCGTCCTCTACGACACCTGCCACTTCGCGCTGCAGTATGAGGAGGCCGCGCAGGCGATCCCGCGCCTCGCCGCCGGCGGCGCGCCGGTCGTGAAGTTCCACCTCAGCTCGGCGCTGCGCTTCCGCCCCACCGAGCGCTCCCTCGCGCGCCTGGCGCGCCTGCACGAGCCGACCTACCTGCACCAGACCCTCGGCCGCCGCGCCGACGGCACGGTCGTGCGCTTCAAGGACGTCCCGCTCGCGCTGGCGGAGGCCGGCAAGCTCCGCGACTGCGAGGAGCTCCGCGTCCACTTCCACGTGCCGGTCAACGCCGACCGGCTCGACGACGACCTCGGCACGACCAACGGCCACCTGCAGGACGCGCTCGACGCGGTGTGCCGCGACCCCGGGCCCGTGCGTGAGCTCGAGATCGAGACGTACACCTGGGAGGTGCTGCCGGCCGAGGTGCGCTCGCCGGACGTGGCCGACATGATCGCCTCCGAATACCGCTGGACGCTCGCCCAGCTGGCGCGCCGCGGGGTGATCCCGGCCTGACCATGGCCTCGTCCCTGCGCGACTGGATCGTCCTCACCCGCGGCTCCAACCTGCCCACCGTCTGGTCCAACGTGCTCGCGGGCTGGCTCGTGGGCACGCACGCGCGCGTGTTCAGCATGCCCAACGACGACGGATGGGCGCAGCGGCCCGAGGACCCGGCCTGGGGCTCGCTGGCGCTGCTGCTGGTCGCGGTTTCGCTCACCTACGTCGGCGGGATGATTCTCAACGACGCCTTCGACGCCGCGTGGGACGCGGAGCGACGCCCCTCGCGCCCGATCCCGTCGGGACGCGTGCGTCGCGCCGACGCCTTCGCGGCCGGCTTCGCCGCGCTCGGCCTCGGCTGGCTCGGCGTCTTCCTCGCCTCGCAGGACGAGACGCGCATGCCGGCCGGCGCCTTCGCCGCCGCGCTGACCGCCGCCGTGCTCGTCTACGACCGCTGGCACAAGGGACGCGCGTTCGCTCCCGCGGTGATGGGCCTTTGCCGCGCGCTGCTGCCCTTCATCGGCATGATCGTCGCGGGCTGGCCGGTGGGCCGTCCGCCGCTGCTGCCCGAGGACATCGCGTTCACTAGGACCGACGCGGTCCTGTGGCTCCACGCCGCGACCCTCTGGGCGCTCACGTTCAGCATCACCGTCGTCGCCCGACACGAAGCCGGCCCCTCGCGTCCGCCGCGCTGGGCCGATTTCCTGCTCTACCTTCTTCCGCTGCCCCTGCTCTACGTCGCCGAGTGGCCCGTGTGGTCGGCGGTCTGGTGCGTCGCCTACTGGGTCTGGATCTTCGCTTCATCGCGCCGTCACCCGTTGCCCGAAGGCGTGGGCGCGCGCGTCGGCGACCGGCTGGCGAGCTTCCCGTTCCTCGACGCCGTCGTCTACGGGAACCTCTTCGTCCTGCACCTTTTCGCCCTGAAGAAGGTGAAGCTCATCCATCCTGAGATGAAGGCGTTCCTCTGGGCCGGACTGCTGCTGGCCGCACTCAGCCCCGTGTTCTGCCTGCTGGCCACGCTGCGGCTGCGACGGACCATTCCCCAGACCTGACCATTTTCGGGGGAACTGGGCTTGTCCCCGGGGGTCGAATGCGTTCAGATTGACCCTCCCCCAGGGCCATGGACGACCCCATCGACCTCGAATTCTCGGTGACCTACCGTCACCGCATCTTCTTCACGGAAGACGCGTTCCGCGCGGGCAACCGGGTGCTCGCCGGCCTGTTCGGCGGCGCCAAGGTCATCCCCATGGTCGACTCCGGGCTGGCTTCGGCCCGGCCCGAGTTGCTCGCGGCCATCCAGGCGTACGGCCGGGCCGAGGGCGTGAACTTCACCCGCGCTCCGCTGGTCCTCACCGGAGGCGAGGCCGCCAAGAAGGACTCCGCCGTGGTCAAGGCCGCCCTGGCCGCGATCGAGGCCGACCGCATCTGCCGTCACTCCTACGTCCTCGCCATCGGCGGCGGGGCCTTCCTCGACGCGGTCGGCTTCGCCGCCGCCACCGCCCACCGCGGCGTGCGTCTCGTGCGCATGCCCACCACGACCCTCGGACAGGGCGACGCCGGCGTCGGCGTGAAGAACGGCATCAACACCTTCGGAAAGAAGAACTTCACCGGCGCCTTCGCCGTGCCCTCCGCCGTGGTCAACGACCTTGCGCTGCTCGCCTCGCTCGACGCACGCGGACTCCGCGACGGCCTCGTGGAGGCGGTCAAGGTCTCGCTCCTCAAGGACCCGGCCTTCTTCGCCTCGATTGAGAAGGACGCGCCGGCGCTCGCCCGCGGCGACCTCGCCGCCGTCGGCCGCGCCGTGCGACGCTCCGCCGAGCTGCACGCGCGTCACATCGCCGGCAACGGCGACCCCTTCGAGCTCGGCAGCGCCCGTCCGCTCGACCTCGGCCATTGGGCCGCGCACCGCCTCGAATCGATGACCGATCACCGCCTCACCCACGGCGAGGCGGTCGCCGTCGGCCTGGCGCTCGACCTGCTCTGCGCGCGCGACCTCGGCATCTTCCCCGCGGCGGACGCCGAGCGCTCCCTCGTGCTGCTCACCGCGCTCGGCTTCCGCACCTACGCCCCGGAGATGCACCTCGAAGGCGGCGCCAGGCTGCTGGTCGGGCTCGAGGAGTTCCGCGAGCACCTCGGCGGCGAGCTCACGCTCGTCCTACCGACCGCCGTCGGCGCCTCGACGCAGGTGCATGAGATGCCCGCGGCCGTCGTCCGCAAGGCCGCCGACGAACTGCGCGCGCGCGACGTCCAGCCATGCGCCGTGCGGTCCTGAACGTCGTCGGTCTCTCCGCGCGCGATCTCGCCTCCGGCGTGATGCCGCGGATTGCCGCGCGCGCCGCCGCCGGTTCCGTCGCCCGGATACGCCCGGCCTTCCCCGCCGTGACCTGCACGGCGCAGTCCGACTACCTCACCGGCCGCCGCCCGGCCGAGCACGGCGTCGTCGGCAACGGCTGGTACGACCGCACGCTCAGCGAGGTGCAGTTCTGGAAGCAGTCCAACCGCGCGGTCCTCGCGCCCAAGGTCTGGCACGAGCTGCACGCCCGGAACCCGAAGCTCAAGGTCGCGAACCTGTTCTGGTGGTACAACATGGGCACCGATGCGGACATCGCCGTGACGCCGCGTCCGATCTACAAGGCCGACGGACGGAAGATCTTCGACATCGCCAGCCAGCCGCAGCGGCTGAGGCCCGCGCTCAAGGCCGCCCTGGGGGAATTTCCGTTCCCGAGCTTCTGGGGCCCGCGCGCCGGCCTTCCGTCCTCGCGATGGATCGCGGACTGCGCCCGTTGGATCGAGGAGCAGGAGCGTCCCGACCTCAGCCTGGTCTACCTGCCGCACCTCGACTACGACCTGCAGCGCTTCGGTCCGTCGGATCCGCGCAGCGACGCCGCCCGACGCGACGTCGACGCGCTCGTCGGCGACCTCGCCGACTTCCTGGAGTCTCGCGGCGTCGAGGTGCTCATCGTCTCGGAATACGCGATCACCGCCGTCGACCGCGCGGTGCCGCTGAACAAGGTCCTGCGCGATCGGGGCTGGCTCGGACTGAAGCCCGAGGACGGCTGCCTCACCCTTGACACCTTCGCCTCCAAGGCCTTCGCCGTCGTCGATCACCAGGTGGCGCACGTCGTCGTGCTCGACCCTTCCGTGCGGGAGGAGGTCCGCAAGGCCCTGCTCGCCACGCCCGGCGTCGCGGAGGTGCTTGACGCCGAAGGGCAGGCCGCGGCCGGCGTGCGACACGTCCGCGCCGGCGACTTCATCGCGGTGGCCGACGCCCGCAGCTGGTTCTCCTACTACTGGTGGGACGAGGGCGCGGGCGATCCCGACTACGCCCGCACCGTCGACATCCATCGCAAGCCCGGCTATGACCCCGTCGAGCTTTTCATCGACCCGAAGATCCGCCTTCCCGCGCTCAAGGTCGCCTGGTTCCTCCTGAAGAAGAAGCTCGGTTTCCGGGCGCTCATGGAGGTGATCTCGCAGGACGCCTCGCTCGTCCGAGGCTCGCACGGACGCATTCCCGAGGACTCCCTCGACTGGCCCGTGCTCATCGGTCCCGCCGGCGCGGCCGCGCCGACGCAGCTCGCCTCGACCGACGTCTACGCGCGCATCGTCGCGGGTTTCTGAGTCCGCCCGAGGTTGACACCTCCGCGCGCGGCAGGTGAGATGCCACGCACGATGTCCGCTCCGTCCACCCCAGCCTGGCCACGTCCGGTCCGCGGACGGCACGCAGCATGAAGATCGCGGTCGTCGGCACCGGTTACGTCGGCCTGGCGAACGCCGTGCTGCTGGCCCGGCAGCACGAGGTCGTCGCGCTGGACATCGACCGTCGGCGCGTGGAAATGGTGAACGCCGGGAAGTCTCCCATCGCCGACGCCGGCATCGAGCGCGCCCTGCGTGAGGGCGGGCTCGGCCTGCGGGCCACGCTCGACCCGGCCGAGGCCTACCGCGGGGCGCGCTACGTGCTCGTCGCCACCCCGACCGACTACGATCCCGAGACCAACCGCTGCGACACCTCCATCGTGGAGTCCGTCCTCCGTGCCGCCCATGCGGCCGAGCCCAACGCCGCGCTCGCCGTCCGGTCCACCGTCCCGGTGGGCTTCTGCCGGGCGCAGTCCGAGGCGCTCGGGGCCGAGGTGATCTTCGTGCCCGAATTCCTGCGTGAAGGCAGCGCGCTGCACGACAGCCTGCATCCCTCGCGCATCATCGTCGGCGGCGCGTCGCCGGCCGCCGCCGAACTGGGCGCGCTCCTGCGGGACTGCTCGCTCCGTCCCGAAGTCAGCGTCCTGCGGACCGGCCCGACCGAGGCCGAGGCCGTCAAGCTGTTCTCCAACACCTACCTCGCCATGCGCGTGGCGTACTTCAACGAGCTCGACACCTACGCCGTGAAGCACGACCTGAGCACCCGGGAGATCATCGACGGCGTCTGCCTCGACCCGCGCATCGGACCCGGCTACAACAACCCCTCCTTCGGCTACGGCGGCTACTGCCTGCCCAAGGACACCAAGCAGCTGCGCGCCAACTACGAGGAGGTCCCCCAGAACCTGATCGGCGCCATCGTGGACTCGAACACGACCCGTATGGACTTCATCGCCGACGAGATCGCCCGGCGGGGACCGCGCACCGTCGGGATCCACCGCCTCATCATGAAGGCGGGCTCCGACAACTTCCGCGCCTCCTCCATCCAGGGAGTCATGCAGCGTCTTAAGGCCAAGGGGCTCACGGTCATCGTCCACGAGCCCGCCCATCGCGGGACGGACTTCAATGGCTTCCGTTGCGTGCCCGACCTGGCCGTTTTCAAGCGGGAGGCCGACCTCATCATCGCCAACCGGCGCGACCCGGCACTGGACGACGTCGCGGCTAAGGTCTTCACCCGCGACGTCTTCGGCAAGGACTGAGTCCTGCGGGATTGCCCGGGAACGGCCGGCCGTCAGGCTGGTCTGACTCCCCATGCTTCCCGTCGCGCTCATGCTCGCGGCCGCCGCTGCGCCCTTCCCCGAGCCCCATGACAATCAGGCGGTCACCGTGCCGTTCCTGAGTCCGTCCGAGGCGTTGGGCCGCATGCGCGCCTTGGAGGGCTTCCGCGTCTCGCTCTTCGCCGCCGAACCCGACGTCCGCCAGCCCATCGCGCTTTGCTGGGATCACCGCGGGCGTCTCTGGATCGCCGAGAACTACACCTACGCCGACGGTAAGGAGCGCTTCGACCTCTCCCTCCGCGACCGCATCGTCATCCTGGAGGACGCCGACCATGACGGCCGTTTCGACCGGCGCACGGTCTTCGCCGACGACCTGAAGATGCTCACGAGCATCGAGCTCGGCCTGGGCGGGGTCTGGGCGATGTGCCCGCCGCACCTGCTCTTCATCCCGACCGCGGGCGACAGGCCCTCGGGCCCGCCCCGCGTCATGCTCGACGGCTTTAGCACGACGGCGGTCAGCCGTCACACCTTCGCCAACGGGCTCCGCTGGGGTCCCGACGGCTGGCTCTACGGACGCGTGGGCATCTCGAGCACGTCCTGGATCGACGTGCCCGGCGTGCCGCAGGAGATGCGCTCGCCGACGGCCTGCGGCTTCTGGCGCTACCATCCGACCCGCAAGGTCTTCGAGCCCTACTGCCACGGGACCACCAACCCCTGGGGCCATGACTGGAACGCCGAGCACGAGATGCTCTTCATCAACACCGTCATCGGTCACGGCTGGCAGGGCATCCATGGGGCCCACTACAAGCGCATGCACGGCGAGGATCCGTATCCCTTCGTCTACGAACTCATCGACCAGCACGCCGACCATTACCACTGGGACACCGGCAAGAAGTGGAACGACGCCGACGGCGGCCGCGGCGGCGCCGACCGCTTCGGCGGGGGCCACGCCCACGTCGGCATGATGATCTACCGCGGCGAGAGCTGGCCGGAGTCCTACCGCGACCGCCTGTTCACGCTCAACCTGCACGGCGCACGCGTCAACGTGGAGCGCGTCGAGCGCAAGGGCAGCGCGCTGGTGATGCGGCATGAGCCCGACTTCGTGCGCTCGGAGGACCCTTGGTTCCGCGGCATCGAGATCTCACAGGCTCCCGACGGCTCCGCGGTCATCCTCGACTGGAGCGACATCGGAGAATGCCACGACCAGGACGGCATCCACCGCGGCTCGGGCCGCGTCTACAAGGTCGCCTACGGCGAGCCCAGGCGCCCCGACGTCGACTTCTTCGCCGTCCCTCCTTCCCGCCTCGTCGAGCTCCAGCGCAGCCGCAACGAGTGGCTGGTGCGCATGGCCCGCTGGGCCCTGCGTGAACGCGCCTCCCGCGGGGAGGATCTCGCCGAGGCCCTGCCCGCGTGGGAACGCCTCGCGGCCGAGACCGACCCCGTCCTCGCCCTCAACGCCCATTCGACCCTCATCGCCCTGCGTGTCCGTCCCTCGTCCGTCTGGGACGCCGCGCATGCCCGCCGCTATTCCGTCGAGTCCGTCCTGGCCGAGAAGAACCAGGCCGTCCTGGCCCGGCTCATCGAGCGTGAGCTCACCGAGCCCCTCGTGATGCGCAACCAGGCCGTCACGAAGCGGGCGCTTTCGACCGGCTTCATCCCGCGGGCGGAGGAGCGCGAGCAGGCCGTCCTCGGTCTGGCGACCGGACGTCGGCACGGGCCGCGCGTGCGACTCGCCCTCGCGTCGGCGCTGCCGCATCTCTCGCCCGAATACCGTTCCCTGGCCGCGCAGCACCTGCTGCTCGAGACCGAGGACGCCGCGGATCACAACCTCCCGCTGCTCATCTGGACCGGCATCCGGGAGCTCGCCGATGAGGCCCTCGTCGACTGCGCGCACGTCAGCCGTCTGCCGACCGTCACGCGACTCATCGCGCGCCGCCTGGCGGAGAAGCTCGACGTCAGCCCCGGCCCCCTGGACGCGCTCCTAGAGCAGTCGGCCGGGCAGGGCGTGGGGCAGGGCGACGTCCTGCGCGGCATGGCCGAGGGCCTGCGCGGCTGGCGCAAGGCGGCCAAGCCCGACGCCTGGGAGGCCTTCGCCCGGAGTGTCGACGCCGCCGACGCCGAGGCGCAGGCGCTCATCCGCACCCTCAACGTCACCTTCGGAGACGGGCGCGCGCTCGACGAAGTGCGCAACGTCGCGTTGGAC
The DNA here is from genome assembly GCA_046080425.1 of Verrucomicrobiota bacterium. GTDB lineage: Bacteria > Verrucomicrobiota > Verrucomicrobiia > Opitutales > UBA953 > UBA953. The sequence continues at coordinate 17,329 of JBJTTY010000122.1, forward strand.
GACAAGCAGCCCGTCGACGTGCGTCGCGCCGCCTTGCGCTCCCTGGTCGAGGCCGGCGCCCCGACCCTGCGCGCCGACTGCGAGAAGCTGATCTACGTCAACTCCCTCGGCCTCGACGCCATCCGCGGCCTCGCGCGGTTCGACGATGAGGCGGCGGCCAACCGCATCCTCTCCCGTTACCCCAACCTCTATCCCCACGAACGTCCGCAGGCCGTGATGACGCTCGTGTCCCGCGCGAAGTTCGCGCGCGTCCTGCTCCAGGCCGCGGCGGACGGCAAGTTCCCCAAGGCCGACCTCGGTCCTGCGGCCGCGCGGCAGATCCGTGCCTTCGCCGATCCCAAGCTCGACGCCCTCCTGCGCGACGTCTGGGGCGAGACCCGTGAGACCGCGGCGGACAAACTCGCCGCCATCCGCGCCCTGCGCGCCGAGCTCACCCCTGAGACGATCGCCAAGGGCGACCTCGAGAAAGGAAGGCAGCTGTATGCGTCCGTGTGCGGACAGTGCCACAAACTCTTCGGCGAGGGCGGCGAGCTCGGACCGGATCTCACCGGCAGCGGACGTCGCCATCTCGACTACATCCTTGAGAACGTCGTCGATCCCAACGCCGTCGTGCCCGCCTCCTATTATCTGAACACCTTCACCTTGTCCGATGGGCGCGTCCTTTCCGGCATCGTCGGCGCCGAGACCCCGCGCACCGTCATCTTGCGGAGCGTCGGCCAGGAGTGGGTCCTTGACCGGGCGGACATCCGCAAGCGCGAGACCGCCCCCGTCTCCCTCATGCCCGAGGGCCTCCTGACCGCGCTTTCCCCCGAACAGCGCAGAGATCTGGTGAAGCATCTGATGCGGGAGTAGATTTTTATTACATTGATAATCAACGCTATAAGTGATGACAGTTGCAGATGTTAACATTCTGCTTGTCAGAAATGACATGTGTCCTATGTTCGGAGGTACTTCGCCAATGGCACCCAGGGAACTGGGACAAACCAATGGCCCGATCATTCGCATAGCTGGCTGCGGTCAGCGCCAAAAATTTGATAAACGAGGGCCCGGCGCTTCCTCCCCAGGAGGCACCAGGCCGGGCCCTCATCACTTTCGGGCGGGCGTCATGCCTGCCCACGAACTTTGAGCCGACCGGAGATCCGTTATTTATGTAACCGTCTGTCCTGGGAAGAACACCCGCTCTGCGGGTGCCCAGTTACGCGGAGCAGCCCAGCTGCTATCGGAAGTCCACAAACTTGCTCAAACCATCTCGGCCGTGCCTCAGTGCCTGACGCTCATGCGTCAGCGCGGACCTAACCGTCCGCCGGCCCTTTTTCAACATGCCAGGAGTCCATTGGCCGGACGCCTGTTTCGGGAACAGGAGACAGCAGGTTCGATCCCTGTCTGGCTCACCAACTTTATCAGGACATAGCTCAGCCAGGCAGAGCGCGTGCTCGGGGTGCACGAGGTCGCGGGATCGTAGCCCGCTTTCCTGACCATTTCGAAGGATTCGCCTAAGCATCTCGGTAGACCCGAACC
>JBJTTY010000123.1:0-11275 GCA_046080425.1 Verrucomicrobiota bacterium
GGGAGCGAAGGATTAGGGCTTCGGCCGATTTCCAACGCCTCCGCACCACGGGCTCGCGGATCGACTGCGGGCCCTTCGTTTTGAACGTCGGACCGGGCGCCGTCGGCCGTCCCGCGCGCTTCGCGGTCATCGCCGCCAAGAAGAGCCTGCCCCTCGCGGTCGACCGTAATCGCGTCAAGCGTCTCGCCCGGGAACTGTTCCGAACCGACCCCGCGGCTTTCCCCGACGGGTGGGAGGTGGTGCTCGTCGCGCGCGCCTCGATGCTGCGCCGGCCGCTGGCCGACCTGCGGCGCGTCTTCGCCCAGGCTGCGTCGCGGACCGTGGGCGGCGCCAAGTCATGAGTCCTTCTTTACCCGCCCGGGCTGCGCTGGCTCTGGTCGCCTTCTACCGGCGCTTCCTCTCGCGCCCCCTGCATCTCATCGTGCCCGGGTCGGGCTGCCGCTTCACGCCCACCTGCTCGGCCTACGCGTTGACGTGCCTCGAGCGCTTCGGACTGTTGAAGGGCGGATGGCTTTCCTTGAGGCGTATCTGTCGCTGCCACCCCTGGGGAGGTTGCGGGCACGACGAGCCGCCCTCCGCCTGAAGCTCAGTTGCCCGCCCAGTTCGTGAGGTTGTCGGCCCGATACGGACCGGAGGCCCCGTCCTGGAAGTAGGTGGCCGGCACGATGCCCGAGGTTGTCATCGAAGGCGAACCGAGAGGGTCCCAGTATTCGGCGGCGGCAGGATCCTGCCCGGCCGCCGGCTCGACGTAGTTCGCTCCGCAGCTGACGATGAGGAAGCCGGAGGTGCGCCAGTTCACGTAGGGCGTGGCGAATACGCCCGTGGTCGGATTCTGCACGGCGGTTCCAGAAGAGGGCAGGATGCGGTAGCGGTAATCGAACGGGTTGCCCCAGGGGTCCATGAAATGGAGCGCCGTGGTGAGGTCGCCCGAGGCGGCGTCATCATTGGTCGTGACTTCGCCTGAGTTGAGGAACGGCTTGAGTCGCCTGGCGGCGCCGCCGGGCAGCGACGTGTCGTTGAAGTTCACGAGGGTGACGCTCACCCCGCCGGTCGCCACGGGTGACTGACGCAGCACCTGACGGCCGCTCAGCTGGTTGTAGAGGGCGCGACGGAAGCCGACGCTGTCAGAGACTCCCGTGCCCGCCGGGGCGCAGGGGTAGTCGCCGTAGCTCTTCTTGTAGGCCTCGGAGGCCATCGCCATCGCCTGGATGCTGCCGCGCGCGACCGCCTTGGATCGGGCGTTGCTGGCGGCACGGAAGAGCCCGAAGGAAAGGGCGGCGAGGATCAGGATGATCGCGATGACGACCAGGAGCTCGATGAGGGTGAACCCTCGGCGTGTGCGGGTGCGGGCGGACATGGTTCAGATGTGTCTGGAGTCGTTCTCGTCCTTCTTGACGTATCCAGAGTCCTGCCGCTGGTGGTTGACGGCGTTCTTCTTGAGGTAGGCCTGATGGACGTCGTCCGCGGACATGCCGAGGACTTGGGCGATGGAGATGAGGAAGTGGAAGAGGTCGATGACCTCGACCTTCGCGTTCTGTTCGTCGAACTTCTGATATTTGGCCCACCATTTCCAGGGCACGGAGTCGGTCAGCTCGGCCATCTCCTGCTGCATGGCCCGCAGGTAGTTGAGGGTCCACTTGACCTTCTCCTCCTCGGACATGCCCTGGGTGACGACGCCGATGCGGCTGTTCAGCGCCTCCTGCATCTTGAAGATCTCCTCGAGCTTGTCGGACATGCTCCTATGATGGGGCGTCGCCGCTCCGGGGCAACACCGGATGCGCCCGGCGCGGATTGCGCTTTGCATGCCGCGGGGACTCTGGCTTGCTCCAGTCGTGCCCGAAGCGGAATCCGCCAGCCTGAGGAAGCCCGAGGTCCTCGCCCCGGCCGGCGGCTGGGACTGCGTGCGCGCGGCGGTCGAGAACGGCGCCGACGCGGTCTTCTTTGGCGTGGGCCGCTTCAACGCTCGGGTCCGAGCCTCGAACTTCGAGGAGGCCGACCTGCCGGAGCTGATGAAGTTCCTCCACGGCCGGGGTGTCCGCGGCTACGTCACCTTCAACACGCTGATCTTTCCTGAGGAGCTCGCGGAGGCAGCGCGCACGTTGCGCACGATCGTGGCCTCCGGGGTCGACGCGGCCATCGTGCAGGACGCCGGCATCTGCCGGCTCATCCGCCGCATCTCGCCCGACTTCCCCATCCACGCCTCGACGCAGATGACGGTCACGAGCGGCGCGGGCGTGGCCTTCGCCAGGGAGCTCGGGGCCTCGCTCGCGGTGCTCGGCCGCGAGGTCTCGCTGCCCGAGATGCGGGGCATCCGCGAGGAGCAGGCCGCCAAGGGGCTGCCGCTCGACCTCGAGGTCTTCGTGCACGGCGCGCTCTGCGTGGCCTATTCGGGGCAATGCCTGACGAGCGAGTCGCTCGGGGGGCGTTCCGCCAACCGCGGCGAATGCGCCCAGGCCTGCCGTCTGCCGTATGAGCTCGTGGTCGACGGCCGTCCGGTCGACCTCGGCGACCGCGCCTACCTGCTCTCTCCGCAGGACCTCGCCGGGGTCGAGGCCGTTCCCGACCTCATCCGCGCCGGGGTCCGTTCGCTCAAGATCGAGGGGCGTCTCAAGTCCCCCGAATACGTCGCGGCCATCACGCGGGCTTACCGTCGCGCGGTCGACGCGGCCTGGGAGGCGCTCACGAAGGGGTCGGACGCCGACTCGGCCGCCGCCAAGGTTCGCCAGGAGGAGGACTACGCGATGCAGATGACTTTCTCACGCGGACTCCATACGGGCTGGCTCCGCGGCATCGACAACCAGCGTCTGGTCCACGCCCGTTTCGGCAAGAAGCGCGGGGCCTTGGTCGGCCGTGTCACGGAGGTCGCCGCCAACGGGGTGCTGCTGCGACTGGAGGGTCCGGTCAAGCCGGGCGACGGCGTGGTCTTCGACCAGGGCCGTCCGGCGGAGCGCGAGCAGGGCGGCTTCGTCCACGGCGTGGAGCCGGCCCGCGGCGGCCTGACGTTCCTGCGTTTCGGACGCGAGGACGTCGACTGGTCCCTGGTGGGTCCCGGCGCGCTCATCTGGAAGACCAAGGATCCCGAGCTCGAACGCCGTCTGCGCGATTCCTGGGACCGTGAGCGTCCCAACCACCGCCGTCCGGTCTCGGCCCGCGTGTCGGGACGCGCCGGGGCTCCTTTGCGCGTCGAGTTCCGCGACGACGACGGCCATGTGGCGTCGCGTGAGAGCGCGGCGCCCTGCGCGGTGGCGGAAAAGCGCCCACTGGACGCGGCCGTCCTGCGTGAGCAGCTGGGACGTCTGGGCGACACCGCGCTGGAGTTGCGCGACCTGGAGGCCGCGCTCGAAGGCCCGGTCATCGTGCCCGTCAGCGAGCTCAACCGGATGCGACGTGAGCTGGCCGCGGACCTCGGGGAGCAGCGTGCCCGGCCGCCACGCTGGACGCTCCTGCCTTACGATCCGCAGGCCGTCCGGGTCACAGCCGATCCGGCTGCGCCCAAAGGCCCCGCGGAGATCGTGGCGGTCATCCGGGAGCCGGACCAGCTCGAGCCCGCGCTAGAATCGGGCGCACGGACGGTCTACGCCGAATTCGAGGATCCCAAGAAGTTCCGGGCCGCGATGGCCCGCGTGCGCGAGTTCCGCGAGGCGAAGGGAACGCCCGTCGAGTTCTGGGCCATGGGTCCGCGTCTCCGCAAGCAGGGCGAGGAGCGTGTCACCGAGATCGTGCTCTCCTGCGGTGCGGACGGCTATCTGGCCCGCAATCACGAGGACCTGCGCGCGTTCGCCGAGGCCGGCGTCCGCCGCCGCGGCGACTTCTCCCTCAACGTCGCCAACGGACTCACCGCGGAGTGGCTCATGACCCGTCACGGCCTCGAGGGCGTGACCGCCTCCTACGACCTCGACGCCGGACAGCTGGCGGCGCTGCTCGGTTCGGCCCCGCCCGGTTGGTTCGAAGTCACGCTTCACCAGCACATGCCCATGTTCCACATGGAGCACTGTGTATTCTGCGCCTTCCTCTCCAAGGGCAAGGACTACCGCGACTGCGGCCGCCCCTGTGAGAAGCACCGCGTGACCCTGCGCGACCGCGTCGGAGCGGAGCACCTCCTCCGCGCCGACGCCGGGTGCCGCAACACCCTCTACAATTCCCGGGCCCAGACGGGGGCCGAATACGCCGGCCAGCTGCTGGCCCTGGGCGTCCGCCGCTTCCGCGTCGAGTTCGTCGACGAGGACGTGTCCACGGTCGCCCGTACGCTCGCCAAATACCGTGCGCTGCTCGACGGCGAACTCGATGGCACCGCGCTATGGAATGACCTCAAGGTGCTCAACCAGCTGGGCGTGACGCGCGGCACGCTGCGGGTGCGGCCCTGATCAGCCGTCGTCGCGCAGGCGGGGCAGCAGGCCCGTGACGCGCCGCGAATCGGAGGCGTTGCGCACCGCCATCGCGTAGGCCGTCGGATCGCCGACCAGGATCACCTGCCGTCGACCGCGCGTGACGGCGGTGTACACGAGGTTGCGCGCAAGCATCACGCTGTGCTGGCGGAGCAGCGGGACGACGACCGCGGGGAACTCCGAGCCCTGCGACTTGTGGATGCTGACCGCGTAGGCGAGCTGCAGGTCCCCCTGCTCGCCGCGCTCAAGCTCCACGCGCGCGCCGTCGAAATCCACCAGCAGCGTGCCTTCCTCGTCCTGCTCCAGCACCACGCCGAAGTCGCCGTTGAACACGTTGCGGTCGTAGTTGTTGCGCGTCTGGATGACCTTGTCTCCGGGCGAGACGCGCCCCGGCCTCGCGTCGCGTCCGCGCAGGCGGTCCTGCAGGGCCGAATTGAAGGCCTGGATGCCGCCCGTGCCCTTGTGCATGGGCGCCAGCACCTGGATGTCGCGGAGCGGGTCCAGCCTGAGCGCGCGGGGCAGCACCTCGCAGCAGAGCCGGGTGACCGCCGCCACGCAGGCCTCCGGCTCGTCCGCCCGGACGAAGTGGATGTCCTGCGTGAAGTCGAGCGAGGCGGGATCGGTCACGGCCGAGGGCGGCGCGGCCTCTCCGTGGAGGATGCCGTGGGCCACGGTGACGATGCCGCTGCGCGCCCCCTGGCGGAACACCGAGTCGAGGCGCGTGACCGCGGCGGCCTTGGAGTCGATGAGGTCGCCGAGCACGTTGCCGGCGCCCACCGAAGGCAGCTGGTTGACGTCGCCGACCAGCAGCAGGTGGGCCTGCGCCGGCACGGCGCGCAGCAGCGCCGCGGCCAGCTTGGTGTCCAGCATGCTGGATTCGTCGATGATGACGAAGTCGGCCGGCAGCGGGCTGTCCGCGTTGACCGTGAATCCGCCCGCCGCGGGGTCGAACTTGAGCAGCCGGTGCACCGTGGCGGCCGCCTGGCGGGTGGCCTCCGCCATGCGCTTGGCGGCGCGGCCGGTCGGCGCTCCGAGCACCAGCCTGGCGCGTTTCGCCGAGAGGATGTCGCAGAGGGCGCGGAGGATGGTCGTCTTGCCCGTGCCCGGGCCGCCGGTCAGCACGGAGACCTTCGATCCTAGGGCCATCTTCACGCCCTCGGCCTGAGCGGGCGAGAAGGCGAATCCGGCCCGGGCCTGCGCCCATTCGACCGCCCGGTCGGCCTGGATGGCCGGCAATGCGGAGCCGGCGGCCAGGATGCGGCGGACGGACTGGGCGACCGACTTCTCGGCGGACTCCTGGGCGCGGAGCTGCACGAGCCGCGTGCCCCGGGCGTCCAGCACGCCCACCGCCGACTCCGCGATGAGCCGTCGCAGGCGCTCGTGCACGATTGTCCGGTCCACCTCAAGCAGCTCGGTCGCCTTCTCGAGCAGGCCTTCTTCCGGGAAGGCGCTGTGACCTTCGCCTTCGAGCTCCTCGAGCGCGTGCAGGATGCCCGCGTCGACCCGCTGCGGTCCCGCCGTGGGCAGTCCGAGGTTGCGGGCGATCTTGTCCGCGGTCCTGAAGCCGACGCCGTCGACTTCGCGGCAGACCCGGTAGGGCTCGGTCGTCAGGACCTTCTTGGCGTCCTGCCCGTAGGCCTTGACGATGCGCAGGCAGAGCGCGTTGGTCACGCCGTACGTCTGCAGGAAGACCATGACCTCGCGCAGGGACTTCTGCTCCTCCCAGGCCTCCTTGATGGCCTTGGCGCGGCCGGGGCCGATGCCCTCGACCTCGCGGAGCCGTGCCGACTGGTGGGAGATGATCTCGAACGTGCGGACGCCGAATTTGGCCACGATCTTGTCCGCGTAGGTCTTGCCGATGCCGTGGATGAGACCGCTGCCCAGGTACTTGCGGATGCCGTGCACCGAGGAGGGCAGGCGTGAGCAGAAGGATTTCACGCGCAGCTGGGGCCCGTGGGAGGGGTGCCGTTCCCAGTGGCCGGTGACGTCGACCGTCTCGCCGCACTGCAGGCCCGTCATGTTGCCCAGCACCACGGTCTTCTCACCGTTCTCCTGCGAGAGTTCCGCGATGGTGAAGTGCGTCTCTTCGTCGAGCCAGAGGATGCGTTCCACCACGCCCGAGAGGGTCGTCTCGGGTCCGCGGTCCTTCGGGTCGCGCGGATTGGCCATGGGTTCATGCAATCGCCCGGCGCCGCCGGGGCGAAGCGAAAATCACCTCAGGCCGAGGGCGTCCCGACCGAGTTCGGCCAGGCCGGGATGGATGCCGTCCGGGCCGTGCGGCTCGAGTTCCTCCGCCGAGTGGCTGCCGGTCGTGACGCAGTGCATGCGGGCGAGGCCGCCGTTGCGCGCGGTGGCGATGTCGAACGGCGAGTCCCCGACCATCATCGTGCGTGCGGGGTCGGCCTTCATCCGGTCGACCACGTAACGCGTGAATTCCGGCTGCGGCTTGCGCCAGGGATGGACGTTGGTGCCGAAGATGCCGTCGACCAGTCCGTCGAGCCTCAGTTCGGCCAGGATGGCGCGGGAGCAGGTCTCGTCCTTGTTGGTGTAGACGGCGGTGCGGACGCCCCGGGCGCGCAGGTCGGTCAGGATCTCGCGGCAGCCCGGGTAGGTCCGCAGTCCGTGGAACATCACGGAGGGAAAGTGTTCGCGGAAGAGTCTGACGGCGGTCGGGGCGTTGGCCTCTCCGGCCAGCTTGACCACGGTCACGTTCACCGATCCGCCCACCGCACGACGCACGTCCTCAAGGCTGACACCGGGCAGGCCCATGAGCTTCATCACTTCGTCATAGCAGCGGTGGATGGCCTCGAAGTTGTCCACCAGGGTCCCGTCCAGGTCGAACAGCACGGTTTCCGTGGGCGGGCGCGTCATGTCGGGCATAGTGGGCGGCCCCCGCCCGGCTTTCCAAGTTTGGATTTGCAGGGGTAGGGGGCTCTCCTAGGTTGCGTCTTTCCCATGAGCCTCTCGCTGGACCTCAACAAGCCCCTCGGCCGCGCCGGCTTCCTCATCGCCGCCGTCGTGGCCGCCGCCGTCACCTACGCGGCCGCCCATTTCTCCTTCCATTACATGACCGAGACCCTTCCTCACAAGGGACTCGAGAAGAAGAAGGCCGCGCTCGTCGAGAAGGTCAGTTCCGCCGCCTTCGCGAAGTCCAAGGCCGCCGCCAAGGGCAAGACCTTCGACGCCCAGTCAGCCAAGGCTCAGGCCGACGCCGCCGCGGCCGCCGAACTCAAGAAGCAGGAGGGCGAACTGCATCATGAGGCTGAGGCGACCTGGGGCCCCTTCTCAATCTTCCTGCTCATCCTTTCGGCAGTGCTCGGAGCCGGGCTGCTGAGCGTCTACGTCCAGCGTCGCGCCAATGACGCCGGACTCTCGGGCCTCTGGCTCTTCACCAATCACCTGGGAGCCTGGGCCGTCGGCGGTTATGTCGCCTTCATTCCCTATCTTCGTGAGGTCGGCGCTCTTAAGGCCTGGAGCCTGGCCCCGGTCATCGGCTTCCTGCTGCTGCTTCCCGTGCTGTTGGCCGGTGGCGGACACGCCCATGACCACGGGCACGACCACGACCATGACCATGGTCATGGCCACGCTCACTGAGCCCTGTTTCAGGCCGGGGCGGTCCGCCCGAAGTCAAAGACGGTGTGGCTAATCTCCCCCCGCTCGAGGCAGGAGAGGTCGCTGTCCGGCCCTGATTCGACGGTTTCACCGTCGTTCCAGGCGAAGCGATAGCCGAGTTCCGAGGGTTGGAACAGAGAGCCGTGGCGGACTAGCGCCGGCACCGTGCGTTTCATTTTGGCCCCGTCATGCATGTTCGAGGGATAGTTGAGGCTGTGCACCAGCATGCCGCGCGGGGGATGTCCGACCAGTGAGTGGGCGAAGGCCGCGGCGTGACGGCAGGCCGATTCCAAGTTGCCCCTGACCTCCTCCGGGCATTCGGCGGTTCGGCGGTGCGCCCGTTCGAAGACGGTCTGGTCGAGGTCGAACGAGCAGGCCGCCGCGGGGAGGCCCCAGGCCGTGCCTTCAGTCGCTCCTGCCAGCGTGCCTGAGCTCAGGCAGAGGGGCATGGTGGCGTTGAACCCGATGTTCATGCCGGAGATGACCACGTCCGGCCTGCGCTTGAGCAGGTGGCCGAGGGCGATGTTCACGCAGTCAGACGGGGTGCCGTCGATCGACCACGTCTCGTCACCCGGTCCGTCGAGCGCGTTCACAGTGACTTCGCGATGGCGGCTGAAGGCCCGGCCCACCCAGCTGCGTTCGCCGGCGGGCGCGGCCACGATGACCTTGAAGCCCGCCTTGCCCAGGGCATGGGCCAGGGCGTGCAGGAAGGCGGCCCCCACGCCGTCGTCATTGGTCAGGAGTGCGATGGGCTTCATCAGGGGGTCCCGGAGCCGCCGGCCTCGAGTTCGGCGATTAGATCCCGCAGGACGGCCGCCGTCTCGTAATCTTCTTCGGCCAGGGCTTCGCGAAGCCTCTGCTTCGCCGAGGCAATCTTACCCCGGGGGTCGGCGGTCTCTTCGGCCGCCGGCCGGCGACCCGTGTGGACCAGGCCGGGCTGGGCGCTGGAGATGGCCACGACGGTCTCCCTCGCGTGGGCGTCGTAGCAGGAGGGGCAGCCGAGCCTGCGGACCCTTTCAAAGTCGCTCCAGCGGAAGCCGCAGGCGGGGCACCGCCCGCGCCCTGCGGCGGCGGGCACCTCGAACTTCACTGCCAGGGCCTCGGAGGGCAGGGTGCCGGAAGCCGTCTTGGCCGCGCAGGGGCAGGCCCCGCAGCAGGCGAACGGGTGAGCCTTGGCTCCGGCGACGAGGCTGATGAAGACCTTGGGGGGCTGCTGGCAGCCTTGGCAGCTGGGCGGACGCGGGTGCATCGGTGGAGTAAGATGGACGGACCACCCTCCGGGTTCAAGCGCGACGGGGGTCTTTTCCTGTTGATGCCGGTCTCGGCTCGGATTGCCTATGGGACGATGTCCGCCCTCTTCACCCTGTCCATTCTGGCCGAGGCCGAGACCAAGGGGATCCTGTGGTATTTCCAGCAGATGGACAGCGCCGGACTCGCCGTCGCCGGCGTCCTGCTGGTCTGCTCCTTCATCGGCTGGGGAGCTATGATCCAGAAATGGGGCGACGTGCAGGAGCTGCGTCGCCGCAATCTGGCGTTCGAGCGCCGGCTCCGCGACGAGCCTGCGGTCGTCGCGCTCAACTTCCCGCGCGGCGCGAGCCTCGCCCCTTACGAATACCTCGTCGCCGAGGCCGTCTCGGCCGTCCAGCGCCACAAGGGCCGTCTCCTCCGTCAGTCCGACGTCACGCTCTGCATGGGGCACGTCGAGAACGCCGTGCAGCGCGGCGTGTCCCGCACCATGGTCAAGTACGAGGACAAGATGGTGCTGCTCTCATCGCTCGTCTCGGGCGGCCCGTTCCTCGGCCTGCTCGGCACGGTCTGGGGTGTGATGGATACCTTCAGCGGCGTGGCCATGGCCGGCACGCCGAACCTCACGGCCATGGCGCCGGGTGTGTCGGCGGCGTTGCTCACCACTGTCATAGGACTCCTTGTCGCGATCCCGGCGATGTTCGGCTACAACTTTCTCGTCACCAGTCTGCGCGCACTGATCGTGCAGACGGACAACTTCGCGGCGGAACTGGCCTCGGATTTCGAGCACCGCTTCGTCAACTACGACCGTCAGGGCTGACCCATGCGCCGGTATTCCGACAAACAGGCGCTTTCCACGCTCTCGGAAATCAACGTCACGCCGCTGCTCGATTTGGCCTTCGTGCTATTGATCATTTTCATGATCACCACGCCGCTGCTGGAAAACAGCGTGGATCTCATCGTTCCCTCGAGCGCGGCCGCGAGCAAGGAGGTCGATCCGACCAAGGTGAAGATCGTCTCCATCGACCGCAATCAGGTGATCAAATTGAACGACGTGGAAATGACCGACGACGAGCTGGCGCAGCGTCTGGCTGCCATCCGCCGCGAGGACCCGCAGGCCGCAATCGTGGTGCGCCCCGACCGCGAACTGCCGGTGCAGAAATTTGTCACGCTCATGGACACCATCCAGAAAGCCGGAATCATGAAGGTCGGCGTGATGACGCGGCCCGAGGAAGATTGACGCCGCCATGGGCGAACCGCGTTTTCGGCGCACGGTTGCCGCCGTTCTTCTGCTCCACATTCTTCTTGTCGGGGCGCTGATTTACTGGAGCACACGCGAGGTGCGCGTTCAGCAGCAAAAAATCACCTGGATGAACCCGGCGGATTTCCTGCCGCCCGAGCCCGAATTGGACAAAGAAATCGACGAAGACGCCGAGCCGATTCCGGAAACCAAACCCGTGCCCGCCTCGCAACTTTCCTCCAACCCGAGCGAGATTGCTCTGCCCACGCCGACGCCAACCCCGACTCCCACGCCAACGCCCACTCCGAAGCCCTCGCCGAAGGCCACACCCAAACCCACACCCAAAGCGACGCCGAAGCCGAGCCCGAAGCCTTCACCGAAGGCCTCTCCGAAAGCGTCGCCGAAATCTTCACCGAAAGCATCGCCCAAAGCCTCACCAAAGGCGTCACCCAAAGCTTCCCCGAAATCCACGCCGAAAAAATCCGACGACGCACCGAAGGCCGAGGCGGCGATTCCCAAAGCCGAAGCGGCGGGCACCAAGTCCTCCACCAGCGGCGCCGCGACCGGTTCAGGCTCGGGAGCGAGTCCCGGTTCCGCCACGGGTGCCGCAGGCGGTTCATGCGACAGCGCATTCGGCGCCTACCACGACCACATCCACTACCGTTTCTTCGGCATGTGGGATCAACCGACCAGCATCGTCGGCACGGCCAAGTTCACTACCACCCTGAAAATCACCATCGCGGGCGACGGACGCATCAGTGATTTTGCCGTGGTCCGCTCGAGCGGCAATGTT
>JBJTTY010000124.1:0-19510 GCA_046080425.1 Verrucomicrobiota bacterium
AGGCCGTCATCGGCCCCTGTCGCGTCGTGGAGATCAAGGACAAGGAGAGCATCAAGCCCGCCGAACTCGCGAAGCTGAAGCTCAAGAAGGGCGAGCGCATCCTGTTCCGCACCCGCAACTCGCAGGTGAGCTGGAAGAAGAAGTCGTTCGACAAGGATTTCGTCTACGTGTCCAAGGAAGCCGCACGCTTTCTCGTGAAAAAGGGCGTCCGCACCGTGGGCATCGACTACTTCAGCGTCGGCGGCTTCTATAAGGACAGCGTCCCGACCCACCACATCCTGCTGGGCAAGAAAGTCTGGATCATCGAAGGCCTGAACCTGGCCAAGGCCAAGCCCGGAAGCTACGATATGATTTGCCTGCCCATCCGCATCGCCAAGGGCGACGGCGCGCCCTGCCGATGCATCCTGCGCCGTCGTCGCTGATCCTCAGCCCCGCCTCTCCCGCGCGTAGGCGGTGGGCGTCAGGCCGGTATGCCGTCGGAACTGGGCGGTGAAGCTGCTCTGGTCGCAAAAGCCCAGCCGGACCGCGATCACCGACATCTTGTCACCGCCCTCGCGCAACGATTCGCAGGCCGCCCGAATCCTGCACTTCATCCAATACTGGCGGGGTGAGATGCCCAAGGCGGACAGGAAGCGCCGCTGCACCTGCCGGGCCGACAGGGAGCAGGCGGCCGCCAGGCGACGCGGAGAGGGAAATTTCGTGAGATCCTCCTGCAGGATGCGCAAGGCGGGCAGGATGCCGCGGTCAGGCAGGCCCTCGCGTTCCCGGCCCATGCATGGGCGTGAGACGCCCAGCAGCCCCACGATGAAGCCCCGGGCGTTGTGCAGAGGGAACTTGCTCGTGAGATACCAGTCCGGCAGTCCGACGTCGTCCAAGCAGCTCTCCACGCGGCCGATGATCGGCTCGCCGGTCTCGAAGACCTTGCGGTCGTCCGCCAGATAGCCCTCGGCAAGCCTTCCAGGGGTGAGGTCCTCGTCCGTCTTGAGCAGCATCTGCCAGGACTCATCGAAGCCATGACGCCGCGCCCACTGCTGGCTGGAGTAGTAGGTCCTGCCTTCGCGGTCCTTGATGAAGCAAAGCACCCCGGGTATGGCCTCCAAGGCCGCGAGGGGTGCGGCGTCGAAGGCGAGTCCATGGAAGTATTCCTTCTGGGCCGCCTCAGCCTGCGGACGTGATAATGTCGTTTTCCTCATAAAAAATGCGTCGCTGGAACAAAAGGTGTCGGTACGTGGGCAAGCGGGGTTCCGATTAATGCCAGACTGAACAAATGCGGTTTGCCCTCAAGTGGCATCTGCAGAATACTGTGTCTGGTCCATGAAGCCGATTGTCCAAATCTCACTAGACCTGACGAACATCGACGAGGCGCTCGGGACGGCCGCGATGGCGATGCGGGCGGGAGTCGATTGGCTGGAAGCCGGTACGCCGCTGATCCTGGCCGAGGGACTGCACGGGGTGAGGGCGCTGAGAAAGGCTTTTCCCAGGACGCCCATCGTGGCCGACCTCAAGACCATGGACGGCGGCTACCTGGAGGCCGAGATGATGGCCAAGGCCGGCGCGACCCATGTCGTGGTGATGGCCCGCGCCCACGAGGAGACGCTCAAGGTGGTGGTCAAGGCCGGCCAGGACCACGGCGCCAAGGTCATGGGCGACAACCTCGGCTGCCCCGATATGGTCGCGGGCGCGAAGTTCTGCGAGGACCTGGGCTGCGACTTCGTCATCCATCACATCGGCTACGACGAGCGCCGGGGCATCGCCGCCCGCGGCCTCCGCATGCCCAGCCCCTTGGACCAGCTCCGCGAAGTCGTCCAAGCCGTCAACGTGCCCGTCCAGGCGGTCGGCGGCCTCACCCTCGAGCAGGCCGTACGTTGCCCGGAATACGGCGCCCCGCTCGTCGTCCTCGGCGCCCCGCTCACCATCGATGCCGATGCGTTCAAGACCGCCTCGGGCGACCTCGAGTCCTCCCTGCGCCTCATCTGCCAGAAGGTCCACGCTTACGGCGACGTCAAAGTCGGACGCTGACTCCCTCACTGCCCCTGTCCCTGCCCCTGCCCCTGTCCCTGTCCCTGTCCCTATTCTTAATCCGCCCTCCCCCATCCGCCTCTCTCATGAACTCCCCCGCCGTCGTCAATTTCGCCCCCGAAAAGGGCTCCGTCGAGATCCGCGAAATCGCCCGACCCGTCATCGGAGAGGAGGACGTCCTGCTCGAAGTCGCCAACGTCGGCGTCTGCGGCAGCGACCTTCACCAATGGACCTCCGACCACTCCTGGCCGGTCAACTACCCGGTCGTCCTCGGCCATGAGTTCGCGGGTCGCATCGTCGAGCTCGGCAAGAAGGTCGAAGGCTGGAAGGAAGGCGACCGCGTGGTCAGCGAGACCGCCGCGATCATCTCCCAGAACAACCCGATGACCCGTCGGGGCCTCTACAATCTCGACCCGACCCGCAAGGGCTTCGGCTATGGGGTCAACGGCGCGATGACCAAATACGTCCGCGTCCCGCAGCGCATCCTGCACGCCGTCCCTGACAACCTCGCCTTCGAACAGGCCTGCCTGACCGAACCTTGCTGCGTCGCCTACAACGCCGTGGTGAAGAACGCCCGCATCGAACCCGGCGACCGCGTGATCGTCCTCGGACCCGGCACGATCGGCATCCTCTGCGCGGCCATGGCCAAGCAGTGCGGCGCCCAGGTCGCCATCGTCGGCCTCCCGCAGGACGCCCATCGCCTCGCCATCGCGAAGCAGTATGGCTGCGAAGTCATCATCGGCGACGCCAAGGCCTGGGCCCAGCAGCGCGACGGCCTCGGCTGCGACGGCGTGATCGACGCCGCCGGCGCCTCCGCCACGCTCAAGATCGCCCTGGACCTCGTCCGTCCCGCCGGTTGGGTCAGCAAGGTCGGCTGGGGCCCGCAGCCACTCGGCTTCAATCTCGACCCCCTCGTGCAGAAGAACGTGACCCTGCAGGGCAGCTTCAGCCACAACTGGCCCATCTGGGAGCGCGTCATCGCCCTCATGGCCAGCGGCCAGTTCGACGTCCGTCCGATCATCGGCGGCGTCTGGCCCATCACCGACTGGCACGCCGCCTTCGAGAAGATGCACAAGGGCGAAGTCGTGAAATCCGTCCTCAAGCCCGTCTGAGCATGCGTCTCAAGGACAAAGTCATCCTCGTCACCGGCAGCACGACCGGCATCGGCAAGGCCATCGCCAAGCGCTGCGTGCGCGAAGGCGCCAAGGTCGTCATCCACGGACTCGAACGCGATCTCGCCGAAGCGACGCTCACCGAAATCGGCGCCGCCAACGGCGTCATCCATATCGAGGACCTGACCTCGCCGGGCTGCCCGCAGCGTCTGGTCGACCTCGCGGTGAAGACCTTCGGTAAGCTCGACGGCGTGGTGAACAACGCCGCCATCGTGGCGACGGGAAACATCCAGGACACCGATGCGGCGTATTTCCGGAAAATGCTCGAGGTGAACGCGGTCGTGCCGTTCCTGCTCATCCAGACCGCCCTGCCCCACCTGTCCAGGACCCGAGGCGCCGTCCTCAACATCGGAAGCGTCAACGCCTACTCAGGTGAACCGAACCTCCTCCCATACAGCGTTTCCAAGGGCGCCCTGATGACCCTCACGCGCAACCTCGGCGACACCCTGCATCGCACGCATGGCGTGCGCGTGAACCTGATCAACCCGGGCTGGGTGCTCACCGAGAACGAGTCGAAGCGAAAGAAGTCCCACGGCCTCAAGGACGACTGGTATGCCGACCTCCCGAAAGTCTACGCGCCTTCGGGCCGCCTCCTTTCGCCGGATGAGATCGCCGCCTCGGCCGCGCTGTGGCTGTCGGACGAACTCGGACCGGTCAGCGGTTCGGTGGTGGATCTCGAGCAACATCCCTTCATCGGCCGCAATCCGCCGAAGGACCCCGAGACCCTTCCGGGACAGAAGGCCTGACCATGCCGAAGATCGCCGCGTTCCCGAAGGCCTACATGCACGCCCTCTGCAAGGACGGCACCATGAAGCTGTCCGAGTGGTTCACGCTCGCCGCCACGCTCGACGTCCAAGGACTGGAATTCTACGCGGGCTTCCTCGAGATGGCCGACGCGTCTAACTGGCCGGTCTTCCGTCGTCAGGTCGCCGAGCTGGGGATGTCCATCCCAATGCTGTGCTGCTCGCCGGACTTCACGCACCCGGACAAGGCCTTCCGCGACGCCGAGATCGCCAAGCAGAAGCGCTGGATCGACATGACTAATGCCCTGGGCGGCTCCTACTGCCGCGTGCTCAGCGGCCAGCGCCGTCCTGAGCTCTCCGACGCCGAAGGCGTGCGCCTGGCCGCCGATAGCATCGCCGCCTGCATCCCTTACGCCAAGGAACGCGGCGTGACGCTCATCCTCGAGAACCACTACAAAGACGACTTCTGGCTGTATCCCGAGTTCGCCCAGAAGATGGATGTCTTCTGCGCCCTCGTGAACGCCCTGCCCTCCGACGGCTTCGGCGTGAACTACGACCCCAGCAACGCCTACATCGCCGGCGACGACCCCATCGCCCTGCTCAAGCGCGTCTCGCATCGCGTCGTCACCATGCACGCCTCCGACCGTTACCTCATCGAAGGCACGCTCGAAGACCTCCGGAAGGAAGAAGGCGGAGCCGCCGGCTACGCCAAGCGCCTCCGCCACGGCGAGATTGGCAAGGGCCTCAACGACTACGACGCCATCTTCACCGAGCTCAAGCGCGTCGGCTTCGACGGCTGGATCAGCATCGAGGACGGCGTCGACGGCATCGACCAGCTCCGCCGCAGCGCCGACTTTCTCAAGCGCAAGACCGCCCGATATTGGGGGTAAGATTTATGCGTCACCGACTCGCACTCGTCCTCGCCTTGCTCTTCGCCCATGCGGCTGCACTTCCTGCCGCCGAGGAATCCCACGACATCGTCGTCTATGGCGGGACCTCCGGAGGAGTAGTGGCCGCAGTGCAGGCCGCGCGCTCCGGGCACACCGTCGTGCTGATTTCTCCCACGCAAAAGCTCGGCGGCCTGACCGCCTCCGGCCTGGGCACGACGGACACCGCAGGCTACCGTGAAATCATCGGTGGCCTCACCAGAGATTTCTACCGGCGCATCCACCGGCACTATAGCGACCCGCTCAACTGGAAATCGGGAGATCGCGACGCCTACATCAAGAAACATGGCTCCCATCCCGACGGCATGATGCACCGTTTTGAGCCTCACGTGACCGAGAAGATCTTCGAGGAATGGGCCGCCGGGAGCAAGATCACCATCGTCCGGGGTGAGCGGTTGGACCTGCGCCATGGGGTCATCAAAGAAGGCACCCGCATCACCGGCCTCCGCATGGAGTCCGGCCGCACGTTTCCTGGCAAAATCTTCATCGATGCCAGCTACGAAGGCGATCTCCTCCCCGGTGCCGGTATCGCTCACACGTATGGTCGGGAAAGCGCGGAGACCTACCAGGAGCGCTTTGCCGGCGTTCAGCCGCGAACCGGCGTCGAGCACCAGTTCCGCCATCCCGTGGACCCTTACATCAAAACCGGCGACGCCTCCAGCGGCCTTCTCCCGGAAGTCCACGCCGCCACCCTCGCAGCCATCGGCCCCGAAGGCAGCACCGACAAACTCATCCAAGCCTACAACTTCCGCCTCTGCCTCACCGATGTGCCTGAGAACCGCATCCCCATCCAGCGGCCGGACGGCTACGATCCCGCCCGCTATGAGCTCCTCGGACGCTACTTCAAGGCGGGCTTCGCCCACCCCTTCGGCCTCCATGATTCCATGCCCAACCGCAAGTCCGATCTCAACAACTTCGGCCCCTTCAGCGTGGACTACCTTCGTGGCAATGACGGCTACGTCGAGGGCGATTACGCCACCCGTGACCGCATCATTGCCGATCACGTCGGTTACCAAAAAGGCCTCCTCTATTTCTTCCTCACCGACGAACGCGTCCCCGCACACCTGCGCCAGCAGCTCGCGCAATGGGGTTACGCCAAAGACGAGTTCGCCGATACCGGCCACTGGCCTTGGCAGATTTACGTCCGTGAAGCTCGCCGGATGATCAGTGACCACGTCATGACCGAGCATCACATCCTCGGCAAGCAAACCGTGACGGACTCTGTCGGCCTCGGCGGCTACCCGCTCGACTGCCACAATGTCCAGCGCTTCGTCAACTCCGAGGGCTACGCCCTTGTTGAAGGCGGTATCTTCATCACCCCGAACAATCCGTATCCCATCAGCTACCGCTCCATCGTTCCCCGTCGTTCCGAGTGCGAAAACCTCCTCGTCCCCTGGTCGCTCTCAGCCTCGCATGTTGCCTTCCTTTCCATCCGCATGGAGCCCGTTTTCATGGTCCTCTCCCAGTCCGCTGCCACTGCTGCCAGCCTGGCCCTCCAGAATCATTGCGCCGTGCAAGACGTCTCCTACGCCCAACTGCGCGAACAACTCGAAAAACAAGGCCAGGCCCTCGACTTCAAACCCGTTCGTCCCAAACCGGAACCCATCGCGCCGGCAAGCCTCGCCGGCGTCGTCGTGGACGACCTCGATGTCACCTTCACGGACGATTGGGTCTGCCGACACGACGGACGCTTCGTCGGCCAGTCCTTTCGCTGCGACGTGAGCCACGGCAAAGACGACAAAACCTTCCGCTACCGCGCCATCCTCCCCAAGCCTGGGCGATACGAAGTCCGCTACGCCTACGCCAAGGTGAGAGGCGCCTCCAAAGACGTGCCTGTCACCGTGCATACCGCCAAAGGTCCCAAGGCCGTCCGCCTCGACCTTAGCCTAACCCCACCCATCGACGGGCTCTGGGTCAGCCTCGGCAAATTCGATTTCGATAACCAGGAAGCCACCGTCGTCGTCAGCAACGCCGGCACCACCGGCGCCGTCATCACCGATGCCGTCCAGTTTCTGCCAGTCGCCCCCTGATACTCCTCGCCATCTCCATGCGCCGTCACGAACTTCGTCACTCAATTTATCTGAGCTATCGAGCCGTTCTGCTCACCTGCTGCGCTTGGATCAGCGTGGTGCTTCCTTTGGGTGCGGTGGATAGCGGGGATACTCCAGCCACCAGGAAGCGCGAAGTGGCTTCCCCGTTGGTGCAGGAGGCTTCGGCGAAGGGAGCCCAGGCTTTGTCGGGTCTGCGGCTGCCTGACGGAATCAAGGCATCCCTATGGGCGACGGAGCCTTTGTCTGCCGATCCGGTGGCGATGAGCTTCGATGGTCAGGGCAGGCTTTACATCGCGGAGCATCATCGGAATCGCCACGGCACTCAGGACACGCGCGAGCATCCGGTGTGGCTGGATGAGGATCGTGCCTCGCGCAGTGTGGAGGAGCGATTGGCCTTCATGCAGCGCCATGCGGGAAAAGGGGCGCCGCCCATGGGTTTTTACACGGAGCTTCCGGACCGATTGGTGCGCGTGAGTGACGCGGATGGCGATGGCACGGCAGATCGCAGTGAGGTGCTGGGCCTTTTTCAGGGGGCGGTGGATGGCCCGGCGGCAGGCGTGGCCTGCGCGGCAGATGGCAGCGTGTGGCTGACCTGCATCCCGCATGTGTGGCGGCTTCCGGCCTCTGAAATCGAAAACCCCACGCCGGTTCTGGAAAAGGTGTTCACCGGTTTCGGAACGAAGTTTTCCTTCCATGGGCATGATCTGCACGGGATGGTCCAGGGGCCGGATGGGCGGCTTTATTGGAGCATCGGTGATCGGGGGTATCGGGTGAAAACGCAAGAAGGCAGGGAGATGGCGGAGAACTCCACCGGCGCGGTCTTCCGCTGCGAGCCGGATGGCAGCGGCCTGGAAGTTTTCGCCACCGGGCTGCGCAATCCGCAGGAACTTGTGTTCGATGATCTGGGCAATCTTTTCACGGTGGACAACGACAACGATGCGGAGGACAACCCCCGCCTCCTGCATCTGGTGGAAGGCGGCGACTACGGCTGGCACAGCGGAGCGCTTTGGGTGGACGGGCACGCCTCGCCGCTGACGCCGAAGTTTCGACATCCGTGGTATGAAGACGAACTCTGGCGCGAGGCTCACGACGGCATGCCTGCCTGGGTGATGCCTGCCATCGCGCATCTCGGAAACGGCCCCTGCGGGCTGACGCGTGATCCGGGCCTCACGCGTCTGCCGGATGCCTGGCGTGGCGCGTTCTTTCTTTGTGATTGGCGTGGCGGTCGTGCCAACAGCCCGCTGCTAGCCTTCAGTGTGAAGGCCGAGGGCGCGGGCTTTCGTCTGGGTGCGGTGAAGGATTTCCTCACCGGTAGTTTGGCTACGGATGTCACCTTCGGGCCGGACGGTCGGCTTTACCTCGCGGATGGAGTGGATTGGACGCGGCAGCCCGAGGGCGGACGCCGAGCGGGCATGGGCTGGATTTGGGCCTTGGGTGCGGCAAGCACCGAGGCGAAAGAGGCGCGTCTGCGCGAGTTGCAGCAGTGGTTGAAGGAAGGCTGCAGCGATGTGCCAGTGGCCGAGCTCGCCCGCCGATTGGAGCATGACGACATCCGCGCAAGACAAGCGGCGCAGTTTGCACTCGTCGAGCGAGGCAAGGATGGGCAGGACGCTTTGCAACGAGTAGCGCTCGATGATGCGGCCCCCCTGCTGGCGCGCGTTCATGCGCTTCAAGGGCTCGGCCAAATCCAGCGCAAGGGGCAGTCGGCATTGCCAGCCGTAACCTCACTGTTAAAGGAAGGTCACGACGATGAGGTGCGCGCTCAGATGGCCCGGATGCTCGTGGACACACCAGTCTTTGAAGCGGCTGGCGCACTGGCCGGGCTTCTTGAAAAAGGCTCGCCACGGGCTCGGATGTATGCCGCGTTGGCTTTGGGAAAAACGGGAGACGCCGCCGCGTTCGCGTCCTTGGTAGAGGCTGCGAGAAACATCGGTGAAAGCGAAGCGACCCTGCGTCACATGATTGTCATGGGACTCGTTCATGCCGCCCGCCAGCAGCCGGAAAAGCTCGTCGCGCTCCACCAGGAGGCATCTCCCCGCGTTCGCCTGATCGCGCTGCTGGCCCTGCGGCGCATGGATTCCGCAGACGTCACTTTGTTCCTCAAGGATAAGGAGCCTGCCATTGTCCGCGAGGCCGTGCGAGCCGTGCATGACCGACGCATCACCGCGGCTTTGCCTGCCGTGGCCGAGATGAGCCGTAAGCTTGCTGGCTTCGATCAAGCCACCGCACGTCGCATTCTGAATGCACGTTTCCGGCTTGCCCGCGAGGAGGATGCGCAAGCTCTCGCCGAGGTAGCGGCCAACGCACAGGCGAACGAAGTGCTGCGCCGTGATGCCCTGGCGATGCTGGCGGATTGGGCCAAGCCCTCGCCTGTGGATCGAGTGCTGGGTGACTGGCTGCCACTGCCTGACCGCGATGCAGAGGCAGCCATCCGTGCCGTAAGTCCTGTGCTGCCTGCTTTGATCCGGGAGCCGGGCCAAGACGCGCTCGTGTCTGCTGCGGCGGGCCTGGCGGAGAAGTATCAACTGAAGTCCGTCGTCGATTCTTTGTTCACCCTCGCACAAAATGAAACCGGTGCCGTCAGCGCCCGAGTGGCCGCCGCGAGAGCGCTGGAGTTTGTGCAAAGCCCACGCTCCCGGAAGCTGGCGGATCAATTGCGCGCCGCATCGCAGGCCGCACTGCGTAGCGCAGGACGCGAGCTGCTCTACGCCCAAGATTCCCAGGCTGCCTTGGCCGACTTGGAGCGCTTGTTCAAAGCCCCCGGTGCTGAGGACGAAAAACGAGCCGCGCTTGAGCTACTGGGACGCTCCACCGAGGCCGAGGCCCATGCGTTTCTTACGCGCCAGATGAAGAGGCTGCTGGACCATCAGCTTCCAGACAACCTCGCGCTGGACGTGAGCGCCGCACTCACCGCCCATGGCGTGAACTACAAGCTGCCTAACAGCACCCGCAACCAACGCGCCCGCACGGCAGAGGGACTCCAACAGCAGTGGCTCGCCCGCCTGTCGCAGGACGATGCCTTGCGCGATTACCGCATGACCCTCACGGGCGGCAACGCCGAACGCGGACGCCGTTTGTTTCATGAGAAAGTCGAGTTCCTCTGTGTGCGCTGCCATCGCGTGGAAGGCGAGGGCGTCAGCACCGTGGGGCCAGACCTCACCGGCATCGGCACCCAGCGTGACCGCGAGTATTTGCTGCGTGCCATCGTGAACCCCGGAGCCGACATCGCCACAGGCTTCGAGTTTGCCACGCTTCAGCTCAATGACGGCGGCACCGTCGTCGGCATCATCCGGCAAGAATCCCCCACCGCACTCCAAGTCGAAGTCGCGGAGGCAGGAGCCATGAAGCAGCACGAGGTGCTCAAAGCCGACATCAAACAGCGCACCTCCACCTCCGCCATGCCACCGCTCGTCTCCCTCATGTCCCGACACGAACTTCGCGACCTTATGGAATACGTCGCCACGCAAACCAAGACACCATCCAAACCAAACAACACCCCATGACATCCCCTTTTCAAAACCACATCGCCCTGGTAACCGGAGCCAATGACCCCGAGGGCCTGGGCTTTGGCATCGCCAAAGAACTCATCGATGACGGCGCCACCGTTTATTTCGGCTGCCGGCTCGATGCCCAAGTCCAGGCGCTGGCGACTCCGCTTGCCCCATTCAGAAAGTCGGCGCGCGCGGTGCAGATCGACGTCTGCGATCCGGCGAGCATCATTCGCGCCTTCAAGCAGATCGAATCTGAGGCAGGCCGTCTGGATATCCTGGTGAATAATGCCGGCGACGGGGCGAATTGCTCGGCACTCGACGAGACGGCAACCCAATGGGACCGGATCATGACGGCAAACGCCCGCGGACCGTTCCTCTGCTCCCAGGCGGCGGCTCGACTGATGCTGCCTCGCAAGTATGGACGTATCGTCAACATCAGCTCTCAGGCCGCCTCTGTCGCGATCATGAACCATGTGGCCTATTCCTCGTCGAAGGCCGCCTTGAACATGCTCACCAAGAGCATGGCCCTCGAATGGGCACCGACGGGCATCACCGTCAACGCCGTGGCCCCCACCTATCTCATGACCCCGGGCACCCGTCCTCACCTCGAAAAAGCCGAGTTCCGTCAATCCGTCCTTTCACGCATCCCTGTCGGCCGCGTCGGTAGCATCCATGATATCGCCCACGCCGTCCGCTTCCTCAGCCACCCCGACTCCGGCCTCATCACCGGCGAGGTGCTGCTGGTTGACGGCGGCTGGACTCTGGCCTAAAAAAATAGCCTCAATCCGATGAACCATCCGGGCGTCATCTTCCTGAGTATCACCGCCGCATTAACTGCGATGGCTCAGAACCCGGATGCCGAACAGCTGTTCGTCCGTCGCATCAACCCGCTCTTCCACGAGAAGTGCCTCGCGTGTCACGGCAAGGATGAGGCGAAGATCAAGGGCGGACTGGACATGAGGACGTCAGCCTCGACCCTGAAAGGCGGCGACAGCAAACTGCCGGGCTTCGTGGCCGGTAAGCCGGAGGAAAGCCCGCTCTATCTGGCGGTCACCCGCACGCACGAAGACTGGGAGGCGATGCCGCCGAAAGAAGCGGACAAACTTTACGAAAAACAGGTGTCCTGGATCAAGGAATGGATCGCGGGTGGCGCGCCTTGGCCGGAGGCCTCACGCGCCCAGGCCATCGCTCAGGCGAACGAAGCCAAGTGGTCGGCGGAAGACGGCACGGTCATGAAGACCTCCGGCGGCCTGTCTCCCGAATGGACCAACCGAAAATACAAGCCCGCTGACATGTGGGCTTATCAGCCCGTCAAGAAACCTGCGCTTCCCGCGAAGCAAGGCAACCCCGTCGACGCGTTCATCGCGGCGAAGATGCCGGCCGGGCTCGCGGTCGCCCCGGCTGCCGACCGTGTCACCTTGATCCGCCGCGCGACGTTCGACCTGCTCGGCCTGCCGCCTAAGCCGGAAGAAGTAGCGGCTTTCGTCAACGACCCTCGGCCCGAGGCCGAGGCCTTCGCCGCTCTGGTCGACCGGCTGCTGGCGTCCCCGCACTACGGAGAGCGCATGGCCCAGCACTGGCTCGACGTGACCCGCTACGCCGATTCCTCCGGCTTCTCCAATGATTACGAGCGCGGCAACGCCTGGCGTTATCGGGATTACGTGGTGCGTTCCTTCAATGCGGATAAGCGCTACGATCAGTTCATTCGCGAGCAGATTGCGGGCGACGAGATACAGCCAGACAACCCGGAGATGGTCGTCGCGGCGGGTTTCTTGCGCATGGGCCCATGGGAACTGACGGCGATGGAGGTGCCGAAGATTGCCCGACAGCGCTTCCTTGACGACGTCAGCAATAGCGTAGGCGAGACCTTCCTCGCCCATTCCTTGCAGTGCGCCCGGTGTCACGATCATAAGTTCGACCCCATTCCGACGAAGGACTACTACTCCCTCCAGGCCGTGTTCGCCACGACCCAGCTCACCGAACGGGCTGCGCCCTTCCTGGATGACGAGAACAAGCAGGGATTCGAAGAAAAGAAATTCCTCGAACTAAGCCGCGCTGATCACCTCAAACAGATGGCGATCCTGGACGAGGTCCTTCTCCGCAACGCCCTGATCTGGCATGAGGAGAACAAGAAAGACGCCACCCAATGGGTGGCCGCGGTCAAAGCCATCGGTAAGTCTCCAGCCAAGAACAGGTTCGGATTCGCCGATGTTTTCACGCGTGCGCGAGATCGGGTTAAAGCTCAAGGCATGCCCGAGAGCGACTATCCTCCGAAATTGGTCGGATTCACCCCGGAACAGTACGGCATCGATCGAGTCGCGCGGAAAGGACTCGAGCGCCTGCAGTGGGAACTCGACCGCTATGAGCCGGTGGCGCTCACCGTCTACGATGGCCGCACCCCACAGATGACCTCAATTAGCGCTCCCTTCCGCAGGCCGAACAATCGCCTGACCGAAGGGGAACTGGAGGCGTCCTGCATCCTCACAGGCGGAGACCCCATGGGGTCCGGAGAAAAGGTGAAGCCCGGTGTACTCAGCGTACTGGGCGAGGCGCAGAAGACTCCGATCCCGGAAACCATCGAAGGCCGCCGCAAGGCCTTCGCCGAATGGGTCGCCAGCCCCGAGAACCCGCTCACCACCCGTGCCATCGTGAACCGGATCTGGCTCTGGCATTTCGACCAAGCCATCGCCGGCAATCCGAACAACTTCGGCAGCACAGGCAAGAAACCCACCCACCCCGAGCTCCTCGACTGGCTGGCGGCGACATTCGTCGAGAAAGACTGGAGCTTCAAGGCCCTGCACCGGGTCATCATGACCTCGGAAACGTATCGTCGCAGCGCCACCCATCCCGACCGGAAACTGTTCACAGAGAAAGATCCTGCCGCGACGAGCTACGCCGTCTTCAAGCCTCGTCGGCTCACGGCCGAGGAATTACGGGACGCGATGCTCGTCGCGACGGGTGAACTCAACCCTATGCTCGGCGGCATTCCTAATCGCCCAGAGATCAACCAGGAGGCGGCGCTGCAACCTCGTCAGGTCATGGGCACCTTCGCCTCAGCCTGGACCCCCAACCCCCTCCCCTCGCAGCGCCACCGTCGGTCGATCTACTCGCTGAAGACCCGCGGTCAGCCCGACCCTCAGCTCGAAGTATTCAACGCACCGACGCCTGACTTCTCCTGCGAAAAACGCGAGTCGTCCAACGTCACGCCTCAGGTCTTCAGTCTGTTCAACGGTCAGAGCACCCGCTCCCGGGCCCTCGCCCTCGCCAACCGGGCGCTGAAGGAGACGAAGGGCGACGCCGAAGCCATCACCCGGCTCTTCACCCTCGCCTTCTCGCGGTCGCCCTCGGCCGCTGAACTCGAGAACTGCCGCGAACACTGGGCCGTGATGATTTCGTCGGCGGCTGACATCAAGCCGGCTGCCATCCGGCCGCCGCTCGTGGTCCGACGCGACGCGGTCGAAGAGAACACCGGCGAGAAGTTCTCCTTCGACGAGAAACTTTACGCGAACGCCGAATTCGTCCCGGACCTCCAGCCGGCCGATGTCGACGCCCGCACCCGCGCCCTCGCGGAGGTCTGCCTCGTCCTCCTCAACTCCAACGAGTTCTCCTATGTCTACTAAGCCGTTCTTCCCCTGCGCCGGCGCCCGCGCCTTGCATGCGCCGACCCGACGCGACTTCATCTATGGCCTGGGAGCCAGCCTCGGCAGCGTCGCCTTCAGCGCCCTGATGGCCGAGGAGGCGAAGCAGTCGTCAACGAATACCCAAGCCCACTTCCCAGGCGCGAAGGCGAAGAACGTGATCTTCCTCATGATGGAAGGAGGCCCGTCGCACATCGACACCTTCGACCCTAAGCCGGCGCTGGCCAAGCTGCACCTCAAGGATTTCGTGCGCGAAGGTCAGCAGAAGTCCGCCATGGAGAGCGGACGACGCTACTATGTCCAGAGCCCCTTCAAGTTCATCAAGGCCGGCCAGAGCGGCGCGGACATGGCGGACAACTGGACGCATCTCGCCAAGGTCGCGGACGATCTCTGCTTCTTCCGAGGCTGTACGGTCGACAGCGTGAACCATCCGACCGCCATGTATCAGATGAACTGCGGCAATCGCTTCGGCGGAGACCCCGGCCTGGGGGCTTGGGTGAACTACGGCCTCGGTTCATCGAACCGTAACCTGCCCGGCTTCGTCGTCCTGCCCGAAGTCAGCTACCCCCAAGGTGGCGCCGCCAACTGGAGCAACGGATACCTTCCTGCCAATTTCCAAGGGACACCCTTGCGCGCCAAAGGCTCCCCGATTCTCGACCTCACGCCGCCCGCCGGAGTGACACAGGAACAGCAACGCACGAACCTCGACCTGATGGCCAAGCTCAATGCCGCCCACGCCGAGCAGCACCCTGGACATGACGAGCTTTCGGCCCGCATGAACAACTACGAGCTGGCCTTCCGGATGCAGATGCAGGTGCCGGAGACGCTCGACCTTTCGAAGGAGGACGAGAAGACCAAGGAACTCTACGGTATCGGCAAGGATTCGACGGACTCGTTCGGCCGTAAATGCCTCCTGGCCCGCAAGCTCATCGAAAAAGGCGTGCGGTTCGTCCAGCTGTACAACGGCTCTTGGGACAGCCACGACTACATCGAGCGCGCCCACGGCAATCTCGTGCGCGGCGTGGACCAGCCCATCGCCGCCCTCATCACCGACCTCAAGCAGCGCGGGCTCCTCGAGAGCACTCTCATCGTCTGGTGCGGCGAGTTCGGTCGCACGCCCGACAACGGCGTCCGTGGCGGCACCGCCTATGGCCGCGACCATAATGCCAAAGCCATGACCATCTGGCTCGCCGGCGGCGGCTGTAATGCCGGCCATACAATCGGCGCCACCGACGAACTGGGTCGCGAAGCCGTCGAAGACAAAGCCCACGTCCGCGACTTCCACGTCACCCTCTTGCGCCTCCTCGGCCTCGACGACAACAAGCTCACCTACTACCACGCCGGCCGCTTCAAGCAGCTCAGCCAGTTCGGCGGCACGGCAATCAAGAAGCTCATCGCATGAAATCATCACCCGCCATGACCTTTAAACTCATCCAAGCCCTCCTGATCGCCGCATTGCTCGGGCTGCCTTCCCTCACCTTCGGCATGGGCATGCAGATGTACAGCCTCCAGGAAGACTTCGACCGAGATACGCCCGGCACGCTCGACCGCCTGAAGGCCCAGGGATTCACGGACATCGAGACGAGCGTCTTTACCAAGCTGCCTGCGGCGGAGCTGCGGGCGTTGCTTCAAGCGCGGGGCATGACGTGTTCCAGCCATCATGTGCGGCCGGAGACCTTGGAAAAAAACATGGACCAGGTCATTGCGGATGCGAAGGCGCTCGGTGCGGTGCAGGTGGTGTGCCCCATCCTGCCGCACAAAAAGCCGCTGGATCGTGCGCAGGTGCTCAAAGTGGCGGCGAACTTCAACCGCTACGGCGCCGCCTTGAAGGCGGCGGGGCTGCGGTTTGCGTATCATAATCACGCGGGCGACTTCATGACGGCGGATTCGCCCGATACCCCGGGAGAGACCTTCTATGACGTGCTCGTGGCCGCGACGGAACCGGGCGTGGTAAGCTTCCAACTCGACGTGTTCTGGGTCGCCTGGTTCGGCGCCAAGGCGACCGATGTCATCGAGAGGCACGGTAGCCGCATCTGCTCGCTGCATCTCAAGGACCTCGCCCGCGATGCCAGGCCGGACGTGGCCGATCCCAAGTCCGCGCGGCCGTTCATGGTGCGCCTGGGCGCCGGACGCGTGGACATCCCGGCCGTGATCGCGGCGGCCAAAGCGAAGGGAGTGGCGCATTTCATCATCGAAGACGAAAGCCCCGACGCACGCGCCCAGCTACCGGAGAGCCTGCTGGCCGTACGCCCCCTCATCACGGTGAAGCCAGCCGCTGAGGCCCACCCGACCCAAGCCGCCCACGCCCTACTCATCGAGGAGACGTTCGATAAGCCTCTCTCAGCCGACTGGCATTGGGGGCTCGGCACCTGGACGGCGAAGGACGGCGTGCTGCGCGCCTTCGAGTCCGGTGAACGCCGCCACGGCCCCGTGAAGCAGCGCCGCTTCGCGTTCACGGAAGCCGATGTCCGCTTTGAGTTCCGGCTCGAAGGCAAGGCCTCCTTCGCCAGCTTTCCCATCGACGGCACCCGCGAGCGCAGCCATATCCTCAATTTCGTCATGGGGCGTGATGTGTTCCGCATCATCGCTCACCCCAAAAAAGGCGAGAACCTGGATCTCGTCCGCGAAAAAATCATCCTCGCCGATCGCGACTGGCATCCTGTCCACATCGTGCTGAAGGACGGGACGATCACCGTCGAATTCAACGGTCGAAACTGGACCGCGAAGCATCCCGTCGCGGCGGAGCCCAAGGCCCAATTCGGCTTCGGGGGCGATTCCGGCGGACCCGCAGGCGAAAAAGCCGGAGCACTGGAGTTCCGCAAACTGAAGATCGTCGCAAAACCATGATATGTTTAGCCGCCGAAAAAATGGGACGTGCCCTCACCCTGCTCGCAGCCCTGCTCGCGCCGCTGGCCGCACTGCACTCGCAAACCCCGAAACCGGAAGCCGTAGGCGGCTTCGCTATTGCTTCTCCGTTGAAGGAGTTCCTTGGAGAGCCGCTGCTTGTCCCGATCCAGAAGGTCTGGGCGAAACGCGGCGGCTGGGGCGGCATCCTGACGGCGAAGGACGGCACGGTGGTGGCGTTTCAGTCACCCAGAGGGCCCACCTGCCGGCGCAGCCAGGACGGAGGCAAGACGTGGGAGGCGGAGATCTTGATCGCTCCAGAGGCCGTCAACGGACGCGGCATGGTGGATGAAACCACGGGAGACCTGCTCTACGCCAATCCGGGTGCCGGCTGGCTTTTTCGCAGTCGCGATCATGGCGCGAGTTGGATGCGCGAGTCCGTGCAGGCCCGACCGGATGGATTCGGCAATGTTCCGGGCAAAACGATTGGTGTGGTTGCGATGCAGAGCGGCATCACGCTCGCGTTTGGCAAGCACAAGGGACGGCTCATCATGCCGGCACGGGTCGCGGGGCCGAAGGACTCCAACGCGGTCGAGTGGCGTCCCTATCACTACAGCACCGCTCTCTACAGCGATGACGGCGGCGCGACCTGGCAGACCAGCAAGCCCTTCCCCGTGCTCGGCACCGGCGAGGCGGCGCTGGCGGAGCTTTCCGACGGCCGCATCCTCTACAACTCCCGCGAGCACATGACGCGCGGCAACCGCTTCATGGCCCACAGCGACGACGGCGGCGATCTCTGGCTCGGAGCCTACCGCAGCGCCGATCTGCCCGACGGGGTGCGCGGCACTTCCTACGGCTGCCTCGGCGGCATGGTGCGCCTGCCCGTCGCCGGACACGACATCCTGCTCTACAGCAATCTCGACTCCGAGGCAGGCAGGATGCCCACCCAAACCGGCGGCTCCACCCGGGAGTTCAGCGAAAAGGTCACCGTCTGGGCCAGCTTCGATGGAGGCCGCACCTGGCCGGTCAAGCGACTTGTCCATGATGGACCCGGCGCCTACTCCACGCTCGCCGTGGGCCGCAGCGGCACGCCCAGCCAGGGAAAAATCTACCTGCTGTTCGAAGGTGGCCCGAGGTCCTGGGACGAAGCCGTGCAGGTGGCCGCGTTCAACCTGAGCTGGGTGCTCGATGGACGGGACATCGGCACCTTGCTGGGCAAGGCACGTTAATCACCAACGAACCAGGCCACGAACATGAAAATCATTTTCGCAGGCATTCTCCTCACATGGCTCGCGCCCCTGGCCACGCTGCACGCCGCCGTGCCCACACCCAATGTCCTCTTCATCGCCGTGGACGACCTACGTCCGTGGATCGGAGCCATGGGATTCCCCGCCGCGAAGACGCCGAACCTCGACCGTCTCGCCGCACGCTCGGTTACCTTTTCCAGAGCTTACACCGCCGCCCCGTGGTGCCACCCCTCGCGCACGGCCTTGCTGACGGGGTTGCGGCCCTCCAGCACCGGCGTCTATGCCCATTGGGATGATCGCTGGCGCGCTTCGCCGCAGCTCGCCAACCGTGAGACTCTGCCTCAATACTTCCGTCGGCACGGCTATGAAACTGTCGGCGCAGGCAAAATTTTCCACCACAGCAAGGCGTCGCAGGATCCGGCTTCCTGGGATCGCTACTGGCCTTCCCAGACTCAATGCATGCTCGAACACGGCCTCGCCCAACCGCCGCTCAATGGCCTGAATCTGCGGCGCACGCTGGACTGGGGCCCGTCATGGCTTAAGAAGACCGACATGCCGGACTGGAAGGTCGCCGGCTTCATCGTCGAGGAACTCGCCAAACCGCAGGACCGCCCGCGCTTTCTCGCCTGCGGCTTTTACCTGCCGCATCTGCCTTGGTATGTGCCACAGGAGTATCTGGACCGCTATCCGCTCGACGAGGTCCCCCTGCCTCCGGTGAAAGAGGACGACCTCGACGACATCGGTCCCTATGCCAAACGCTTCGCCCTGGGCGAAGGTCTGCCGAACCCGAACGACCCCGATGACTACGGCAGCGGCAAGGGCGTCTTTGAAACCATCAAGACGTCCGGAAAGTGGCGGGAAGCAGTGCGCGCCTACCTTGCCAGCATCAGCTTTGCCGACGATTGCCTCGGACGAGTCCTTGATGCACTCGAATCCAGCCCGGGAGGACGCAAGACCATCGTCTGCCTTTGGAGCGACCACGGCTGGCATCTCGGCGAAAAGCAACATTGGGAAAAAGTCACCCTCTGGGAGGAAGCCACCCGCTCTGTGCTCATGATCTCCGCCCCGGGCAGAAAACAGGGCGCCAACTGTGATCGTGTCGTGAACATCATGGACCTCCACCCCACGCTCGTCGACCTGGCCGGCCTGCCCGCTCGGTCCGGCCTGGACTGTCGCAGCATCGTCCCGCTGCTGGAGAATCCAGCCACCGAGTGGCCGCACCCGGCACTCATCACCCACGGGCGCGGCAACCATGCGGTGCGTGACGAACGCTATCGCTACATCCGTTACCGAAACGGCGAAGAAGAACTCTACGACCACACCCGCGACCCGAACGAGTGGACCAACCTTGCCGCCGA
>JBJTTY010000125.1:0-22334 GCA_046080425.1 Verrucomicrobiota bacterium
CCTACGTGCGCGGCCACGCCAGGGCCTCCGACCTGCTGCACCATGTGGCCGGCTGCGGCATCCGTCCGTCCGCCCGGCTGCGTTATGCGCAATCCCATGACGACATGGCCTGGATCGACCGGATCACCGTCCGCCCCGGCGCCGACGGCGGCGAACCGTCGCCCGAGGACGTGCTGCGCACCCGCATGATGCACGCCGTGCTGCTCTGCTCCGCGGGCGTGCCGATGCTGGCCTCGGGCCAGGACTTCCTCCACAGCAAGCGCGGCGTCTCGAACACCTGGCGCCATCCTGAGCACAACCGGATGCGTCCGGAGCGGCTGAAGCGTTTCCGTTCGGAGCATGAGTTCGTCTCCCGTCTGGTCCGCTTCCGGCTGTCGCCGGACGGTCGCGCCCTCCGGCCGCGTCAGGTCGTCAGTCCCGGCTGGATGCGCGTCACCCATCAATCCGGCGGGGAAGCGTTCGTCGCCGAGATCAACGTCGACCGGTCCCTCGGAGCCGCCCGGGTGCTGCTGGCGTGCAATCCCCACGGCGACGGAGTCACCCTCGACCTGCCGCACGCCGGTCCTTGGGAGCCCGTGGCGCTTTCTCCGCAGCCCGATTGCGCCCACGCCCCCGGACCGTCGCCTCGGGCCGGGGAGGGCAGGGTGTTCCTGCCGCCTCTGGCCTGCGGCGTGTGGTCCTGTCCGGCCTGACCGCATTCTCGCTTGCCAACGCGGGACGCCCGAACCTTTTTCAACGCCTCCGCCGGTCCTTCCCAATCCTTTCCAGCAACATACCATGGCCACCAAAGTAGCAATCAACGGATTCGGCCGCATCGGCCGTCTCGTCTTCCGCGCCCTCGTCGAGCAGGGACACCTCGGCAAGACCTTCGACGTCGTCGCCGTCGGTGACATCGTCCCCGCGGACAACCTCGCCTACCTCCTCAAGTACGACTCCACTCAGGGTCGCTTCAACGGCACCGTCTCCTCCAAGAAGTCCTCCCCCGACAAGACAGAGGACGACGTCCTGGTCGTCAACGGCAAGGAGATCCTGGTGGTCTCCGCCAGGAGCCCGGCCGAACTCCCCTGGGGCAAGCTCGGCGTGCAGGTCGTGATCGAGTCTACCGGACTCTTCACCGAGGCAGCCAAGGCCAGGGGCCACCTCGAAGCCGGCGCCAAGAAGGTCATCATCTCCGCCCCGGCCAAGGAGGAGGACATCACCGTCGTCATCGGCGTGAACGACGACAAGTACGACGCCGCCAAGCATAACATCATCTCCAACGCGTCCTGCACCACCAACTGCCTCGCGCCTCTGGTGCACGTCCTCATCAAGGAGGGCTTCGGCGTCGCCGAAGGCCTGATGACCACCGTCCACGCCTACACCGCCACCCAGAAGACCGTCGACGGTCCCTCCAAGAAGGACTGGAAGGGCGGACGCACCGCGGCCCAGAACATCATCCCCTCCTCCACCGGCGCCGCCAAGGCCGTGGCCCTCGTGCTGCCCGAAGTGAAGGGCAAGCTCACCGGCATGGCCTTCCGCGTGCCCACCCCGACCGTCTCGGTCGTCGACCTGACCGTCAAGACGGTCAAGGACACCTCCCTCGCGGAGATCAAGGCCGTCCTCAAGCGCGCCTCCGAGACCTACATGAAGGGCATCCTGGCCTACACCGACGAGGAAGTCGTCTCCTCCGACTTCATCCACGACAAGAGCTCCTCGATCTTCGACGCCGGCTCGTCCATCGAGCTGAACAAGAACTTCTTCAAGCTCGTCAGCTGGTACGACAACGAGTGGGGCTACTCGAACCGCGTGGTCGAGCTGCTCAGCAAGGTCTCCGCCAAGCTCTGAGCCGGGCCGAGAGGTCCTGAAGCGCATGCGGCCCGACCGGGCCGCCTGCCTCTTTTGCGGCGGCCGTGACGATTCCTCGCTCCGGCCCCGTTTGTTCTTCCCACCCCGCGGGCAAGGGCTTTCTCTGCACCCCTTCCCATCGCCATGCCCGTCCCCACCCTCCGAGAGCTCGGTTCCGTCAAGGGCCAGCGCGCCCTGGTTCGCGTCGATTTCAACGTCCCGCAGGACAAGAAGACGGGCGTCATCACGAACACCCAGCGCATCGCCGCCGCGTTGCCGACGATCAACTTCCTCCTGGAGGGCGGCGCCTCGCTGGTGCTGATGTCGCACCTCGGCCGTCCGGACGGCAAGGCGGTCGAGAAGTTTTCGCTGCGCCCCGTCGCCGCCGAACTCGAGAAGCTCGTCGGACGTTCGGTCAAGTTCGTGCCCGCCTGCGTCGGCCCTGAGGCCGAGTCGGCCGCCAAGGCCCTCCGGCCCGGCGAGGTGCTGCTGCTTGAGAACCTCCGCTTCCACATCGAGGAGGAGGGCAAGGTGAAGCTCGAGGACGGCACCAGCCAGAAGGCCGACCCTGCGAAAGTGGCCGAATTCAGGGCCTCCCTGTCCCGTCTGGGTGACGTCTACGTCAATGACGCCTTCGGTACCGCGCACCGCGCCCATTCCTCCATGGTGGGCGTCAGCCTGCCCCGCAAGGCGGCCGGCTTCCTGCTCGAGGCCGAGCTGAAGGCCTTCGACGCCGTGCTCAATCACCCGAAGCGGCCGCTGCTGGCCATCCTCGGCGGCGCCAAGATCGCCGACAAGATCCCCCTCATCCGCAACCTCATCGAGAAGGCCGACGAGATCATCATCGGAGGCGGCATGGCGTACACCTTCCGGAAGGTCTGCGACGGCATGGAGATCGGCAACTCGCTCTTCGACGCCGAAGGCGCGAAGATCGTCCAGGAACTGCTCGACAAGGCCAAGGCCCGCGGGGTCAGGGTGACCTTGCCGGTCGACTTCACCTGCGGCGACAAGTTCTCGCCCGAGGCGAACACCCGGCCCGCCACCATGCAGTCCGGCATCCCCGCCGGTTGGGAGGGCATGGACTGCGGTCCTGAGTCGATCAGACTCTACGAGGCCGCCATCGCCCGCGCCGGCACGGTGGTCTGGAACGGCCCCTGCGGGGTCTTCGAGTTCGAGAAGTTCGCCGTCGGCTCCAAGGCCATGGCTGCCGCCGTCGCCCAGGCGACCGCCCGCGGTGCCATCACCATCGTCGGCGGCGGGGACACCGCCACCGCCGCCAAGAAATTCGGCGTCGACGGCAAGGTCACCCATTGTTCGACCGGTGGCGGCGCCTCCCTCGAGTATCTTGAGGGCAAGGTCCTCCCCGGCGTCGCCGCCCTCGCCGCCTGAATTCCCAGCACCACCATGTCAAACCGCACCCCCCTCATCGCCGGCAACTGGAAGATGAACAAGACGCCCGCCGAGGGCGTCGAGCTCGCCAAGGCCCTCGTCGCGCAGGTCGGCACGGAGTCCGCCGTGCAGATCGTCCTGTGCCCCCCTTTCACCGCGCTCGACGCCGTCGGCCGGGCCATCGAGGGCACCCATCTCGCGCTCGGCGCGCAGAACATGCATGACAAGGCCTCGGGCGCCTTCACCGGCGAAGTGTCCGCGACCATGCTCCGCGGCCTCCACGTCGGCCACGTGATCCTCGGCCACAGCGAGCGACGCAGCATCTTCGGCGAGGACGACGCGTTCATCAACCGCAAGGTCCTGGCCGCCCTCGAGGCCTCGCTGAAGCCCATCCTCTGCGTCGGCGAGCTGCTCTCGGAGCGCGAGGCCGGCCGCACCAATGAGGTCGTCCGCGTGCAGGTGGAGAAGGGGCTCGCCGGCGTCGCCGCAGGCAAGGCCGAGCAGGTCATCATCGCGTACGAACCCGTCTGGGCGATCGGCACGGGTAAGACCGCCACCCCGGCCATGGCACAGGAGGTCCACGCGTTCATCCGCAGCCTGCTGGCCGCGCAGTTCGGCCCCGAGATCGCGGCCCGGATCCGCATCCTTTACGGCGGCTCCATGAAGCCCGATAACGCGGACGCCCTCCTCGCCGAGCACGACATCGACGGCGGCCTCATCGGCGGGGCCGCCTTGGAGGCCAAGAGCTTCGTCGACCTCGTGAGAAGCGCCTCGAAATCCCTCTCCTCCTGAGGGATTTTCAGGAAGGGAAGGGGATTAGGCCCATGAGAGTAAATCTCTCATGGGCCTAATACTTCCGGCGATCGGTTCCTTGAGTTTTAGCCCCCTTGGCAGTTGGACATCCCATTTTGAATCATTCTAAATTTGTAAATCAATGTCGTTCATTTACTTATAAATAAGAAATCTGCCCGTTTTATTGATGCAGGCCTGACCGAGTGCGTAGAAGCCTGAGAAAACGGGCTAAAACCCTCCAAATTTGAGTTGCGAAGGGGTGCTGGGATGCGTGCCTCTGTTGGCAAACTCCATGAGCAAGAACGCCGTGTCCTCTCCGACCAGCCGCCCAGGCCCCGGCCTCTTGTCCGCCCCCTCCAACCGCTGATTCCGCAAGTCACCGCGATGCGCAAGCTCATCGAATTCCTCAACCGTCCGGCTCCCCGGGGCAACTTCTTCGCCCGGGCGGTCAACTCGGCTCCCCTGCAGATCGGGGTCTGCCTCCTCCTCACGGCCGTGGCGGTGGTCGCCGCCGTCAACGAGTACGCCACCAACAAGTATCTGAACGTCGGATACACGCCCGACCAGCCCGTCGCCTTCGACCACTCCTTCCATGCCGGTCCCGGTTCCGCGCTGGGGCTGGACTGCCGTTACTGTCACAACTTCGTCGACCAGTCGGGCCATTCCAACGTTCCGAGCACCAACACCTGCTGGAACTGCCACAGCCAGGTCAAGACCGACAGTCCCGCGCTCGCGCTGGTGAAGAAGAGCGTCGAGACCGGCGAGGCCATCCGCTGGGTCAAGGTCCACAAGGTGCCCGACTACGTCTACTTCAACCACGCCGTGCACGTGAACCGCGGCGTCAGCTGCGTCGAGTGCCATGGCCGCGTCGACCAGCAGGTCGTGGTCGGCCAGCAGAAGTCCCTGAGCATGTCCTTCTGCCTCGACTGCCACCGCAACCCTGAGCAGGTGCTGCGGCCGGTCGGCAAGGTCACCGACCTCGCGTGGAAGGCCGAGTCTCCCGCCAGGCAGGTCGAGCAGGGCACGAAGTTCGTGCACGACTGGAAGGTGAACCCGCCGCAGAGCTGCTCCGGCTGCCACCGCTGAATCACCTCCGACATCCCTTTCGATGAGCAAGAAAGTCTTTCAGCATCCCGCCCCGCGCGAAGGCGCCGTCCAGCCCTGGCGCAGCCTTGAGGAGCGGAACAAGAGCCCCGAGTTCTTGACCCGCGCCGAGCGCGAGTTCGTCGACGGAGCCTCCGCCGCGCCCTCGCCCGTCGAGCGACGGGAGTTCCTCACGCTGATGGGCGCCTCGTTCGGTCTCGCCGGTCTCGGCCTGGCCGGATGCCGCGAGCCCCGTCACCACACGCTGCCCTACGCCAAGCAGCCTGAGAACACGATCCCGGGCATCCCGACCTACTACGCCAGCTCCTTCCCCGGCGAGTTCGCCAGCCAGCCGCTCATCGTCGAGACGCACCAGCACCGTCCCACCAAGGTGGAGGGCAATCCCAGCCACGCCGGCTCCGGCCGCGCCTCCTCCAGGTTCGCCCAGGCTAGCGTCCTCGACCTCTACGATCCTGACCGCGCCAAGGGCTCCTACGGCCGCGACGGCGCGCTGCTCGCTCCCTCCGCCGTCCGCGAAGCGCTTCGCGCGCTCGCCGGCGAAGCGAAGTCGGACGCCGGCGAAGGTCTCGCCTTCCTGGCGCGTCCCTCCTCCTCGCCGACCCGCCGCCGCCTGGTCCAGGCCGTCCGTGCCGCGCTCCCGAAGGCCCGTTGGGTCGAATATTCTCCCGTCGCGCAGGATCGCGCCGAAGCCGCCCTCGGCGCCCGTGCGCTGCCCGACTTCGCCAAGGCCCGGCGCATCCTCGCCATCGACAGCGACTTCCTCGGTTCCGGCGACGCCTCGCTCGAGGCCACCCGTGCCTACTCCGAAGGCCGTCGGGCCGACACCGTTGCCGAAGCAGACGCCATGACGCGTCTTTACGTGGCCGAGTCGCTCTTCACCCTCACCGGTGCCGCCGCCGACCACCGCCTGCGTGCGCCCTCTTCGCACATGTCCGCGCTGGCCGCCGCCTTCGCCGCCGAAGTGCTTCGTCAGACCGGCGGTGACGCCTCGCGCATCCGCGTGTCCGGGCTGCAGGTGGACAGGAACTGGATTGCCGAGTGCGTCCGCGACCTCGTCGAGCAGAAGGGTCGGTCCCTCATCGTGGCCGGCGACCATCTCTCGCCCGAGGCCCATCGCGCCGTGGCCGCGGCCAACGCCGCGCTCGCCGCCCCCGTGCGCTATGTCGCCGCGCCCGACCGCGTCGCCAACGCCTCCCTCGCCGACCTCGCGGCCCGCCCCGCGCGCACCCTCCTGATCCTCGGCGGCAACCCCGCCTACGACGCGCCCTCCGACGTGCGTTTCGCCGCCGCCGTCAAGGCCGCCGCCAACGTCGTCCGACTGGGCTATCACGGCGCCGAGTTCGACGAGACCTCCGCCCTCGCCCGCGAGGCCAAGGGCCTCGTGCTCGCCGCCTCGCACTACCTCGAGTCCTGGTCCGACGGCCGCGCCGTCGACGGCACCGTCGTGCCCGTCCAGCCGATGATCGAGCCGCTCTTCCCCTCCTTCACCGAGCTCGACGTCATCGCTCCCTTCGCCGGATCCGACAAGGACGCCGCCGCGCTCGTCCGCGAGACCTTCGGCCAGCTCTCCAAGGACGCCTCCGACGCCGCCTTCGCGGCCTGGCTCGCCGAGGGCGTGCTCCGCGGTACCGCCTTCAGCTCCGTCAAGCCGCAGCTCGCGGCGGCCGCCGGCGATTTCTCGGCCCCCGCCGTGTCGCTCGACGCTCTCGAGGCGCGCCTCGTGCCCAGCGCGCACGCCGGCGACGGACTCTTCGCTAACAACGGCTGGCTCGCCGAGGCCCCTGACCCCCTCACGCGCACCGCGTGGGAGAACGTCATCCTCGTCAGCCCTAGGCTCGCCAAGAAGCTCTCCATCGAGCCCGAGGCCAGCATCATCAGCCAGCTCGGCGC
This sequence comes from Verrucomicrobiota bacterium, assembly GCA_046080425.1. Lineage (GTDB taxonomy): Bacteria > Verrucomicrobiota > Verrucomicrobiia > Opitutales > UBA953 > UBA953. The sequence continues at coordinate 7,000 of JBJTTY010000125.1, forward strand.
CCTCAACCGCAACATCAACGCCGTCGAGGACGGCAAGCTGATGTGCCGCGTGGTGCGGCTCACCGTCGGAGGCGTCACCGTCACCGGTCCGCTTTACATCATGCCCGGCCTGGCCGACGGCACCGTCGGCCTGCAGCTCGGCTTCGGCCGCCGGACCGCGGGCCGCGTCGCCACCCGCGTCGACGCCCGTCTCCGCGGCGAGGTGCTCGGCAACGGCTTCAGCGCCTATCCCTTGGTCACCTCCGCCTCCCCCGACTTCCGCAATGGCGTCCGTCTCGAGCTGACCGCCGAGCGCGTCCAAGTCTGCAACCTCCAGGACCACTGGTCCATGGAGGGCCGCGACATCCTGCGCGAGGGCACCGTCGAGGACCTCCGCGCCGGCACCGACTTCGCCAAGCTGGGCGTCGACGGCCACGCTCCCGCGGTCTACGGCAAGGACGGCGCCATGGCGCCCGCCCTCAAGGCCGTGACCACGCCCCGGGGCAACTCCGCCTACGAGCACCCTGACCACACCGTGGCGCCGAACGTTGCCGTCTGGCGCGGCCACGAGGACAAGTTCCCCGCCCCGCAGCAGTGGGGCATGTCGATCGACCTCAGCACCTGCACCGGCTGCAACGCCTGCGTGACCGCGTGCCAGGCCGAGAACAACATCCCCGTCGTCGGCCGAGACCAGGTGCTCAAGGGACGCAGCATGCACTGGCTGCGCCTCGACCGATACTTCTCCGACGGACGCGAGCACGCCGGACTTGAGATTCCCGAGGATCCGCAGATCACCTTCATGGGCGTCGCCTGCCAGCACTGCGAGACCGCGCCGTGCGAGACCGTCTGCCCCGCCAACGCCACCGTGCACGACGAGCAGGGCCTGAACACCATGGCCTACAACCGCTGCATCGGCACCCGCTACTGCGCGAACAACTGCCCTTACAAGGTGCGCCGCTTCAACTTCCTCGACTACAACAAGCGCGAGGCCGGCCACTACTACCAGGGACCCCTCGGTCCGGAGAAGGCCGTCAAGGATCCCGCCGACCTGCCCCAGATGCAGAAGAACCCCGACGTCTCCGTGCGCATGCGCGGCGTCATGGAGAAGTGCACCTACTGCGTGCAGCGCATCCAGGAGGCCAAGATCCGCGCCAAGGTGCGCGCCAAGGACTCCGGCGACGTCCGCATCCCCGACGGCGCGCTCCAGGTGGCCTGCCAGCAGGCTTGTCCGGCCGGCGCCATCGAGTTCGGCGACATCACCGACCCGAACTCCCGCGTGGCGAAGGCCAAGGCCTCCTCGCGCAGCTACGGCGCGCTGACCTACCTCAACACCCGCCCGCGCACCACCTACCAGGCGCGCCTCCGCAACCTCAACCAGCGGATGCCCGGGGCCCGCAAGGCGCCCAACACCCGCCTCGAGCTGGACGGCCGCGCCCACGGCCCCTCCCACGCCGAAGGCGCCCACAAGTAATCCCTCGCCGCAAGACGAACCATGGCCCACGATCACGACAGCTCATCCGACCGCCCCGCGGTCCTCGACCGCGTACGCCCGGCCGAGCTTCCCCGCCCGTCGCTCGTCCTGAACGACCGCGGCTTCCACTGGATCACCGACAAGGTGTGCGGCATCGTCGAGGAGCCCACCCCGAGGTGGTGGAAGGTCACCTTCCTCGTCGCGCTCTTCGTCGCCTCCTTCACCGGCGTCGGCCTCGCTTACCTCGTCTCCACCGGCACCGGCACGTGGGGTCTGCGCGCGCCCGTCGGCTGGGGCTGGGCCATCGTCAACTTCGTCTTCTGGGTCGGCATCGGTCACGCGGGCACGCTCATCTCGGCCATCCTCTGCCTCCTGCGGCAGAAGTGGCGCACCTCGATCAACCGCGCCGCCTAGGCCATGACCATCTTCGCGGTCATGTGCGCGGGCATCTTCCCGCTCTTCCACGTCGGCCGCGTGTGGTTCGCTTGGTGGCTCTTCCCGCTGCCCAACCAGAACGCCATCTGGCCGCAGTTCCGTTCGCCCCTCGAGTGGGACGTCTTCGCCGTCTCGACCTACTTCACCGTGTCGACCCTGTTCTGGTACATGGGCATGATCCCCGACCTCGGGGCCATCCGTGACCGCGCCCGCACCTGGTGGCGCAAGGCCTTCTACTCCGTCCTAGCCATGGGCTGGCGCGGCGGCAACCGCCAGTGGAGCAACTTCGAGATGGCCTACCTGCTGCTCGCCGGCCTCTCGACGCCCCTCGTCCTCTCCGTGCACACCATCGTGTCGTTCGACTTCGCCGTCTCGAACGTCCCCGGCTGGCACACCACCATCTTCCCGCCCTACTTCGTCGCCGGCGCCATCTTCTCAGGCTTCGCGATGGTGCTTACCCTGATGCTGCCGTTGCGCGCGATCTACCGCCTGCACGACGTGATCAACCAGTACCACGTCGACAACATGTGCAAGATCATCCTGGCGACCGGCACGATGGTGGGCTACGCCTACGCCACGGAGTTCTTCATCGCGGCCTATTCGGGCAACCCGTACGAGAAGTTCGCCTTCATCAACCGCGCCTTCGGCCAGTTCGCCTGGGCCTACTGGATCATGGTGTCGTGCAACGTGATCACCCCGCAGCTCTTCTGGTTCCGCAAGGTGCGCGAGAACCATTCGCTCGTCTGGATCATCTGCCTCTTCGTCAACGTCGGCATGTGGTTCGAGCGCTTCGTCATCACCATCACCTCGCTGGCCAACGACTACCTGCCCTCCAGCTGGGGCTACTACAGCCCGACCATCGTGGACATCTTCACCTTCTTCGGGACCTTCGGCTTCTTCTCCGTCCTCTTCCTCCTGTTCGTCCGCTTCCTGCCCCTGCTGCCCATGGCCGAGGTGAAGATGGTCACGCCGCAGGCCGACCCGCACGCCCATTGATCCCCGCCCCGCCCACCCGATGAACGAACGCAACGAACGCATCTTCGGCGTCGCCTGCACCTTCCGCAGGCCCTCCGACGTCTACCGCGCGGCCGAGAAGGTGCGCGACGCCGGCTGGACGCGCTGGGACGTCCACACCCCCTATCCGATCCACGGCCTCGACCAGGCCATGGGCCTGCCCCGTTCCCCCGTGCCGCGCCTGACGCTGCTGGGCGGCGTGACCGGCTTCATCACCGGCTGCCTGCTCACCTGGTACATGAACTCCTACGACTACCCGCTGATCGTCGGCGGCAAGCCCTTCTGGAGCGTCATCTACCCGTTCCCGGTGCTCTACGAGTGCACGATTCTCTTCGCCGCCTTCGGCACCTTCTTCGGGCAGTTCATCTTCAACCGGCTGCCCCGCCACCACCACCCCCTGTTCGACCTGCCGCAGTTCGCGCGCGTCTCCGACGACACCTTCATGGTCGTCCTCGAGGCCCGCGACCCGCAGTTCCGCCTGGATGACGCCCGCGGCTTACTGCAGTCGCTCGGCGGCCAGGAGATCACCGTGATCCGCGACTGAGACCCCGTCCATGAACCGCTACCTCCTCTCCCTAGCCGTCGTGGCCGTCGCCTGCCTGGGCTTCTTCGGACTCCAGGGCCGCGTCTCCAAGGACACGCCGGTCCAGGTCTTCGACGACATGGACCTGCAGGCCAAGTACCGCCCCCAGGGCGAGAACCGCTTCTTCGCCGACGGCCGCGACGCGCGGCCGCCCGTTGCCGGCACCGTCGCCCGTGGCGACGCCCTCGCTCCCGAGAAGGTCTTCTCCGCCGAATACCGCCGGGCCGAGTCGCTCAATCCCTCCTTCGTGAGCGGCAAGGACGCGCAGGGCGCCCATCTCGCCGCCTTCCCCGCCAAGTCGCTGACCGTCCTTCCGGGCGGCGCCCTCGCCGACTTCAAGGTCGACGCCGCGCTCCTCGACACCGGCCGGCAGAAGTACGGCGTCTACTGCGCCGTCTGCCACGGCGCCGCCGGCGACGGCAACGGCATCATGAAGGTGCGTTCCGCGGTCGAGGGCGACGTCGCCATCGCGACCATCGCCAACCTCCACACGCCGCTCTTCCGCGCCTACCCGCACGGCCAGATCTACGACGTCATCACCAACGGCAAGAACACCATGCAGGGCTACGGCGACAAGCTGACGCCCGCCGAGCGCTGGGCGGTCGTCGCCTACTTGCGCGCCCTGCAGCTCTCGCAGGCCTGTCCGCCCGAGGCCGTTCCGGCTTCCGTGAAGTCCCAGACCAAGTGACCTTACAATGACCTCTCTCCCGTCCGCACATCCCGTCACGTCCCGCTGGAAGGCCTTCCTGGCCGTCGGCGTCGTCGCGCTCGCGGTCTCGTGGGGCTTCGCCGCCCAGGGGCTCTCGGCCCACGAGCACCGTCCGGCCCTCTCCGTGCTCGTCGGAGGCCTCTTCTGGACCTCGGCCCTCATCGGCATGCTCATGCTCACGATGATCACGCGCGTCTTCGACGCCGGCTGGGCTCCGGTCATCCGCCGCTCCTGGGAGCTCGCGCTCCCCGGCCTGCCGACCGTCCTCGCCCTCAGCGTCCTGCCGCTGGCGCTGATTCCAGGTTTCCGTCACCTCCTCTGGGAGTGGACCGACGCCCATCACGTCCTACCCGGCGGGCACGAGGTCGGTCATGACCCCATCCTGCAGTCCAAGGCCTGGTTCCTCAACGGACCGTTCTTCCTCACCCGCATCGTGCTCTACGTCGTCTTCTTCGGCGCGCTCGTCTGGGCGCTCCGTCGCTGGTCCATCGCGCAGGATTCGGACCGCACCGCCGGCCACACGCACCGCCTGCACGCCGTCTCGGCCGCCGGCATCCCGCTCTCGGCCGTCATGCTCACCATGCTGGCCTTCGACTGCCTCATGGCGCTTTCCTACCACTGGTTCTCCACCATGTACGGCGTCTGGTTCTTCGCGCTCTCCATCCGCCTCGCGCTCGCCGTGACCGTGCTCGTCACGCACTTCCTCTCCCGCGGAGGCTGGCTTGACGGCATCCTCAACCAGGCCCACCGCCACGTCCTGGGCTGTCTCTGCCTGGCCTTCACGGTCTTCTGGGCCTACATCAGCTTCTCGCAGTACTTCCTCATCTACACGGCCAACATCCCCGAGGAGACCTTCTGGTACAACATCCGCGAGCTGGATCCCGTGACCGGAGCCAAGAACCAATGGTGGGGCGTGTCGATGTACCTCATCTTCGGCTTCTTCGTCCTGCCTTTTCTCGCCCTTCTGTTCTACCGTACCAAGATCGTGGCCGGACGTCTCGCCACGGTGGCGGCGTTGATCCTCGTGGGTGGACTGATGGACCTCTGGTTCAACGCCGTGCCCCGGCAGATCACCACCCAGGGCACGCCCGAGGGGTTCACGGTGACCCCGTTCCTCACCTCCGGACTCACGCTCGACCTGCTGGCCGTCGTCGGCTTCGGTGCGCTCGTCGCCGGCATCTTCCTGCGCGGAGCCTCCCGTCATGAGACCATCCCGGTCCACGACCCCCGCATCCTCGAGTCGATCCATTACCATGAGTGAGCTTCCTTCCCGCTCCCGTCCGCTGATTCCCGGCCAGATCGCATCCTGGCTGGCGGTGCTTGCGCTCGTCGGAGCCGTCACCGCCGCCTCCGTGTCGGCGTTTCTTCACTTCCGCACGGGCGTCTCTCCCGAGGCCGCCCGTCGCGCCCAGCAGGTCGCCCTCCGTGCCGAGACCGAAGCCAAGGCGTCCACGCTGCTCGCCTCCTCCGCCAAGAATGACGACGGCACCTACCGGATTCCTCTCAACGACGCCCTGCGCATCGCCGCCGAGCGTCCCGAGGTGCTCGGCAAGCTCGCTCCGGCCGTCGCGCCCGCCGCTCCGGCCTCTTCCGCTCCCACGGCCTTCGTGCCCGCCGATGAGGCCACGCTCAAGCGCGGGCAGGCCGTCTACGCCCGCACCTGCATCGCCTGCCATCAGCCCACGGGCATGGGCCTGCCGCCCGTTTTCCCGCCGCTCGTGGAATCGCCCCTGGTCACCGGCGACCCGTCCCTCCCCATCAAGTTCGTCCTGCACGGGCTGATGGGTCCGGTCACCGTCAAGGGCATGACTTACAATTCCATGATGCCGCCCGTGATGGGCGTCACCGACCAGGACATCGCCGACGTGCTCACTTACGTCCGCCAGAGCTTCGGCAACAAGGCCTCGGCCGTGACCGTCGCCCAGGTCAAGGCCGTGCGTGACGCGGTCGCCGGCCGCACCGCGCCCTGGAACACCGCCGAGCTCGGCATCAAGTGAACCCTCTTCCAATGACTCAGGAACAACGACCCGGCCGCCCTGACGAGGACCGTTCCCGCCTGTCGCGGATTGACGCCCCTCTGCGCGCCCCCTTCCTCCTCCTGTTCGGTTCGGCCGCCCTGTGGCTGACGCTGTCCTCGGTGCTCTCGCTGCTGGCGGCCCTCAAGGCCCTGCCCGCCGGGCTTGGGTCCTGCGAGTGGTTCGCCCACGGCCGCTTGGAGGCCGCCGCGCGCAACGCCTTCGTCTACGGATGGGCCGGCAACGCCCTGTTCGCCATCAATCTATGGCTGCTCGCCCAGCTCGGCAGGTTTGAGATCCGCAACGGCTGGATGGCCTCGGTCGGCGGGCTGTTCTGGAACCTCGCCCTCACCTGGTGCACGGTCTCCGTGATCGTCTCCGGCCCCGGCGCCTACGCGCTGCTCGACTTCCCGGTCGGCGCCGGCCCGGTGTTGGCCGCATCCTTCGCGCTGGCCGGCCTCTGGCCCGTGGTGGCGTACGCCAAGCGTCCCACCGGACACAACTTCGCCGCCCAGTGGTTTGTGGTCGGCGCTTCGGTGGCATTCCTCCTGGCCTTCCTGCTCGCCCAGGCCGCGCTCTTCTGGGCTCCCGCCTCCGGCGTGGTCCAGGCCGTGGCCCATTCCTGGTACGTCCGCACCGTGCACCTGCTCTGGCTCGGCGGCTCTGCGCTCGGACTCGGCTACTACTTCGTTTCCAAGGTGCTGGCGCGTCCCCTTCACGCCTACTACCTGGCCTCCGTCGCCTTCTGGACCTACTTCCTCTTCGCCGGCTGGACCGCTCCGGCTTCCCTCATCGGCTCTCCCGTCCCGCTCTGGATCCAGTCGATCGGCGTCGTGGGCTCGATGATGCTGCTCGTGCCGGTGCTGCTCATCGGCCTGAACCTGCTCGGTGCGCTCTCCCGCGACGGCGGATGGTCCCGCGCCTGGAACAGCACCTCGCTGCGCTTCATCTCCATCGGCATCGTCTCCCTTCTGGCCTCCCTGGCGATCGCCGCCTGGGCCTCGGCCCGCTCCGTCAACGCCGGCCTGAGGTTCACCTCCTTCGCCGAAGGGCAGAACCTCCTGCTGCTTTACGCGGGCGTGACCTTCTGCGTGTTCGGAGCCGCCTATGCGGCGCTGCCCCGCGTGTCCGGAGGCCGCTGGCCTTCCGCCGCCGCCATCCACGTCCACTTCTGGGCGTCCGCCCTCGGAGCCGCCGGCGCGGCCTTCTCGGCCTTCGCCCATCCTTCGGCCCATGGATTGATCAGCGCCGTCTCGGCGGCGCTCCTGCTCCTCGGACATTTCGCCTTCGCCTCCAATGCCTTCGCCGCGCTTCTCAGCGGCGTCCCGGCCGGCGAGTCCCAACCCGCCCACGACTGAACCATCGTCATGAAGAACTTCCGATACCTCGTCCTGGGCGCGCTCGCCGCCACGGCTTTGCCTTTCGTCGGCATCGTCGTCGGGGCCCAGGCCCAGCTCGGCTCCCTCGGCCGTGCTCCTGCTGAGGAGGGAGGCCCCCTCATGCCACCTCTCGAGCCCGGTCAGGCCGTCCAGGGCAGGCAGGTCTACCTCTCGCTCGGTTGCGTCAGTTGCCACACCCAGCAGGTGCGTCCGGCGGGGCAGGGCGGTGACATCGCCGGCGCCCTCGGCGCCCGTCCCTCCGTCGCCCGTGACTACGTCCTCCAGCCCGTCGTTCTGCTCGGCGACCGCCGCATCGGACCTGACCTCGCCAACTACGGCGTCCGCGCCAAGGATGACGTCGAAGTCCATGCCGCGCTGCGCAAGCCGCTGCATGCACTCGGCTCGCTTTACGGCGCCGACGGCAAGCCCTCCGAGCGGGCCGTCATGCTCGCCGCCTACCTGCGTTCCCTTCGCCAGGATTATACCTCTCCCGAAGCCCCTCTGAAGTGACCCCATGAACGACCGCAACCGCCATTCCGACCGCAACCGGCCCCGTCAGGGTGGTCCCGGGCCCGAAGGCTTCTCCGACGGCCGTCTCGTCGAGGTGCACTCCCAGATCGCCCGCGACAAGCAGGAGCCCGCGCAGGGCTTCTCGATGACCCCGATCTTCGTGGTCTTCCTGCTCTGCGCCTTCGGTTTCTGGGCCGGCCTCTACCTCACCCGCAATTCCCGCGGCTTCTCCGCTTCCGCCTTCGATCTCGACGCCCCCGTGGCTTCCGCCTCGGTCGGTCCCGTGGCCTTCGAGCCCGATGCCGCCAAGGGCGAGAAGCTCTACCTCGCGAACTGCGCCGCCTGCCACCAGCCGACGGGCATGGGGCTGCCGGGCGCCTTCCCGCCTCTGGTCAAGTCCCCCTGGGTCGCCGGAGATGAGAAGCGGATCATCAAGATCATCGTAGCCGGCATGGCCGGTGAAGTTGAAATCGCCGGAGCCAAGTACAACGGCAACATGCCCAACGTCGGCGCGGCCCTCAAGGACGCCCAGATCGCGCACATCGCGACCTACGTCCGCTCCGCCTGGGGCAACGCCGCCGAGCCCGTCATGGACGCCTCCGTGGCCGCCGTCCGCAAGGAGATCGGCGCCAGAGGCCAGTACAGCCCGAAGGAGGTGCTGGACGCGCACCCCCTTGGCAACTGAGCCGGAAAGCCATTGTCAGAGCAAAAGAGAAGGCCCGGGAGACCGGGCCTTCGTCTTGTGCGGGTCGGACCCGGTCAGATGTGCTTCTTGATGAAGGCGGCGATGTCCCCCTTCGGACGCGCGCCGACCATCTTGTCCACGACCTCGCCGTTCTTGAAAAGAAACAGGGCGGGAATCGAGGTCACGCCGAGCTGCTGGGCGAGGTCGCGGCTCGTGTCGACGTCGACCTTGGCGATGTTCGCCGAGTCCTTCATCTCTTCGGCCAGCTGGTCGAGCACGGGGCCGAGCTGCTTGCAGGGTCCGCACCAGGTGGCCCAGAAGTCCACGAGCACGGGCTTCTGCGAGGACTTGATGGCGGACTCGAAGTTGGACGAGTCCAGGTTGGCGATGAGGGGGGAGGCCATGGAAAGGTTCAGTTGCCCTTGGTCTTTGAGAAAAGCTCGAGGGCGAGGAAGACCGCCGCGAAGACGGAGACGGCCATCGTCAGGATGTCGGCGACGGCGGTGAGTTTGCCCACGCCGCGCTCGGACTTGGTGGAGGCGGTCTTGAAGGTCGGCGCCGCGGGCGCGGGGGGAGGGGGTACGGCGGGCACGCCCACGGGCGGAGGCGGCGGGATGGCGGCGCCGCCTACCGGGGGCGGGGGCGGCGGCGGAGGCACGGCCGGGGCGCCGGGGGCGACCGGCTTGGCCAGGCGGAGCTTGGGAGCGGACGCGGGTTCTCCTTCGGGAGGCGGCGGCGGCGGCGGAATCGGCTCGGTGCTCATGGGAGGAGGTCAATCAAGCCATGCGCGGCTTTTGAGTCAAACCGTCAGTGCGCGCTCAGCGGTCCTCGCCGTGCTTCCGGAGAAGGTCGATGATTTCGCGGGGGTCGGCGTCGATGAGCGACCTGCCTTTGCGCCCCAGGTCTTCGGTCGTCTTGATCACCGTTTCGGCCATCTTGTCATGGGTTTCCTGCGAGCCGCCGACCAGATTGAAGCCTTCGCCGCTCGTGATGCGCCTGTGGCCGTCCTTGGCGTCCAGGCCGAGTCCCAGCAGGCGGTTCTTTTGGCGCGTCTTGCGGGCCATGGTTTCATTCTGCCCCGACTCGGCCGGCTATCAAGCCGCTACCTCACTCCGTGGCCTTGGGCGTGTCGAATTCTGAGCCGCCTTCGCCGGCGTCACCCGCGTTCGGCCCGTCCGATTCCTCGGATTTCTGGCAGGAGATCTCCGCGAAGCTCTCGTCCTGCGCCAGCTTCAGCCGTCCCAGTCTCGCCAGTTCAAGGCAGGCGAGGAAGGTGGCCACGAGCTGGGCGACGGTCGGCTTGGACGGAAGCAGGGAGGTGAAGGCGAAGGACGTCTCGGTCCTGAGCCGCTCAAGGATCATCTCCATGCGGTCCGCCACGGTGACGGTCTCCTGCGAGATGTCGCCGGGCTGGATGCGTTCGGCCAGCCGGCGCAGCACGAGATTGAACGTGTTCCAGAGCTCGATGCGATCGGTCGGAGCCACCGGCCGGACGACGGCGTCCTCTCCCTGCGGCTGGTGCACGACGCGCGAAAGCAGGCCCAGCCGGTCGTCGATGAGGCCGCGCAGGATGGCGGCGGTCTCCTTGACGCGTTTGTACTGGATGAGCTGCTGCACGAGCGACCACCGCGGATCCTGTCCCTCGTCGGCCGACGGCACGTCCTCCTCCGGGCGGCTTTCCGCGGGGAGCAGCATGCGGCTCTTGATGTACATCAGGGTGGCGGCCATCACGAAGAAGTCCCCGGCCAGCTCGAGATTGCCCTTCTCCTGGGTCCGCAGGATCTCGAGATACTGCCGCGTGACCGTCTCGATGGGGATGTCGTAGATGTCCACCTCGTTCTTCCGGATGAGGAACAGCAGCAGGTCCAGCGGGCCCTCGAAGACGTCGAGCCGGATGGGCAGGTCCGAGGGCGGCAGGATGCCGTCGGTGGGCAGGGGTGCTTCTGCGGAATCTTCGGCCACGGTCAGAATCTGAACAGACGGAACTCCACGTAGAAGCCTAGATTTCTCGGCTCCCGGGGGTCTGAGAACCTCTCCAGTCCGTATTCTATCATCCAGGTGTTTCCGACCGACTGCTGCAGGCGGAGCCATTGGCCGATGTTACGTCCGGACCGGACGTCATAGAGGCTCGTGCCGGAGAGGCTGAAGACGGAGTTCAGCCTCACGGTCGCATTAGCGGCCAGCTGCTTGGTCGGATTCAGCCGGTTGAATTCGATCCAGTTGACTTCCGCCGACCAGAGGTCGCCGGACTTCACCCTTACGCTCTGGATGGATTCGAGGGGGGCTCCGCCTCCGTTGGGCAGGCGTTGCGCGGAGTCGAGCGCCAGCCAGTCGATGGGCGTCCAGCGCAAGCGCGCGTGGAAGTCGCCCCGGCCGTCCTCCTGCTCGGTGGGCCCGTCCCGCCAGTCGGTGAAGAAGTCGGCCCTGAGCAGGTCGCGGGAACCTCCGTTCTCCGAACGGGTGGCCAGGGTGTTGCGGACGCCCATCCGCATGGACTGCGTATCCCTCGTCGTGGCGGCGTCGAGACGGTCGGCGAGGTCCAGCTCTTCAAGGATGTTGACCGCGACGGCGCGTTCCGCGGGCGGCGCAGTCCCCAGCTTCTGATCGGCCCCCGGCATGGCCCTGTACTGGACGAAGGGCCTCATGGTGTGCCGCAGCCCGTCCAGTTTCCATCCTTCTGAGCGGGCTTCCCACTGTCCGGTCACGAGGCCTTCGAGGTCGAAGCCCGCCTGGCCGATCGCCTTGTAGGAAGGCCCGGATCCGTTGAGTCCGTCGCTCCACGACGTCAGTCGCGCTCCGGCGACCGGCCGGAAGGTGAGCCAGTCCTGCGCATGAATCGGGTAAGCCAGGCCGTAGTAGCCGTCGACTCTGGCCGAGCTCCATGAGCCGTTGTGCAAGGTCTGTTGCTGGTAGGCGGGCAGGGGCAGTTCGGTCGAGGGGCGTTCGGTGAGGTAGGCGAAGGTCAGGAAGGAGCGGCTCTGCAGGCCGCTGCGTCCGAGCGCCGAAGTGGGCATGTCCAGTCTCAGTTCGGGTAGTTTCTGAACGACATCCTGGTAGTCGTCCACCTTGGCGACGAGGCCGGCCGAGACGTAGCCGGATTCGAATTGTCCCGTCGCCTCGAGGTTGGCCCTGGGCCGTCCCGAACGGTTCACGAGTTGCGGCCGTACGTCGCGCAGCATGAGGGGGTCGCTCTGGGCGTACAGCTGGCCGGCGACGTCCACGCCGCTTTCGGTCCGTCCGACGATGTCTCCGTAGAAGAAGTGCCGGTCGGAGCCGATGGGACGTCCGTAGTAGTCCGCCGGCAGCCTGGACTTGTCGTCCATGAATCCCCCTTCGAGTTCGGCTGACCAGCCCTTGCCTGACTTGGTCAGTCCGTTGTCGTAACGCAGCGCCGGTCCCACCATCAGGCCCGATTCGCCATAGTAGTCCAGCACCGGCCCGATCCAGAGGTTCTCGTTTTGTCGGGCCATGACCGTGGATCTGACGAAGCGACCTTGGACGTCGTTCACTCCGGATCGGAACATGATGTCGTACGGAAACTCGCGATAGCCTTTCTGGGAGTATGTCGGGAGATGGGCAAAAGGCGCGCCGGCGACGAATCCCGTCGCTGACCAGAGGCTTAGTCGGTCTGTCTTTGCGACATAGTCCAGTTCCTGCACGCTCAGGTGCATGCCGTCCGGGTGGGGCTCGTTGAACCAGGCGCGCAGGCCGCGCATCGAGCGGTCCTGTCCGCGGATGGTCAGTTCATCGGCGGTGAAATGCACCGGGGCGCGGCCGAAGCGCACCTTGCGGGCCATGATCAGGTCCTTGCGACGGTCGATGTCGATTGACTGGCTGAAGATGCGGTATTCCCCGCTGGAGTAGACCACGTCGCCTTCGGCATGGATGATGCCGTTGGCCAGGTCGGCCCGCACGGCTTTCGCCCAGAGCGAGGTCGTGCCGGACCGCACCACCGCGTTCTTCACGGTGAGCACCCTTCCGTTCTCGGAGTAGACGGGGTCGTCACCCTCGATGAGAGGGGCTCCCGCCGGGGGCGTCGCCTGCCCGTGCGCGACAATCGCCGCGGCGAGGGCGGTCACGTGGGACCAGAGGCGTTTTCCGGGCATCCAAGGAGCGTTGAGGGTCCGGCCTTCGCCTCAAGGTTTTTTCGGGCAATGAGCGCTTGCGGACGCGCCGTCGGCGTGGAATCTCCCGACATGCTTCTCCGTCCCGCGGAACTGGCCGCTCTGGCGGAAGGAACGGAGGCGGAACCCCACCGGCTGCTGGGTCTGCACCGGTCGCCGTCGGGGGGTGCCGTGGTCCGCGCCCTGCTCCCGGGGGCTTCCGCTTGCGAATTGCTCCGAGACGGGGCCGCCCCCGTCAGGCTGGTCCGCCTCGGGTCCACGGACGTCTTCGAGGGGGAGGTTCCGACGCCCCCTCCCTTCGGTTACGCCCTGCGCACGGTCTATCCCGACGGAGCCACGCACGACTTCCAGGATCCCTACCGCTTCCTGCCCACGATCTCAGAGGAGCATCTCTACCTGATCGGCAAGGGCGATGACCATGGCGTCCATCACCGGCTGGGATCCCACCTGCGGGAGATGGACGGCGTCGCCGGCGTCGCCTTCGCGGTCTGGGCTCCCCGCGCCCGCCGGGTCTCAGTGGTGGGCGACCACAACTTCTGGAACGGCCGAGCTCACCCGATGAGGCGCCTCGGCGCCTCGGGCGTCTGGGAGCTGTTCATCCCGGGCCTCAAGGCGGGCGCACGTTACAAGTACGAGGTCGTCGGGCCTTACGACGCCACGCCGTTCCTCAAGACGGATCCGTACGCGCTGCACTTCGAGCCCGCGCCGAACCATGCCGCGATCGTGACCGACCTTTCCGGCTTCGTGTGGAGTGACGCCGAGTGGATGAAGTCCCGCGCCCGGGCCGACCTTCGGAGGCGTCCGATGTCGGTCTACGAGGTGCACCTCGGCTCTTGGCGCCGCGTGCCCGAGGAGGGAGGTCGCCCGCTCGGCTACCGGGAGCTGGGCGCCCAGCTGGCCGAGTACTGCGTGCGGACGGGCTTCACGCACGTCGAGCTGATGCCGCCCACGGAGCATCCCTTCGACGGCTCCTGGGGCTACCAGGTCACGGGCTTCTTCGCCCCGACGCAGCGTTTCGGCTCGCCGCTCGACTTCATGGCGATGGTCGACGTGCTCCATCGCGCCGGGATCGGCGTCATCATCGACTGGGTGCCCGCCCACTTCCCGCGCGACTTCTTCGCGCTGGCCCGCTTCGACGGCACGCACCTTTACGAGCATGCCGACCCCCGCCTGGGCGAGCATCAGGACTGGGGTACGCTCATCTTCAATTACGGGCGGCATGAGGTGCGCGGCTTCCTCGCCGCCTCGGCGCTCTCTTGGCTCGACCGTTTCCACGTGGACGGACTCCGCGTCGACGCGGTCGCCTCGATGCTCTACCTGGACTACTCCCGCAAGGCAGGGGAATGGATCCCGAACCGCCAAGGCGGGCGGGAGAACATCGAGGCGATCGAGTTCCTCCGGCACGTGAACTCCCTCGTCCATCTCTACCATCCGGGTGCGGTGACCGTCGCCGAGGAGTCGACGTCCTTCCCCGGCGTGACCCGTGCGGTCGCCGAAGGCGGGCTCGGCTTCGACTTCAAGTGGAACATGGGCTGGATGCACGACACGCTCCACTACTTCCGTCAGGACCCTCTGTTCCGAAAGCATCATCACGACAAGCTGACCTTCGGCATGCTCTACCAGTGGTCGGAGTCGTTCATGCAGGCCTTCTCGCACGACGAGGTGGTCCACGGCAAGGGCTCGCTCATCAACAAGATGGGCGGAGACGATGACCGCCGCAAGGCCGCCGACCTTCGCTGCCTGCTGGCGCTCCAGTGGGCGTGGCCCGGCAAGAAGACGCTCTTCATGGGCTGCGAGTTCGGACAGTTCGCCGAATGGAAGCATGACCAGTCGCTCGACTGGCACCTGCTCGATTCACCGGTCCATTCCGGCCTGCAGCGCCTGGTTGCGGACCTCAACCGGCTCTACGTCGGGGATCCGGCCGTCGCGGCCGAGGACGGCGGAGCCGGGGGCTTCTCCTGGATCGAGGCCGACGACCGCGAGAACAGCGTGCTGGCCTTCGAGCGCCGCGGTCAGGGCAGCACCTGGGCGGTGGTGGGCAACTTCACTCCGGTCGAGCGCACCTACCGGCTCGGGGTTCCCTTCGCGGGTCGCTGGGAGGAGGCCCTCAACACCGATTCGCTCCACTACGCCGGGGAGGGGCTCGGCAACCTCGGAGGCGTCGAGTCCAATCCGATTCCCTCCCACGGGCGGCCTCATTCCATCGAGATCCGCCTGCCCGGACGTTCGGTGTTGATCTTCCGCCACCCCGCCCGCGGCCCGGCGCCTTCCTCAGTCGGACCTGCCGTCACACCCGAGGCTTCGGCCGTTCCGGGCAAGGCGACCGCGAAGGAGACGAAGTCGAAACCGGCCAG
Source organism: Verrucomicrobiota bacterium (assembly GCA_046080425.1). Taxonomy (GTDB): domain Bacteria; phylum Verrucomicrobiota; class Verrucomicrobiia; order Opitutales; family UBA953; genus UBA953. Next base: position 22,258 of record JBJTTY010000125.1, read on the forward strand.
GTCCAAGCCGGCCGGCAAGTCCGCGCCCCGCCGTCGATGAGCTCACGAGCGGATACGTTCCGCCAGCGTGTCGCGGA
>JBJTTY010000126.1:0-4016 GCA_046080425.1 Verrucomicrobiota bacterium
CCTCCGCAATTGGATGACCGTGGGCGTCTACCCCGCCCTCGTGCCCAACCGGGACATCCTCGCCCGCGTTTCCGGCGTCAACAACGGCATCACGCTTCGCGGTGACGTCGTCGGAGCCACCACCCTCGCGGGTCGGGGCGCGGGCGGTGACGCGACCGCTTCGGCGGTGATCGGCGACATCGTGGACGCCATCGCCGCCCTGACGGGCGCGGCTCCGCAGGGACTTTCCGCCGAAGCCCTGGCGGCGCGCGAGAAGTCCGGCCGCGCGCTGCGCATGGCGGACGAGGATGAGATCGTCGCGCCCTTCTACCTCCGCCTGTCCCTGCTTGACCGGGCTGGCGTGTCGGAGGGCGTCTACCGCGTCTTCTCCCGTCACAAGGTCTCCATCGCCCGCGTGATCCAGTACGAGCACCCCAACCAGGGCCGCGGCACCGTCACGCTCTCGACCTATCCGGTCAACGAGCGGCGCATGGCGGCCGTCGTGCGCGGCCTCAAAGGCCTGCGCACGGTGCTGGAGGAACCCGTCGTGCTGCGCATCTTCTCGCCCGAAACCTGATCCATGGCCCTGATCGTCCAGAAGTACGGCGGCACCTCCGTCGGCAGCGTCGACCGGGTCCAGAACGTCGCCGCCAAGGTCAAAGAGCAGTGGTCCAAAGGGAACCGGATGGTCGTCGTGGTCTCAGCGCGCAGCGGCGTGACCAATGAGCTGATTGCGCGGGCCAAGGCCCTGCAGAAGCTTCCGGACGAGCGAGAGATGGACGTGCTCATGGCGGTCGGAGAGCAGGAGACCATCGCCCTGACCGTCATGGCCCTGCATGCCATCGGCGTGCCGGCCGTGTCCCGAACGGGAGCCCAGGCGGGCATCTTCACCGACGACGTGCACACGCGCGCCCGCATCACCCGCATCACGGGCGGCGACATCCGCGACCGACTCGAGGAAGGCAAGGTCGTGGTCGTGGCCGGATTCCAGGGCGTCACCGAGGGGGGCGAAGTCACCACCCTCGGCCGCGGCGGCTCCGACCTCACCGCCATCGCCGTGGCCGCCGCCATCAAGGCCGACCTCTGCCAGATCTTCACCGACGTCGACGGCGTCTACACCGCCGACCCTCGCATCGTGCTCACGGCAAGCAAGCTGCCGGAGATATCCTATGAGGAGATGCTGGAGCTGGCCTCCAGCGGCTCCAAGGTCATGCAGTCGCGCTCCGTCGAGTTCGCGCAGAAATACAACGTACCCTTCGAGGTGCGATCCTCCTTCAACGACCAACCCGGAACCATCGTGAAAGCCATCGACAAGACCCTGGAGGACGCCGTCATCGCCGGCGTCGCCCTCGACCGCCTGCAGACCCGCGTGACGGTCTCCGACCTGACCGACTCTCCCGAGGCGGTCGCCGCCCTCTTCGACGACCTCGGCGAGGCCGGACTCAGCGTCGACATGATCATCAAGAACCTCGGCAAGGACGGCAGGGCGAACCTCACCTTCTCGGTCACGACCGACCAGTTCGCCCGCGTCGAGAAGGCCGTCGGTCTGACGCTCAAGCGTCTTGGCTGCGGCTCAGTCCGTTCCGCGGGCGAGATTTCCAAGCTCTCCATCGTCGGCGTGGGCATGATCTCCCACCCCGGAGTCGCCGGCACGCTTTTCAAGGCTCTGGCTTCCGTCGGCGTCAACAGCGAGCTCATCACGACCTCCGAGATCAAGATCTCGGTCGCAGTGGACCCCGCCAAGGCCGATGCCGCGGTCCGGGCCGTCCACACGGCCTTCGGGCTCGACAAGGCCTGAGCGGCACTCGCCTCTTGCCCGCCGGCCGGCTTGGGCCATCTTCCAAGGGGATGCCGCGGCTCCTCCATGTCGCCCTTCTCTTCCTGGCGTTCTGCTGCGGAGCCCAGCAGACCCCGCCCACGGCCCTCGATTCCGAGCCGGCCTCCCGTGGCACGCCCGCCCATACCCGGCGAACCCGGGCCGCGCTGGCCGAGGAGGCGCTGGCTTCAGGACTTGCCGGAACGGCGGCCGAGCTGTTCACGGCGACGCTCTCCGACGTCACTCTCACGGCGGAGGAGCGCGAGCGTGCGGGCCTCGGCCTGGCCTCCGCCCTCATCGAAAGGTCACGTCTCGGCGAAGCGCAGGCTGCGCTCAAGTTCCTCCCGCCGACGCCCGCGAAGTCGCTGCGCGAAGGGCTGATCGCGGCCCTGCTCAACGACCAGGCGGCCGCCTCCGCCCAGGCGGCCGCCGCCCAGCCGGACAGGCTGCCGAATGAAGAACGGGGCTGGGCGTGGACGCTCCGATGGATGCTGGCGGAAGCGTCGGGTGACCCGGCATCGGCCTCCGCGGCCCGCGAATCGGCCCTGCGCGAGGCGGTCTCCCCCGCGCAGCGCGCCCGCATGGAGGCCCTGGGAGGCCTGGCCTTGGTCCGTTCGGGCAAAGTCGATGAACGGTCACTGGTGGCCCTGCGTGAACTTTCCGAATCCGCGCGTGGAACGGCGCTGGCCTTTGCCTATTCTCGGAACCTCGCCCTGGCGCTGTCCCGCCTCGGAAGACCTCAGGAGGCCGCGCGCGTCCTCGCCGCCGCAGCACCGCTCTCGGCCGAACGACAGGCCGAGGCCGACCTCCTTGCTGGCCTGATCCTCGGACCGGCTTCACAGGAGGGACGCGACCGCCTGAGACAGGCGGCGCGAAACCGGGCCGACTCCCAGATCCGCGTCACGGCCCTGCGCGCATTGGTCTCCGCCGCCGCGACCGAATCCGACCCGACGACCGCGGCGGGCGTAGCCAACGAGACGCATGACTTCCTGATGCGCAGTTCGACGTCCGGTGACGGCTTCCTCTGCCCCCGCGACCCTGAGGTGACCGACGCCATCCACCTCGCGCGCGCCCAGCTGATGCTCACCGCCGGCAACAGGGAGAAGGCGAGGCTGGCTGCGGAGGATCTCCTCCGCGAGGCGCCCGCGAGCCCGCTCACCCGCGAAGCCGTGCGCACGCTCGCCCTGGCGGCATGGGGAGAGGGTTCCTACCGGCTTGCCGCCACGCACCTCGCCACGCTCGCCGAAGGCGACGCGTCTCCCCGGGCCGACGTGCTGCGCACCGTGTCCGCGGACTGCCTTTTCCTGGCCCGGGACTTCACGCTGGCCGAAAAAACCTACGCCGCCGTCCAGACCCAGACGGCGGCGCCCGACATCGCCGGAAGCGCCTTCCATCAACGTGTCCACTGCCTCCTCTCCCAAGGCGACGATCCGGTGCAATGGAAGCGTGCCGCCGAGGTCATCGAGGACTCGGCCCGGGGCCGCAGCCTGGTCACCGCTGACGCCCGCTGGGCCTCCGCCTGGAACCTAGTGGACGCGGCGCGTCGTTCAGGACAGGCCGCCGAAGCCTCCCGCATCCTCATCAGGCTCCAGCCCCTGCTCACGGGCGCCCGTACGGATTTCGCCCTCCGTTTCGACTGGCAAAGGGCCCTCATCGCGCTGGCGATGCGGCAGCGGCAGCAGGCCGCCCAGATCGCCGAAAGGATCGCTGCAGCCTTGGAATCGCTGCCTTCCGACGCCCCTGCCGACCTGCGTGCCGAACTCCCGGGACTGCGGGGACAGGTCGCCCTGCTCAAGATACGCGCCCTGACCGGCAGCGAGGGCGAGACGCTCACCGCCGGGAATCAACAGGAGCTCAAGGAGCTCAGGCAACGCTACGGCAAGACCGCGGCCGCGGCATCATCCTACCTCTTTGAGGGACGCGAGCTCTCCCGCATGGGCCGTCATGCCGAGGCCCAGGCTGCCTTCACGGCCCTTGCCGACGGCTTCAAGGACGTCGCTGAGCTCCGCGACTTCTCGAGGCTCGGCCTCTACGAGGCCGCCGAACAGGCCGCCTTGCTTTCGGCCACCGAAGGTCAGGCACGGCTGCGGGAGGCCGTTGAACTCTTCGAACGCTTCGCCCAGACCGCGCCCGTCGGCCCCCTGGCCTTCCATGCGTCCCTGCGGCGCTCCGAGATGCTCCGCGCACTGGGAGATTTCGACAAGGCGCTGCGGGTGCTCGA
>JBJTTY010000127.1:0-23760 GCA_046080425.1 Verrucomicrobiota bacterium
CGTGAAGGTCCACGAAAGCGCCCCGGGCAGGAGATCCTCGTGTCGCAGGCCGATCTCATAGCCCACCGACGACTCGGGACGCAGCGGAAGACCGCCGGCGGTGCCGTAGGCGAGGTCGTTGCCCGAAGGGGTGCGGTAGGACGTGCCGGCCTTGGCGTGCAACACGAGCTCCTTGGTGAGCCGGTGCGACCAGGCCAGCTCGCCGGACGTCCGGCCGTCATACTCCGTGAAGGCGTCCTGACGCACCGTGGCCCGCAGCCGATCGGCCGACGACAGACGCCAGTCCGTGCGCAGCCAGCCGCCGAAGGATTCCTGGACGTCGCGCCAGTCCACGCCGCCCGGCGACAGCATGCGCTGGTCGAAATCATTGCGCTCGTAGGTCACCCCGGCGCCGAACGACAGCCCCGGACGCACCGTCCAGTCGGCGTAGGCCGTGAGCTCGTCGCGTTCGAGCAAGTAACGCTGGTGCGAGGTGAAGGCGAAGGGCCCCGTGGTGTCGATGAGGCTCGTGACCGAGGAGCCCCCGTGTGACCAGAATGCGGCGCCACGCACCGTCCCGTTGTCGAAGCGTATGCCGGGCGAGAGCAGCCATCCGCCGTCGCGCTGCCAGTCATTGGGATCGCCGGAGGCGCCCGGACCCGGCCCGGGCAGTCCCGCGTGCCCGCGGTCGACCGAGCCGACCAGGTCCGCCACCACGCCTGGCGCGAGTTTCCATCCTGCGCTGAGCAAAGCCGTCGTGGCGTCGCGAGCGCCGTTGTCGCGCCAGCCGTCGTCACGGGTCGTCGTGGCCGTGACCGAGAGTCCGCGCGTGGCCTCGCGGCCGGAAGCGGCGTCGTTGGACGTCACGCTCACCGCGGCGGCGGCACGTCCGTAGGAACCGCCTTCTGCGAGCGCCGAGCCTGCCGACGGTGAGCGCAGAGGATCCGGCAGACGCATGTCGACCACCCCGCCGATGGCGTTGGCGCCGTAGGCCGAGGAGGCCGGACCGCGGAGCAGTTCGATCGAGGAGAGCCCGTAGACCCGGTAGCGTCCGAGCTCATAGGAGCCTGAGAAACCCTGGGGCAGACGACGCCCGTCGAGCAGCACCGCCGTGTGCGTCGAATTCATCCCACGGATGAAGAGCGAGGCCTGGGAACCTTCGCCCGACTGCTCCGTGGCGTAGACCCCGGGCGCCGAGGAGAGCAGACCGCCGAGCGTCGTGTAGCCGGCCTCCACCGCCGCGGCGCCGTCGAGACGCGAGACCGAGGGCGAGGCCTCGGCGAGGTCGGACGCCTGTCGTGTTTCGACCACGACCGTCTCGGGGAGACGGGCCGGGGCTTGGGCCATGATGAGAGCCAATGAGGCAAGAAGCATGGCGTGACCATCGCACAGCACCGAGGGCAGTCAATCCCTTGGGCCGTCATAAAGGCTGGAATGAATGGGTCGGACGCCCCATAGTCACCGGTCGTGGCACCTGATACGCCCAGCCAACCGGACCTAGGTCCGGTCCGTCAGTTCTCCATCTTCGTCGAGAACAAGGTCGGCCGCCTCAACGAGCTGGTGCATTCCCTCGCCGCAGCTGACGTGCACATCGTGGCCCTCTGCCTCGTGGACACGACCGACTCGACCATCATCCGCATCGTGGTCGACTACCCTGAGCAGGCCGAGAAAGTGCTGGCCGAGCACAGCTTCGCGCACGACGACGTGCCCGTGGTGGCGATCGAGCTGCAGTCCGAGGCCCAGCTCAAGGACGTGACCGCCGCCCTCCTCGCGGCCGAAATCAACATCCACTACGTCTACCCCTTCCTCTTCCGACCCGGCAGCCGCCGCGGACTCATCGTCCGCACCGAGGCCCAAGAGCTCGCGGCGTCCGTCCTGTCCCGGCATGGCATCATCGTGCTCGGCCGGGATGATATTGCGAGGTAGGCGCGGTCGCAGAGCGACCGCCAGGGGGCACGTGGGCAAGGTGACACGTGGGCATGGGGGACGGTGCGGATGGAGGATCGGCCGCCGCAGGGCGGCCGAAGGTAGGGGCGTGGCTACGCCGCGCCCTCCTCAAATGGAGTGCAAGGCGAAGCCTTGCCCCTACCCAGGTTCGCCCTGCGGCGAACGGGATGCGACGCGTGCCAAAAAATGCCGAGGGCTCATACCAGATTGCATCTCGCATCGGGATGGGCAAAGTTCCGCTTCCGCACATGAGCCGGTTCTACTTCGCCTACGCCTCCAATCTGGATTCGACCCAGATGGAACGGCGCTGTCCGGGCTCACAATACCGCGGCAAGGCGTTCCTGCCCAAGCATCGCATGGCCTTCACGCACCCGAGCCAGACGTGGGGCGGCGGTGCGGCCGACATCCTCGAGGACCAGGACACGCCCGGCGTCTGGGGCGGAATCTACGAGATGACGGCCGATGACTGGAACCGCCTGATGGAAGCCGAAGGCGCGGCCTACCGACGCGTGAAGCTCACGGTGCTGGAAGGCGGCGTCGAGGATTGTCCGCTGGAGTGCTACGCCTTCAAGGTCGTCGACCCGACCGGCCCTCACCTGCCCTCCCGTCTCTACCACGAGAAGATCGTGCGTGGCGCCTTGGCGCGCGGGCTTCCGGCGGGTTGGATCGCCTGGCTGCGCGGGCTGTCCATCAAGGCCTGATGCCACGTCCGAAGCCGAGGTGCTTCTGGTGCGGCGACGACCCGATCTACGTGGCGTATCACGACCGCGAATGGGGCGTGCCCGTGCGGGACGACCGCCTGCTCTTCGAGCAGCTCATCCTCGAAGGCGCGCAAGCCGGCCTGTCCTGGATCACCGTGCTGCGGAAGCGGGAACGCTACCGCGAGGCCTTCGCGGGATTCGACCCCCGCAAAGTCGCGCGGTTCGACGCCCGCAAGGTCGACGCCCTCATGAAGGACGCCGGGCTGGTGCGCCACCGCGGCAAACTGGAGTCGGTCGCACTCAACGCGCGCGCCTTCCTGGCGATGCAGGCCGAGCACGGGTCCTTCGCCGCGTGGCTCTGGGCGCACGTCGACGGCCGACCGGTCGTGAACCGGTCGCGCAAGCCGCAGACGACGTCGCCCCTCGCGGATAAGATTTCCAAGGAACTGCGCCGACGCGGCATGAAGTTCGTCGGCCCGACCATCATCCAGGCGTATCTGCAGGCCGTCGGCGTCCTCGACGACCATCTGCCGGGGTGTTGGAAGGCCTGAGTTCGAGCAGGGCGAAGGAGGGATGGATTTCAGCTGACCGAGGGCGGTCAGCCCTACCTTCGGCCGCCCTGCGGCGGCGCGTCACTTTGCCGTCGAGGGCCAGAACCTGCAGAACCCATGGAACTTCAAACGCTCATAACGCTCCAATACGGTGGACAGCCTGAGGCGGTTTATTCAAATCTGCCCCTCGCCCCGCACCCTTTCCCATCAGATGAAAACCCTGACCACCACCCTGCTGCTCGCCCTGACGGCCGTCGCCTCCGCGCAGCAGAACCTCCCGAAGCATGAGGCGATGGACTACGGCCGCTTCCTCTCGGCCTCCATCGACAACGCCCAGGGCAAGAATCCCTTCGAGAAGAAGGGTGGCGCCGCGAACAAGGCGGTCGTCGTCAACCTCGGCGACCGCGCGGGCGGCTTCGCCTTCGACACCGAGACCCTGCGCGGGGCGGGCGGATGGACGGGCGGATGGCTGCGCTTCAAGGGCGTGACGTTCGACGGCGGACATGGACCGAACCCCGGCCCCGCCCAGAACGCCAAGATGCACTTCGAGACCAACCCCGGCCCCGGCTGGAGCGCGGATGGTTCCTTCAAGGATCCCCGCCCGCTGCCCAACGGCCCCGAAGGCGTGATGTCCAAGATCCCCCTCGGCCCCCTGCCCCGCGAGCACTCCAAGTATCTCGGACTCTTCCTCAACGGCGACCGCGTGACCTTCCACTACAGCGTCGGCGGCGCCGAGCTGCTGGAGAGCGCCGAGCTCGAGACCGTCGGCGGCGTGCCCGTCGTGAGCCGCTCCTTCACCGTGACCAAGGGCGAGCTGGACGCGTACGTGCGCCTGCAGGACCTGCCCTACGGCGGCACGATCGCCCTCAATGACGACGGCGCCGTCGTCACGATGAAGTTCCCGGCGCCCCCGCCTCCTCCCGCGCCGAAGGGCAAGAAGAAGGCCGCCCCGACCGAGGCGCCCAAGGCCCCTGCGGATGAAGTCACCGCCGTCGCCGGACGCGGACTGCCCTCGGGCTCGGCCTTCGTCCAGAAGGACTCCTCGCTCTCGCTCAAGGTCAAGGCCTCGGCCGGAACCAGCTTCAAGGTGTCCTTCGCGCACGGAGCCGTGGGACAGGACGCCGCCCTCCGGAAGGCCGCCGCCGGCAGCTCCGGCGCCGCCGATCTGACCGCCTTTACCAAGGGCGGTCCCGCACGCTGGACCCAGACCGTCGTGACCGAGACCGCGTTCGGCGAGGCCGATCAGTCCAAGCAGGTCGAGTCCCTCCGCCAGCAGCTCGCCGGCGAATCCGACGCGGCCGCCAAACAGGCGATCGAGGACCGCATCAAGGAGGCCCTCAACGCCCCCTACCTCGTCGACAACCTCAACGTCCCCCTCGAGAACCCCTACCGTTCCTGGATCCGCGTCGGCGCGATCGACTTCTTCAAGGACGGACGCATCGCCTTCTCCACCTGGAGCGGCGACGTGTGGATCGGCACGCCCTCCGACGCGAAGTTCTCCAAGGTCACCTGGAAGCGTCACGCCACCGGGCTCTTCCACGCCCTCGGCCTGCGCATCGTCGACGACGTGCTGTTCGTCCTCGGCCGCGACCAGATCACCCGCCTGCACGACCTCAATGCCGACGGCGAGGCCGACCGGTATGAGAACTTCAACAACGACGTCCAGGTCACCTCGAACTTCCACGAGTTCACCTTCGACCTGCAGACCGACGCGCAGGGCAACTTCTACTTCCTCAAGGGCGGACCCGTGAATCCGGGAGGCCGCGGCTGGGGCCCCCTCAGCGACCACCACGGCGCGATCTTCAAGGTCTCGTCCGACGGCAGGAAGTTCGAGGTCCACGCCACCGGCATCCGCGCCCCCAACGGCATGGGCGTCGGCCCCAACGGCGAGGTCTCCAACGGCGACAACCAGGGCACCTGGGTCCCCGCCGACTACATCCACTTCTCCAAGGCCGGCGAATTCATCGAGGTGCCCGACCTGGCGCATCGCGCGCAGGCCCCCACCAAGTATTCCCCGCACCTCTGCTGGATTCCCTACGACGTCGACAACTCCAACGGCGGCCAGACCTGGGTGACCTCCAAGCAGTGGGGCCCCTTCGAAGGCCGCATGCTCTACCTCTCCTACGGCAAGTCCTCGCTCTTCGGCGTGCTGCAGGAGCGCGTGGGCGACGTCCCGCAGGGCGGCGTGGTGAAGTTCCCCCTCAAGTTCACCACCGGCATCATGCGCGGCCGCTTCCACCCCGTCGACGGCCAGCTTTACGTCGCCGGCCTCAAGGGCTGGCAGACCAACGGCGTGAAGGACGGAGCCATCCACCGCGTGCGCTACACCGGCAAGTCGGTGACCATGCAGGACCGCCTCCACGTGACCAAGGACGGCATCACCATCGGCTTCACCGGCGCCCTCGACCGCAAGTCCGCCACCGACCTCCAGAACTGGTCGGTCGAGCAGTACAACTACAAGTACTCCTCCGAATACGGCTCCGCCGACTACAAGGTCAGCAAGCCCGGCGAACAGGGCACCGATCCCGTGGCCGTGAAGTCCGTGAGGCTCTCCGACGACGGCAAGGAAGTCTTCCTCGAGATCCCCGGGCTGCAGCCCGTGATGCAGATGCGCATCAAGATGGCGCTCAAGGCCGTCGACGGCACCCGCGTCCCCGAGGAGGTCTCCAATACGATCAACGTCGTGCCGGACGCCAAGGGCTCCGACTACCGCAGCTTCGCCAAGTGACCGCGCCCTGAGGCGTGCACGAAGGCCCGGAACTTCCGGGCCTTCTTCTTGTCCGCTTGCCAACCTCCGCCGAAGGGCGACCCTTGACCGACGCCGACATGACGCTCCGCAGCCTCCTGACGTTCCTCCTCGCGCCGCTCGCCGCGGCGGCCGCCGAGCCCGCCCAGGGCCTGCACGCCGTCTTCGAGGCCGGGGGACGCACGGACCGTCGCGTGGACCGCCTGCTCGCGCTGCAGGTGCCGGCCGGACAGCCGGCCACGCCCTGGCTGCCCGCAGGCCCTTTCAAGGCCCGCTGGGAAGGCACGGTCGATGCGCCCGTGCGCGGGATCTTCTCCCTCTGGGCCGAGACCTCCGGCAAGTTCCGCCTCACGGTCAACGGACAGCCCGTCCTGGAAGGCGCGGGCACGAAGTCGGTGCAGCTCAACAAGGGAGCCAACGCGATCGTCGCCGAATTCGAGTCGGACGGGAAAGCCGACGCCCACCTGCGCGCTGGCTGGGCCTCGAAGGACTTCCCGCGCGAGGCCTTCCCGCCGACCGCCCTCGCGCACGCTTCCGACGAAGCCCTGACCCAAGCGTTGCGGCTGCGAGAAGGACGCGCGCTGTTCGCGAACCTCAACTGCGCAGCCTGCCACCAGGACGCGAAGCTGCCCGCCAAGGGCACGGGCATGCCCGAATACGGACAGAACGCGCCGCTGCTCGCCGACCTCGGCGCGAAGTTCGACCGCGCGTGGCTGACGCGCTGGATCCTCGACCCGGCCTCCTTCCGTCCGCACGCGCTCATGCCCGCGGTCCTGGTCGGACCCGACGCCGAGCAGCAGGCCGCGGACCTCGCCGCGATGCTCACGCAGGGCGCCACGCCTGCGTCCGGTCCGGCCGCCGACCCTGCCCTCGCTCCGGCCGGCGCGTCGCTCTTCGCGAACCTCGGCTGCGTCGGCTGCCACCGTCAGCCCGACGCCCAGGGCGACGACGCGCTCGGCCGCATCCCGCTTTCACATATGCGCGCCAAGTGGCGTGACGTGGCGCTGAAGGACTACCTGCTCGACCCGGCCAAGAACTGGCCCGCCGCGCGCATGCCGCACTTCCGTCTCACCGAGGAGGAAGCCTCGCAGCTGGCCGCCTACCTGCTGACCAAGGCGCCCACGACGAAGCTCACGGCCAAGGAAGGCGACGCCGCTCGCGGCGCCGGCCTCATCGTGGCCGCGGGCTGCCTGAACTGCCACGCCGGCATGCCGGCCACCACCCAGCCCCCGCTGGCGAAGACCGTGGCCGCCGGCGCCAAGGGCTGTCTGGCCCCCGACGCGACCGCGCGCGGCAAGGCGCCCGCCTACGTTCTTTCCGCCGGCGAGAGGGACGCATTGCTCGCGTTCCTGAAGTCCGACGTCGCTGCCGGACTGGCCGCCGACGTCCCCGCGGAATTCGCCACACGCAACCTCAGGGCGCTGAACTGCGCCGCCTGTCACGCCGTCGACGGACGCGCCAGCGCGTGGAAGAAGGTCGACGAGGAATGCCGCCAGCTGCGCTCCCTCCTGCCGCCCAAGGAGCACGTCGAAGGCGAGCCCGTGCCTGACGCGCCGGTGCCCGCGCTCACCTGGCAGGGCGAAAAGCTGAAGACCGCCTGGATGACCGAATTCATCGCCGGACGCATCGAGGACAAGCCGCGCTGGTGGCTCATCGGCGTGATGCCCGGATTCTCGCAGCATGCCGCCGGCATGGCGCTCGGCCTCGGTCAGCAGCACGGCTTCGGCCCCAAGGACCCTGAGGACCCCAAGCCCGATCCGGCGCGCATCGCCGTGGGCGAGAAGCTCCTGGGCATGGACGGCGGATTCAACTGCATCACCTGTCACGACGTCGGCGACAAGGAGGCCACGGCCGTCTTCGAAGCGCCCGGCATCAATCTCGCGCTTTCCGCCGAACGCCTGCGCAAGGGCCACTTCCACCGCTGGCTGCTGAATCCCAACCGCCTCGACCCCGAGACCAAGATGCCGAAGTTCGCGGACGGCGACGGCCTCACCCAGCTCACCGAGCATTTCAACGGCAAGGCCGAGGATCAGTTCGAGGCCATCCGGGAATACCTGAATTCACTGAAGAAGAAGTGAGCAAGACGAGGGGGCACGTGGGCACGGTGACACGGGGGCATGGGGGACGTTGCGGATGGAGGATGAAGGATGGGCACGGCCGCCGGAGCGTTTTCACCCCTACCACCGGCACCCCTAAGCCCTTGCCCTTCATATTCTACCCTGCCCCTGCCCCTGTCCCTGCCCCTGTCCCTGTCCCTGCCCCTGTCCCTTTCCCAAACCATCCCTTTTTAAGATACCCGACGCCTAGGAACAAACTCGACTCCCGGCCGGACATCTTTTTCGGTAAACCCTACCCCAATACCCCAATCATGACCCCCCAACAGAACCGTCGTTCGTTCATCAAGAACTCGGCGCTCGCGGCCGCCGCCGCGGGCCTGAGCGCCTGCAACCAAGTCAACGCCCAGGGCGCCAACGGAGACCTCCGCGTCGCCGTCGTCGGCTTCAAGGGCCGTGGCGGTGAGCACATCAAGGAGATCAAGCGCCTCAAGGGCGTCCGCCTCGTCGCCCTCTGCGACGTCGACTCCGAAGTCCTCGCCAAGGGCGTGGCCGCCAACCCCGGAGTCCAGGGCTACGAGGACATGAGGAAGATGCTTGAGAACAAGGACATCGACGCCGTGTCGATCGCCTCGCCGAACCACCTTCACTCCATCCAGGGCATCTGGTCCCTCCAGGCCGGCAAGCACCTGTACGTCGAGAAGCCCCTCTCGCACAACATCTACGAAGGACGCCAGCTCGTGGCCGCGTCCGAGAAGTATTCCAACCTGATCGTCCAGGCCGGCACCCAGAGCCGCTCCGGCGTCGGCATCCGCGCCGCTATCAAGGACGTGCACGGCGGCGTCTACGGCAAGGTCCTCGTCTCCCGCGCCATCTGCTACAAGCGCCGCAAGTCCATCGGCCCGGCCAAGAAGAACGCCATCCCCTCCACCATCAACTACGACCTCTGGTGCGGTCCCGCGCCCATGGCCGAATCCACCCGCGGCAACCAGACCGACCCCGACAACGAGACCAAGAGCCAGGGTCCGGTGCACTATGACTGGCACTGGTTCTGGAACTGGGGCGGCGGCGACCTCTGCAACCAGTGCATCCACGAGATCGACATCGCGCGCTGGTTCCTGAACGAGCCGGACGTGTCCCCGGAAGTCGTCTCCATCGGAGGCCGCTTCGGCTACCGCGACGCCGCCGAGACCCCGAACACCTTCATCTCCGTGCACAACTACGCCAAGGCGCCCCTCATCACCGAGGTGTACGGCCTGGCCAGCAGTAAGGCCAAGAACGCCGCCATGAACAAGTACGGCAAGTTCCCGAAGGCCCCCGAGATCGGCATCGTCGTCGAGTGCGAGAACGCCACCATCGTCGTGCCCGACTACAACTCCGCCGTCGCGTACGGCAAGGACGGCAAGGTCATCAAGTCCTACGGCAAGTCCGTCGACCAGGTCGACCTCTCCGGCGGCCAGTCCGGCCACCACGCCAACTGGGTGTCGCACATCAGCAAGGGCACCAACGAGGGCATCCACGCGCCCCTGCGTGACTGCCACGTCTCGACCGCCCTCGTCCACTCGGCCAACGTCTCCTACCGCCTCGGCAAGCGCCAGACGGCCGAGGAGATCACCGCCGCGATCAAGTCGAGCGCCGGCCTCTCCGAGGCCTTCGCCCGCATGCAGGACCACCTCGGCAAGAACGGCGTGAACCTCGCCAACAGCAAGCCCGTCCTGGGAGCCGCCCTCACGCAGGACACCAAGACCGAGCTCTTCACCGGGGCCAACGCGGCCCGCGCCAACGCCGACCTCTGCGCCCGCCGCGACGGTCGCGCGCCGTTCCGCATCCCCGCCGTCGGTTGAACCCACCGGGGCGGAGCGCGCCGCAAGGCCGCTCCGCCCCATCATTTTCAAAGATCCCCACCATGGACACCAAGCTCATCGCCCTCCTCGCGGCCGCCGCCCTCGTCGGCTGCGCCGCCGACCAGCAGCCGGCCGCCGCCGGCGCCCAGAAGAAGGGCGCCCCGAAGGCCGCCGCCAAACCGGTCATCTTCAACGGCAAGGACCTCACCGGCCTGAAGCGCCTCGGCGGCGAGGCCACCTACGCCGTGAAGGACGGCACGCTCGTCGGCACCTCGACGATCAACACCCCGAACACCTTCCTCGCGACCGAGAAGGAGTACTCCAACTTCGTGCTCGAGTACGAGTTCCTCAACGACCCGCGCCTGAACTCCGGCGTGCAGTTCCGCAGCCGCTCGCTCGAGAAGGAGCAGGAATTCACGGGCTCCGACGGCAAGAAGAAGAAGGTGCCCGCCGGACGCGTCCACGGCTACCAGGCCGAGATCGACACCGACCCCAAGAACGTGAAGAAGGCCGAGGTCGGCCCCCGCATGTGGTCCGCCGGTCTCTACGAGGAAGGCCGACGCGGCTGGATCTTCCCGGGCTTCGGCGGCGGCGACGAGCAGGCCTTCTCCAAGCAGGGCCAGCAGGTCACCAAGGTCGGCGAATGGAACCGCGTCAAGATCGAGGCCAACGGCAACCGCATCCGCACCTGGATTAACGGCGTGCAGCGCGTCGACGTCCGTGACGACGGCTACAAGACCGGCTTCATCGCCTTCCAGGTCCACGGCATCGGCAAGGACGCCGCCAAGGCCGGCACCACCGTGCAGTGGCGCAACATCAGCCTGACGCCCATCGGCGACAACACCCTCTCGGAATCCGAGAAGGCCGACGGCTGGACGCTCCTCTTCGACGGCCGCACCTCCAAGGGCTGGCGCTCCGCCAAGGGGCCTGACTTCCCGAAGGAAGGCTGGTCCGTCGAGAAGGGCATGCTGCACACCGCCAAGGGTGACGGCAAGGAGTCGGCCAACGCGGGCGACATCATCACGACCGGACGTTACTCCGAATTCGAGGTGTCGGTCGACTTCCGCCTGACGACCGGCGCCAACAGTGGCCTGAAGTACTTCGTGCAGCCCAACCTGAACCAGGGCGCGGGCTCGGCCTTCGGCCTGGAGTTCCAGATGCTCGACGACGCCGTGCATCCGGACGCCAAGCTGGGCCGCGAGGGCAACCGCACGGTCTCCTCGCTTTACGACCTGATCACCGCCAAGGGCAAGCGCGCCAACCGCATCGGCGAATGGAACAATGCCTACGTCATCGCCCAGGGCACCAAGGTCGAGCACTGGCTCAACGGCCGCAAGGTCGTGGCCTACGACCGCGCCACCCCCGAGTTCCGTGCGCTGGTCGCCAAGAGCAAGTACGCCGACCCCAAGTACGGGAAGAACTTCGGCGAATGGAAGGACGGCCACATCCTCCTCCAGGAGCACGGCGACGAGGTCTGGTTCCGCAACGTGAAGCTGCGCGACCTGTCCAAGAAGAACTGAGCTCCTGAACCAGCCCCTTCCCGGAGGCCGGGCGGCGCAAGCCGCCCGGTCTCCTTGTTTGCGGAGGTCCCCCTTGCCCACGGCCGGCCGGCCCGCCAGCATGAGGCGACCCCATGAGAGCCCTACTCGCCCTGCTGATCACCTTGGCCGGCCTGAACGCCGCCGAACCCGCACGTCCCAACGTCCTGTTCATCATCGCCGACGACTGGGGCACCGGACACGCCGGCGCCTACGGCTGCTCCTGGGTGAAGACGCCGAACTTCGACCGCCTCGCGCAGGAAGGCCTGCTGTTCCTTAACGCCTACACGCCGACGGCGAAGTGCGCGCCCTCACGCTCCAGCATCATGACCGGCCGGCACCCTTGGCTGCTCGGCGCCGCCGCCAACCACTACCCCTACTTCCCGCCCGAGATCGGCATCCTGCCCGAGGCCCTCGACAAGGCCGGCTACTTCTACGCCACGACCGGCAAGGTCTGGGGACCCGGACAATCGCTCAAGGCCGACGGCTCGCCGCGCCCGATGACCGGCAAGGTCTACCAGAAGCGTCGCCTCCAGCCCCCGGCGAAGGCCATCGCGCCCAACGACTACGCCGCCAACTTCGCCGACTTCCTGCAGGACACGCCCAAGGACCGCCCCTGGTTCTTCTGGCTGGGCTTCCAGGAGCCGCACCGCGCCTACGAGGAAGGCAGCCACGTCCGCTTCGGCAAGAAGCCGTCCGACGTCGACCGCGTGCCCGCCTACTGGCCGGACAACGCCACCGTGCGCGGCGACATGCTCGACTACGCGGTAGAGGTCGAGCACCTCGACGCACAGCTGGGCAAGGTCCTCGAACAGCTGCGCGCCAAGGGCGAGCTCGACCGCACGCTGGTCATCGTGACCTCCGACAACGGCATGCCCTTCCCTCGCGTCAAGGGCTCGGCCTACGACCATGCTAACCACCTGCCCTTCGCGGTCCGCTGGCCCGCCGGCATCGCGAAGTCGGGCCGCAAGGTCGCGGAGTTCGTGAGCTTCGCCGACCTCGCGCCGACCTTCCTGGAAGCCGCCGGCCTGCCTTGGGAAAAATCAGGCCTGCTGCCGGCCTCCGGACGCAGCCTCTTCGACGTCTTCCGGTCCGACGGCTCCGCCCGCGTGACCGGGCGCGAATTCACCCTGATCGGACGGGAGCGCAACGACCTCGGGCGTCCCGATGACCAGGGCTACCCCGTGCGCGGCATCGTGACGGAAGGCATGGCCTACCTCGAGAACGCGGAGCCCTCCCGCTGGCCCGCCTGCAATCCCGAGACCGGCTACCTCGACACCGACGCCAGCCCGACCAAGACCTTCCTCCTGCAGGCACGACGCAAAAAAGGGTCCGACCCCTTCTGGGAGCTGTGCTTCGGGATGCGTCCCGGACGTGAGCTGTATGAACTATCCTCCGACCCCGACTGCGTGAAGAACCTCGCCGCCGCGCGCGAGAAGGACGCCGAGTCCATGCGCACCAGGATGTGGGCCGAACTGAAGCGCCAAGGCGACCTGCGGGCCGTCGGACGCGGGGCCGAATACGAGGCCTTCCCGCATTCCGACGAACGTCGGCGCAACTTCTACAACCGCTATGTGAAGGGCGAGCTCCTCGACGCCAACTGGGTGAACAGGACCGACTTCGAGCCGACGCCCATCAAGCCTTCCCGCTGAACATGCGCCTCCTCGCCCTGCTCGCCCTGCTCGCCGCCGCCTTCGCGACCGCGGCCGAAGAGCGCTCGAACATCCTGTTCTTCTTCGCCGACGACTGGGGCCGCTTCAGCCGCCTCTACGCCGAGCACGACCGTCGCGGCGGACCGAACGAGATCCTGCGCACCCCCAACCTCGACCGCGTGGCCAGAGAGGGCGTCCTCTTCCGCAACGCCCACGTCAACGCCCCTTCCTGCACCCCCTGCCGCAGTTCGCTCCTCTCCGGCCAGCATTTCTGGCGCACCGGACGCGGCGCCATCCTGCAGGGAGCCGTTTGGGACGAGACCATCCCCACCTACCCCCTCCTCCTCCGCGACGCCGGCTATCACTTGGGCAAATCGTACAAGGTGTGGAGCCCGGGTTCGCCGGGGGACGCCCCTTACGGAGGCCAGACGCACGCCTTCGAGAAGGCCGGCCGCGCCTTCAACAACTTCTCCGAGAACGCGACCGACCTCGTCAAAAAGGGATCCACCGTCGAGGCCGCGCGGACGAAGCTGCTGGAAGAGGTTCGCGGCAACTTCCGGGCCATGCTGGCCGCGAAGCCCGAGGGCAAGCCCTTCGCCTATTGGTTCGGCCCCACCAACACCCACCGCACCTGGGTGCGGGGCAGCGGCAAGAAGCTCTGGAACATCGACCCCGACTCCCTCAAGGGACGCCTGCCGCCCTTCCTGCCGGACGTACCCGTCGTGCGCGAGGACCTGGCGGACTACTTCGGCGAGGTGCAGGCGCTGGACGCCGCGATGGGCGTCTTCCTCGAGGAGCTCGAGAAGGCCGGTGAGCGCGGACGCACGCTGATCGCCGTGAGCGGCGACCACGGCGCGCCGGGCTTCCCGCACGGCAAGTGCAACCTGTACGCCTTCGGCACGGGCGTCTCGCTCATCGTTTCCGGCGCGGGCGTGAAGGGCGGCCGCGTGGTGGACGACATGGTCACCCTGCCCGACCTCGCCCCGACCTTCCTCGAAGCAGGCGGCGTGAAGCCGCCGGCGGTGATGACCGGCCGCTCGCTCTGGAACATCCTGAAGTCCGACCGCCAGGGCCTCGTCGACCCGTCCCGCACGTGGATCGTCGCCGGCCGCGAGCGGCACGTCGAGATCGCCCGGTCCGACTACTCGCCTTACCCGCAGCGTGTCCTGCGCACCCACGACCACGCGCTCATCGTCAACTTCCGCCCCGAGCGCTGGCCCCTCGGCGACCACTACCGCCTGGACGGCGCCGACGAGCCCACCTTCGACGAGGTCGCCAACACCACCTTCGTCACCATCCCCGACGATGACGCCGGGCCGACCAAGGCGTGGTTCGTCAGGGCTCGCAAGTCCCCCCAATGGGCGGCGATGTTCGACAAATTCTACGGCCGTCGGCCGATGTTCGAACTCTACGACCTCCGGCTCGACCCGAACGAGATGAACAACGTGGCCGAGGACCCGGCCTACGCCGCCGTGCGCAAGGAGATGACCGAACGGCTCTTCTCCATCCTGCGGGAGACCGGCGACCCCCGCATGGTCGAGGACGGCAAATATTTCGAGACCCCTCCCTTGGCCGGACCTCTGCCCAAGCAGGAGCAGAAGCGCCTTCCCGGCGGACAGCCCGTCAAAAAGGCCAAGAAGAAATGAGACGGGCCGGGGACGCCTGAACGCCCTGCCCATCAGCCGATTAGGCGTCGCCTCCCTGCCGGGATAAGGGCGCCTGCTGGCATTTGGGACTCATTTACGACGCTCGCCCGGCATCGGAGCCGAGGCTAGATTCATTCCATGGAAAAGCTGATCGCGCACTGGAAGAACCACCGC
This sequence comes from Verrucomicrobiota bacterium, assembly GCA_046080425.1. GTDB lineage: Bacteria > Verrucomicrobiota > Verrucomicrobiia > Opitutales > UBA953 > UBA953. Next base: position 14,833 of record JBJTTY010000127.1, read on the forward strand.
CTGGGCCTCCTCTACGGCGCGCTTTGGTCGCTCGCGCCGATCATCATCATGAACCCGACCCCTCTGTTCAATCACTACGACGGTCCGGAGAACTTCAGGCAGTATCCCATGCAGTGGGGCGTCTGCTTCGCCATGCTGATCGCGAGCAGCCTGACCGGCGCGGCCATCACCGCGCTCTTCCGCCGGTTTCTCAAAGGACGCAGCGCCAGGACGCTGTTCCTGTGGGGTCCGTTGGCGCTGCTGATCGGCGCGACCCTCTACGGCTTCCTCTACGCCCAGTTTTGCTGGATCTTGGTCGAGCCGACCGAACCCTGGGGTCAGCTCACCCTCGGATGCGTCATCATCCATCCCGCCATGTCGTTCCTGTCGGGCCTGGCGTTCGGGCTCGTCCCGCTGGCGGGACTCAACACCTGGGACCTCTGGCGTCGGGTGAATCAACCGATTGGCTGAACCCGACCCTGCGCCCGCCACCTAAGGACGCCCTCACTTCTTCCCCAGCTCCTCACCCCGCTTCTTGGCGGCGATGAGGGCGGCGGCGACGGCCTCGCGGAACTTGGCGGAGGCGAGCGCGTCGAGTCCGGCCTTGGTCGTGCCGCCGGGAGAGGTCACCTGCACACGCAGGTTGTCGGGCGTGTCGCCCGTACTTTCGAGCAGGGCGAGCGACCCCTCGAACGTGCGCCTCACGAGCAGCCTGGCCTGTTCGGGCGTGAAACCCAGGGAGACGGCGGCCTGTTCGTAGGCCGCGACATATTCGAAGAAGAACCCCGGACCGCTGCCGGAGACCGCCGTGACCGCGTCGAACATCGACTCGGGCAGCTCGACGACTTCGCCGAGACCGGAGAGCAGCGATCCGACCAGCCGCGCGTCCTCGGGCGTCAGCGGGACCGCGGAGCAGCGGGCCGTGACGCCCCGGCCGATGGCGCCGGGCGTGTTGGGCATGGCGCGGACCACGTTGCGCGCGACGTCGAAGAAGCGCCCGATCGTCTCGAGGCGCGTGCCGGCGAGGATGGAAAGCACTAGCTTGCCTTCCGAGAGGGGGCCGTAGCGTTCATCCAGACCTTCGAACTGCTGCGGCTTGCAGGCCAGCACGACCGCGTCGGCGCCCTCGAGCAGGTCCTCGGGACCCTTCGCGACGCGTACGCCCGTGGCCTTGGCGAGGTCGGCCGCGGTCGCGTCCGGACCCCCGATGACCGCGATGTCCGACGGACGGCAGGCCTTGGAGCGGAGCAGACCTTGGACGATCGCGCCGGCCATCCTGCCTGAACCGATGAAAGCGAGCTTCGGCATGGTCAGAGCGCGCGCACGGCGGCGTCGAGGACCTCGCAGGCCAGGTCGATGTCCCTGCCCTCGTGGGCGGTGGAGAGGAAAGCCGTCTCATACGGCGAAGGCGCGAGGTAGACGCCCTTGTCGAGCGCCGTGCGGAACACCTTGCGGTAGAGGTCGCCGTTCGAGGCGACCGCCTGATCGTAGTTGCGGACCTTCTGCGCGTTGAAGAAGAGCGAGAACATCGAGCCCACCTGCGGCACCTGGAGCGGGATGCCCTTGGCCTTGGCGGCGGTGAGGAGCGTGTCGCGCACCCGGCGGCCGAGCGCGTCGAGCCGCGCGAAGGGATCCTGGGCCCGGAGCTTGCGGACCGAGGCGAGACCCGCGGCCATCGCGAGCGGATTGCCCGAGAGCGTGCCCGCCTGGTAGACCGGCCCGAGCGGAGCGAGCCTGTCCATGATCTCGGCCTTGCCGCCGAAGGCGCCGACCGGGAGCCCGCCACCGATGATCTTGCCCATGCAGACCAGGTCGGGGACCACGTCATGCAGGCCCTGCGTGCCCGCGAGCGAGAGCCGGAAGCCCGTCATGACCTCGTCGAAGATGAGGACGGCCCCGTGCTTCGTGCAGAGCGATCGCAACCCCGCGAGAAAACCCTCGTCCGGCAGGATCAGGCCCACGTTGGCCGGGAAGGGCTCGACGAAGAGGCCGGCGATCTGTCCGGCGTTGGCCTCGAAGAGCGCCTCAAGCGCAGGGAGATTATTATATTCCGCGACCAGCGTGTCGGCGGCCGTCCCGGGCGTGACCCCGGCCGAGTCGGGGTTGCCCTGCGTGAGCGCGCCCGAGCCGGCCTTGACCAGCAGCGAATCGACGTGCCCGTGGTAGCAGCCCGAGAACTTGATGATCTTGTGACGTCCCGTGTAGCCGCGGGCGAGCCGGATGGCGGACATGGTCGCCTCCGTGCCGCTGTTGGTCATGCGGACCTTCTTCACCGCGGGGACGCAGGAAAGGATGAGCTCGGCCATCTCGACCTCGAGCGGGTTCGGCGTGCCGAAGCTCGTGCCCCGGTCGAGGGCCTCCCGGACCGCCGCACGGATGTCAGGGTCGTTATGGCCGTGGATGGCCGGACCCCAGGTGAGCACGAAGTCGACCAGCTCACGGCCGTCGGCCGTCGTCAGACGGGCTCGGTCGGCCGACTTCGTAAAGAAAGGCGTGCCCCCGACCGAACGGAAGGCGCGGACCGGCGAGTTGACCCCGCCGGGAATCATGGTGAGGGCGCGCTGGAAGAACTGCTCCGAAATGTTCACGCAGAAAGAGGTAGCGCCCTCCCGTGCAGGGGCAAGCGCCGAGCGGCGCGCCGGTGCGGTTGACGGCGGCCGGAAAGGGGATACGCAGCAGGCATGGGCAACGAGATTGTCATCACGTTCGCGGGCGGCATGGCCGCCGCCCTGTTGCTCGGCTACCTCGCCCACCGCGTCGGACTCTCCCCCATCGTCGGCTACCTCCTGGCGGGCGTGGCGGTCGGCCCGCACACCCCGGGCTTCGAGGCGGACGGCCGCGTCGCCGAGCAGTTCGCCGAGATCGGCATCATCCTGCTCATGTTCGGCGTCGGACTGAAGTTCCACCTGCAGGAACTGGCGGCCGTGTGGAAAGTCGCCGTGCCCGGCGCCCTGCTCACCAGCTGCTGCACGACCCTCATGACCGCCGTCGCCCTGAGCGCGGCGGGCGTCGAGGAGAGTCAGGCCATCGTGGCCGGCCTGGCCGCCTCCGTGGCGAGTACCGTGGTGCTCATGCGCGTCCTCTCTGACAACCGTGACCTCTCGACCCGGGCCGGACACATCGCGGTCGGATGGGTCGTGGCCGAGGACCTCTTCACCGTCCTGCTCATCGTCGCCCTGCCCGTCCTCGCCGAGCACGGCACGCGGGATCTGGCAGCGCTCGGACTCCCGCTCCTGGCGGCGGCGGGCAAAGTCGCGCTCTGCGCTGCGCTGGCGATCGTCCTGGGCGGCAAGGTCATCCCCTGGATCCTCGCCCGCGTGAACGAGACGCGCTCGCGCGAGCTCTTCATGCTGGCCACCCTCGCCATCGCGCCGGGGATGGCCCTGCTGGCCTCGAAGTTCTTCGGCGTCTCCGTCGCCCTGGGGGCCTTCCTGGCCGGGCTCGTCGTCGCACGGTCGAATTTCTCAGCGAGGGCCGCCGCGGATGCCCTGCCGATGCGCGACGCCTTCTCGGTGCTCTTCTTCGTCTCGGTCGGCCTGCTGTTCGACCCCGTGCTGCTCCTCAGGGACCCGTTGCCGGCCGTCGTGATCTTCGCCGTCGTCGCCGCCGGCAAGCCGGCCGTCGCCGCGCTCCTTTCCAAGCTGGCGGGCGAACCCAAGGGCACCGGCTTGCAGGTCGGTTCAGCGTTGGGGCAGATCGGCGAGTTCACCTTCGTCCTCGGGGCCTCCGCCCGGGCGCTGGGACTCATCGGCGACTCTGTATGGAACGGGCTCGTGGCGGCCGCCATGGCCTCGATCGCGCTCACCCCGAGCGTCTACCGTCGCCTGCGGCAGCGGATCCGGCGAGCGGCCACGCGTCCCTCCGAGACGCAGGCGCCCGCTCCGGGCCACGCCATCGTCGTCGGCTACGGCGACGTCGGCCGTCGCGTCCATGCCGAGCTCAAGGAGAAGGGCGTGCCCGTCACCGTGGTCGACAGCGACATCGTGCTCGTGAAGGAGCTCCAGAAGGCCGGCGTACGGGCGCTCTGCGGCGACGGCGGTTCGCTCGAAGTGCTCAACGACGCTGGCCTTTCGCAGGCGGGGTCGCTCCTGGTTTGCTGCGCCATCGCCGACGCCGGCCCCCTCCTGCACGGACTCGCCAAGCGCATGCCCGGCCTGCGCATCGCGGTGCGCCTGATTGAGGGCATGTCCGGCGACCTCGTGTCCGGCACGGACTTCACCGTGATCAGCGAGGACAGTTCGGCGGCGGACGACATCACCGACGTCGCGACGGGCAGGAACTGAACAGAGGGCCTGAGTCTCGCGACCCCGGCCCTCTGCTTGTTTCACCTTACCCGGCCCTGTCCCTGGCCCGGGCACCAGCCCTGAGTCGCAACGCGACGCTCACTTCTTCTCGTCGTCGACCACTTCGAAGTCGCCGTCGACGACCTTGCCGTCCTTGGACTTCTTCTTGCCCTCGGCGGCGGGATCGGCGGCGCCTTCGCCTTCCTTGGCGGATGCGGCGTAGATCGCCTGCGCGGCTTCCGAGAGCGGCTTGAGCAGCGCCTCGGCGGCCTTGGAATAGTCTTCGGCGGAGACCCCTTCGGTCTTCTTGAGCAGCTCCTGGGCTGACTTGAGCGCCTCCTCCGTGCGGCCCTTGGTGTCACCGGGGAACTTGTCTCCGTTGTCCTTGAGCTGCTTCTCGGCCTGGAAGACCGTGGCGTCGAGCTGGTTGCGGGCCTCCACGAGCTCGCGGGCCTTCTTGTCCTCCTCGGCGTGGAGCTCGGCCTCCTTGCGGAGCTTCTCGACCTCGTCCTTGGAGAGGCCGGAGGAGCCGGTGATGGAGATCTTCTGCTCCTTGCCCGTGCCCTTGTCCTTGGCGGACACGTGCAGGATGCCGTTGGCGTCGATGTCGAAGGTGACCTCGATCTGCGGCGTGCCGCGCGGGGCGGGCATGATGCCGTCGAGCTTGAACGTCCCGAGGAGCTTGTTGTCCTTCATCATCGGCCGCTCGCCCTGGGCGATGACGATGTCCACCGCGGGCTGGTTGTCGGCGGCGGTGGAGAAGACCTGGCTCTTCTTGGTCGGGATGGTGGTGTTGCGTTCGATCATGGCCGTGGCCACGCCGCCCATCGTCTCGATGGAGAGCGTGAGCGGGGTGACGTCGAGCAGGAGCACGTCCTTGACGTCGCCCTTGAGCACGCCGCCCTGGATGGCCGCGCCGACCGCGACGACCTCGTCGGGGTTGACGCCCTTGTGGGGGTCCTTGCCGGCGAGGGCGCGGGCGATCTCGACGATCCTGGGCATGCGGGTCATGCCGCCGACGAGCACGAGCTCATCGACCTGGCTCATGGTCAGCCCGGCGTCCTTGAGACAGGCCTCGAAGGGCTTGCGGGTGCGCTCGGAAAGGTCGTCGCAGACCTTCTCCAGCTGGGCGCGGGTGAGCGTCACGTTGAGGTGCTTGGGGCCGGAGGCGTCGGCCGTGATGAACGGCAGGTTGATGTCCACCGCGTTGGAGGACGAGAGGGCGATTTTGGCCTTCTCGGCCTCTTCCTTCAGACGCTGACGGGCCATCGGGTCCTTGGAGAGGTCGATGCCCGACTCGGCCTTGAAGCCGTCGATGAGCCACTGGATGACGCGCTCATCCCAGTTGTCGCCGCCGAGCTCGGTGTCGCCGTTGGTGGCGCGCACCTCGAAGACGCCGCCGCCGATCTCGAGGATGGACACGTCGAACGTGCCGCCGCCGAGGTCGTAGACCGCGATCTTTTCGTCGCCCTTCTTGTCGAGGCCGTAGGCGAGGGAGGCGGCGGTGGGCTCGTTGACGATGCGCAGCACCTCGAGGCCGGCGATGGTACCGGCGTCCTTGGTGGCCTGGCGCTGGGCGTCATTGAAGTAGGCGGGCACGGTGATCACGGCCTGCGTGACCTTGTCGCCGAGGTAGGCCTCGGCGTCGGCCTTGAGCTTGGCGAGCACCTTGGCGGCGATCTCCTCGGGGGCGAAGACGCGGGGCTTACCGTCCACTTCGCACTCGATGGCGGCGGCTCCGTTCTTCCCCTCGACGACCTTGTAGGGCAGCTTGGAGGCGATCGCCTTGACCTCGGCGAACTTGCGGCCGATGAGGCGCTTGGCCGAGAAGACCGTGTTCTTGGGATTGGTCACGGCCTGGCGCTTGGCCGCCTGGCCGACGAGGACGTCACCGCCCTTGGTGAAGGCTACGATGGAGGGCGTGGTGCGCGCGCCTTCCGAGTTGGGGATGACGACCGCCTCCCCCGCTTCCAGAACGGCCATGCAGGAGTTGGTGGTGCCGAGGTCGATGCCGATGATTTTGCTCATGAGAGGGTGGGCTTTGCCGAGTGGTTGATGCCCCCTCAGAGGCAGGGGATGTGCCAAGGCCAAGCACGGCTTTTATTGGGGTTTTTGACCGACGGACCTCGGCCTGACGCTGTGCCACCGGGGTCATCCTGACAAACTGTCCCACCCCGCCCCGGGACCCCGAATCGGGCTTCGCCGTTGCCCTGAGGGGGTCGGATGGCTATCCAAACCCTCCGATGCCGGAACACCTCGACCAGCCTGAACGCCCTCGGCGCCTGCGTGCCAGCGACGGCATCCGGGCGATGCTCTCCGAGACCGTCCTCGAGCCCCGGCATCTCATCCAGCCGATCTTCGTGACCGAGAGCGAGGCCCCCGAGCCCATCGCCTCCCTTCCGGGCATCAGCCGCGTGCCTCTGGCCTCGCTCGGCGCCAAGTGCGCGCAGCTCCTGCTGCTGGGTGTGCGCGGCGTGGCCCTCTTCCCCAAAGTCGACCCTTCGCGCAAGACCGCGGAGGGCGCCGAGGCCCTCAATCCGTCGAACCTGGCGCTGCGGGCCGTCCGCGAGGTGAAATCGAAGTCCCCCGGCACGGTGGTCTTCGCGGACATCGCCCTCGATCCCTACACCAGCCACGGCCACGACGGCGTGTTGAACGCCGCCGGCACCGACGTCGACAATGACCGCACGGTCGAGTCGCTCGTGAAGATGTCGCTGCTCACCGCGCAGGCGGGGGCGGACTTCGTGGCGCCCTCCGACATGATGGACGGGCGCGTGAAGGCGATCCGGGCCGGACTCGACGCCGCGGGCCGCCACGGCACCGGCATCCTCGCCTACTCCGCCAAATACGCCTCGGCCTTCTACGGACCCTTCCGTGACGCCGTGGGAAGCGCGCGCAAGGCGGGCGACGCCCCCATCTCGAAGGCCGGTTACCAGATGGACCCCGCCAATCGCCGCGAGGCCGCCCGCGAGGCCGACCTCGACGCTTCCGAAGGCGCCGACATCCTCATGGTCAAGCCGGCCGGCCCGTACTTGGACATCATCCGCGACCTGCGTAACGCCACCCGCCTCCCCGTGGCCGCCTACCAGGTGTCCGGAGAATACGCCGCCCTGCACGCCGCCGCGGAGAAAGGCTGGCTGGACCTGCGCGCCACCCGCGATGAGAGCCTGCTGGGCATCCGTCGCGCCGGCGCCGACCTCATCCTGACCTATTTCGCCGAGGCCTGGGCCAAGGATCGCTCTGCCAGCTGACCGGGGCTTCTTCCGGCTTTACTCGGGGCATTTTCATCCTAGAAAACTGACGACGTCACCCCGCGGCCACCCATGATGAAGTCTCAAATCTATGGAGTGGCCCTCCTGGTTGCCACGGTCTCGCTTCAGGCCCAGCAGGTGAGGGAACTTCCACCCGGCCCTCCTCGCATGCTCGTCGAAGGCACGCCTGGGGCGGAATACTCGCTGGCCGTCTTCGAATTCAAGCAGGTCAAAGTGAAGCCGATCGTCACTCCTGACCTACACAAGGCCATCGATGAGGCAAAGCTGCCCCAGCTGTTAAAACTCCATTCGGCCGCGCGCGCGGCCCGGGAAAAGGCCGTCAAGGCGGAAGATGCAGCCGAGCTCGTGAGCAAGGCACGCAATCGCGCCAAGACCGAACTCACGGCGGCCGAGAAGGCCTACGACAAGGCCTCTCGGCCTCAGAAGCCAGCCAAGAAACGGATTCTCGACAAGGCCAAGGGAGACTTCGAGGACGCCGAACGCATCTCGAACCGACGCGCGGGCGAAGCCAAGGAGGCGATCGAAGCCTATGATGCGGTCCTTAACTCCTATATGGAGGCTTGGGAGTCCGCGAAGCCGGCGATCGAGGCCTTCAAGAAGGCGGCAGGAGTCCCCTGAGGATCAGGAGGGCGCGACGGCGCCAAGCCCCGAAAAGTCAAAAAGTACGGGGTCAGACCGCTTCCGACTGATTTCAATCGGAAGCGGTCTGACCCCGTACTGGCGCTTCGTTCAAGCCCGACGACCAAGCAAGGCGCGCCAGAGGGCCAATGCGCCTAATGTCGTGAAGAAGGCCGGCACTTGGAGGAAGGGGACGATGAGATAGGTGAGCGCATGCTCCGCACCATCCGGCCGGACCCGATGCTCGGCCTGCGCCATCAGATAGAAGCCGCAGCTCAGGATGAGCAGGGCGGCGATGACGATCGTCCCGGTCAGGAGGAAACGATCTTTCAACAACGCCGCGACTCCGGCGAGCAGGAGAAACGGGAAAGCCGGAGCGAGGACGAAGACCAGTTTGATGATGTCCAACGGCTCCTTGACCGAGAAATCGCTCTCCGGAAGGAGCCCGGCCAGCGCAAGGGCGAAGGCGATGAGTCCGCCGAGCAGGCAGACGGCCAGCGCCGGGCCGCGCCCCCCTGATGGCCCGCCGCTCACAGGAACAGCGGCTTGATGTGTCGATCGAAGAGATTGCCGGTGACGTTGCGCGCGCAGGACTCGCGGCAGGCCTTGAGCTGCTCGAGGTAGCGAGGGCCCAGCTTGGCGGCGACCTTGAAGCCGACGTGAATGAGCTGGCGCAGGTGGGGGTTGTAGAGCGGGTTCTTCTGGTCGTGGCGCAGGGCGCCGACAAACTGCTCGCTGGTCCAGCCTTGGACGACGGCGGCGGCCGGGAGCTTGGC
>JBJTTY010000128.1:0-10776 GCA_046080425.1 Verrucomicrobiota bacterium
TTCCTCGCCGCGGGGCGGCTGCGGGCGGCGGGGCGGCTGCGGGCGGCGGTTGTCGCCTTCCGGACGACGTTCGCCGTCGCCGTCACGCGGTCCCACCTTGGGGCGGTCGCCGTCACGTTCACGGGGTTCGCCGGGGCGGTCTCCGTCACGTTCACGGGGTTCGCCGGGGCGGTCTCCGTCAGGACGACGGTTGTCGGGCTGCATGCGACGGCGCATCTCTTCTTGGAACTTGCGCATCTTCTCGATGAGCGCCTTCACGCCAGGATCGGCGGCGATGGCGGCCTTCTCGACGGCCTCGCGTTCGGCCTTCATGGCTTCTTCGAGTTCTTCCCGCGCTTCACGGACATCTTCCCGGGCCTCCTTCACGTCAGCGTCTTCATTGGCCTTCTGCATCGCCGCCTGGAGACGGCGCTGCTCCTCGGGGGTGAGCGGAGGCTTGGGCGGCTGGGGGCGGCGCTCGTCATTGCGGAAGTCACCGTCGCGGGGCGGCTGGGGGCGACGGTTGTCGCCGCGAGGCTCGCCGCCATCGCGGGGCTCGAAGCGGTGGGCTTCTTCGGCGGCCAGCAGGGCCAGAGGGAGCAGGAGTAGCAGGGTGCGGGGGATCATGGTAGGGGTATAACCCCTGGGGAGGGGGTGGAGTTTCAGGGAGTGATATGTTTAGGGGCAGGGGCAGGGGCAGGTACAGGGGCAGGGACAGGTCGGCGACCGAATGACATCCGTCCGCCCACGGACGTGATGGCAATCACGTCCCTACCTGCGTGGCGGAGCCGCGGGAGAGGCAAAAGGTACGCCCGTGTCCCCGTGTCACCGTGCCCGCCCGTTAGAAAAGTCTGGAGGGGTCGGCCGCGGACGGATGATATGATGGGGCCATGCCCCGTCTTACCCCGTTCCTCCTGGCGCTGGCCGCGTTCGCCTCCGCCGCCGAACTCAAGGTGAACCGCCTGTTCTCCGACCATGCCGTCCTCCAGGCCGGCGAGTCGGCCGTCTATGGCAAGGCCCGTCCCGGGGCCAAGGTCACCGTCACCTTGGGCGCCGTGAGCGCCGAGGCCGTGGCGGGCGCCGACGGCGTCTTCCGCACTTCCCTGAAGGGCCTCAAGCCCACCGAGCAGGGCGCCGAGCTCGTCATCGCTTCCGGCGATGAGAGGGTCGTGGCCCAGGACGTCATCGTCGGCGAGGTCTGGGTCGGCTCCGGGCAGTCCAACATGGACTGGACCGTGAACGCCACGCACGACCTGAAGGACGCCGTCAGTCGCCCCGCGGACGCCGGCATCCGCATGTTCACCGTGGCTCGCGTGCCCTCGGCCGAGCCCGTCGAGGACGTCAAGGCCGGCGCCTGGATCCTGGCCGACCCCAAGACCGTGCCCTCCTTCTCCGCCACCGCCTTCTATTTCGGTCGCGAGCTCCGCGCCAACATCAAGCAGCCCGTCGGACTCATCGTCTCCTCCATCGGCGGCACCCGCGCCGAGGCCTGGGGCCCCAAGGGCATGTATGCCGACGTGCCTGACGCCAAGGACTTCGACGCCAAGGAGGCCGCGGGCATGAAGGCGCGCGCCGAGAACCTCGTGAAGCTCCAGGAGCGCATCGCCAAGGAGAAGGACGCCAAGGCGGTCGCCAAGATGAAGCAGGACGCCGGCCGCCTCGGCCCCGTCTGGAGCAACGGCCCGCACATGAACTGGAACGGCATGGTGCATCCCTGGATCGGGCACAGCTTCCGCGGCGTCATCTGGTATCAGGGCGAGTCCAACGCCGGCGCTCCGGAGGCCTACAAGTGGGTCCTCGGTTCCATGATCAAGTCCTGGCACAAGGCCTGGGGCCGAGAGTTCCCCTTCATCATCGTCCAGCTGCCCCGTTTCATGGCCCGTCAGCCCGGTGCCGTCGAGGACGCCAGCTGGCCCAAGATCCGAGAGTCCATGGAGTGGATCGCCGACAACGTCCCCGGAGCCATGATGTCCGTGAACATCGACCTCGGGGAGGAGAAGGACATCCATCCCAAGGACAAGCTGCCCGTCGGCGAGCGTCTCGCCGCCGTCGCCCTGCAGCGCGTCTACGAGGCCCGCAAGGACGGGGAGGCTCCCCGCGTGGTGAAAGCCGCCCGTGACGGCGACGCCTGGAAGCTGACCTACGACCGTGCCGTGACCATCCGCGGTGAAGGCAAGGGCTTCGGCCTCCTGAAGTCCGACGGACAGTGGGCGCATGCCTCCGCCAAGGCCGACGGCAAGGTCGTGACCGTCACCGCCGCCGGCGTGACCGAGCCCAAGGAAGTCCGTTACGCCTGGGCCAACTTCCCCGAAGTCTGCGTCTATTCCGCCAGCAAGGACTGCCTCCCGGCCGGTCCCTGGCGCAGTTCCAAGTGAGCCGCCTGCGAATCGCCTGCCTCTGGGCGCTCCTGGCGTCGGCCCTCTGCGCCGCGCCGGAGGCGCCCGGCCTGCGTGTCGCCACCGCCGGGCATAGCTTCCACGTATGGATGGCGCCCATCGTCGATGAGCTCGCGAAGGGCGCGGGCATCGAAGGACACCGTACCGTCGCCTCCTCCTTCATCGGCGGTTCGGCCACCTCGCAGCATTGGAACCTGCCGGATGACCGTAATAAGGTGAAGGCCGTGCTGACTGACGGAGGAGCGGACGTGCTGACCCTTTCGCCCTCGCTCGTTCCGGATGACGCGATCCTCAAGTTCACCCAGCTCGGCCTCGCCAAGAATCCCGGACTCAAGGTGACCGTCCAGCAGAGCTGGGTGCCTTATGACGACCTGAGCTTCTGGATCGCGCGCAAGCGTCCGGCGTCCGTCGAGCGCGACAGCAAGACTCCCGAGCAGCTGCGGGCCGCGCATGCCGACTATTTCAAACTCATCGACGCCGAAGTGCGTTCCGTGAACGCCAAGCTCGGCAAGGACATCGTCAGGATTGTCCCCGCCGGGTCGGCCGTCCTCGCTCTCCGCGAGAGAGTCCTGAAGGGTGAGGTGCCCGGTGTCGCCAAGCAGTCACAGCTCTTCAGCGACTCCCTGGGGCATCCCACGGAGCCCATCAAGGCCCTCAACTCCTACTGCCATTTCGCCGTCATCTACGGACGCAGCCCCGTCGGCCTGCCCGTTCCGAAAGGCCTGCAGCGCGCAGCCGAAGCCCCTCGCCTCAACTCCTTGCTTCAGCAGATCGCCTGGGACGCCGTCCTCGCCCATCCTCTGGCCGGCGTGCCCCGTCAGAAGTGACCTCCGGTCGTGCGCAGGGCCGTCTGCATCACCAACGTCGCCCATGAAGGCCCAGGCCTCCTCGGCGATCTCCTCGCTGACGCCGGCTTCTCCCTGAGTCAGGTCGAGGCCTGGAAGGGGGAGCGCTGGCCCACGGATGTGGGTGCCGCCGACCTCGTCATCGTCATGGGCGGGCCCATGGGCGTGGCGGACATCGGCAGGCCCGGATTCGAATGGCTCGGTGATGTCACGGAACTCCTCCGACGCAGACTCGCAGCCGATCATCCGTGCATCGGCGTCTGCCTGGGCATGCAGCTCATGGCTCATGCCGCCGGGGCGAAAGTCGCGCCCATGCGCGATGCAGAGGGTGCGCCCGTGCGTGAAGTCGGCTGGGCGTCGCTCGAACTTGTCGGAGCCTCGTCGATTCTGGCAGGGCTACCCCGTCCCATGGACGTCCTGCACTGGCATGGTGATGCTTGTGCACTGCCGGAGGGGGCCGAGCTCCTCGCTTCCACGCCCGCGTGTACCGTGCAGATGTTCTCCGTGGGCCGGTCGGTCGGCATGCAGTTCCATCCCGAGGTCGACGGGGCGACCGCCTGCATCTGGGCTTCCGAGGACGCTGCGTTCGTGCGGGCCGCCAACGGACCTGACGGCGTGCAGACCCTGCAGACCGCCTCACCCGCCGCCGCGGCCCGCACCTCGGCCTCCAGACGCCGCCTGCTTTCGAACGTCCTGCGGCACGTCCTGCGCCCCTGAGGGCTTGAACGGCGTCCTCGCAAGGGTGAGCATGCCTTCACCCCGATGAACCTGCGTACCCTAGCCCTTTTCCTCCTGCTTGGCCCCCTGACCTGCTTTGCCCAGGTTCCGAAGGGCGAGCCCACGAACGCGAAGGAGGCGGCGGCCAAGAAGGCGGCGCAGGACGCCCTGGTCGATTCCCGGTACGAGGCCTGGCTCGCCAAGCTTTCGCCCGAGGAGCTCGCCTGGGAGAAAGTCCTCCAGTTGCAGCTCGGCGGCTTCTATCTGCCTCTGCACAAGCGCGACAAGATTGCCGGCAAGTCGAACGCCTGGGATTTCGTGAAGGACGACCCCAAGCTCCCGCGCGTCCTCCTCATCGGCGATTCCGTCTCCCGTGGCTACACCCAGCCCGCGCGCAAGGCCTTGGCCGGCAAAGCCAATGTCCACCGTGCGCCCGCCAACTGCGGACCCACCGCCTCCGGCCTGAAGAACCTCGACGTCTGGCTCGGGGAGGGGAAGTGGGACGTCATCCACTTCAACTTCGGCATCCATGACCGCGCGACCCCGGTGGCCGATTACCGCAAGCGCCTCGAGGAGATCGTCGTCCGCCTCAAGAAGACCGGCGCCCGACTCATCTGGGCGGTCACCACGCCCATTCCCGACAATCCTGCGCAGAAGCAGACCGCGGCCTCGGTCGTCGAGCGCAACAATGTCGCCGCCGAGGTCATGGCCGCGCATGGCGTGGCCGTGAACGACCTCTTCGGCGCGATGACCCCGCATCTCGGGAAATATCAGCCGCCCCTCGACGTGCATTTCAAGGCCGAGGGCTACGACTTCCTCGGAGCCAGGGTGGCGGAGGCCGTGCTGGCGGCGAAGTGAACCGACGTCCCGCCTTGCCACCTTCCGCGGCCGCGTCCTTCTAGAAGCATGTCAGAGCAGACCGTGCATGTCGCCCGGCAGGGCAAGGTCCTCGGCGTCATGCCTCTGGGCGAAGCCATGGCCCGTCTGGCTTCCGGGGAGTTCCGTCCCGTCGACCATTACTGGATGCCCGGCATGGCCGAATGGCGTGCGCTTTCCGAGCTGGCGCCGCCTCGGCGCAAACCCCCTTTCCCTCGGCCCGTGCCGGAGCCTGCGGGCCTCATGGACCGCATGTTCGGCCGCATGCACCCCAACGCGGCCCTCGCAGAATTCTGGGATCTCCTCGACGAGTCTCCCGTGGAATGCCTCCTGGTCGCCGACCGCCTCGCCGAGCTGGAGCGACGCGTCGGATTCGACGTCCGGAGCCGCTGCCAGAAGGAGCTCGACGCCTGGTATCTTCAGGCCGTGGCCGCCTTCCTGGCGGACCGTCAGTTCACCCCGCAAGAGCGGGTCAACTTGGGCAACCTTGCGGCCACCTTCGGCATGAGCGACGCACGCGCCCTCGCCCTCCGTCGCGCCGCATTCCGGGCCCATCTCGTCAGCGGCGTCCGCTTCGCGCTGGATCGCGACGCCCCGCCCGAGGCCAAGGCCGCGGACATCCGTGAACTTTCACTCGGCGTCCCGCTGCCCCCCGCCGAGGTCGAGGACGTCAGGCAGGAAGTCGTCGGCGTGCATATGGACCGTATCCTCGGCGAGATGGTGGAGAAGGAGGACGGCGAGGAGCTCCTCGATCCGCGTTCCGCCGAGGCCTTGGAGCGGGAAGCGCGGCTCCTGGGCGCGCCGCTCGCCGATGGCGCCTTCGCAGGGCGCCTGGATTCGGCTGTGAACGCATGGAAAGTCTTCCGCGGCCCCTTGCCTCAGGTTCCTTGCCCCCTCGAGCTCGGGAGCGAGCCCTGCCATTGGAGTTCCGAGGTCCAGCTCATCCAGAACAAGCGGATCGTCACCCGTCGTTCCTACGGCGGCCTCTTCGGTTCCAGCCGTTCCATCATGGGCGTGCGCATCCGGGCGGGCAGTTACAACGTGCAGCGTGAGACCGAAGACCAGCTGACCAAGATCGATGACGGCGTGGCCGTCTTCACCCCGCGTCGCGTCCTGTTCGACGGCGCCTACAAGAACTTCACCGTCGCCCACGCCAAGATCACCGACGTCGTGGCCTACAACGACGCCATCCAGATCAGCCGCGAGTCCGGTCCTGACGTCTACTTCGTCTTCCGTCAGGACCCCGAGGGCGTGGCCCGTCTCCTGCGTCGACTCGTGCGCGAGGCCCGCCGCTGAAACGCGTTGCCCTCGGGTTGTCACCGGACATCAAGGACGCATGAGACCCGCCCCGGTCCTGTTCTGCCTCCTGGCCTGCTTCTCGGCCCTGCTGCCGGCCGCCGACCGCAGGCCCAACGTCGTCCTCATCCTCGTCGATGACTTCGGTTATGAGTGCGTCACCGCCAACGGCGGGCAGAGCTATCGCACCCCCGTGCTGGACCGTATGGCCAAGGAGGGCGTCCGTTTCACCCAGTGTCACGTCCAGCCCCTGTGCACCCCGACCCGCGCGGCGCTGATGACCGGCGTCGACAATTTCAGGAATTACACCCGATTCGGAAACCTCGACCCTTCTCAGCGCACCTTCGCGAACCTCTTCCGCGAGGCCGGATACGCCACCGCCGTCGTCGGCAAGTGGCAGCTGCAGGGCGGGGCCGACGGCGTGAAGGCCTTCGGGTTCGACGAGCATTGCCTGTGGCAGCTCGACCGTCGGCCCAGCCGATACCGCAATCCCGGCCTCGAGGTGAACGGCAGGCAGGTCGACTACGTCAACGGCGAGTACGGCCCCGACGTCCTGAACGCCTACGCCCTCGATTTCATCTCCCGCAAGAAGGACGTACCCTTCTTCCTCTATTACCCCATGGTGCTCACCCATGACCCTTTCGAGCCCACTCCCGATTCGCCGAACTACGGCAAGAAGCCTGGCGAGAAGCAGGCCAACTTCAGCGACATGGTGTCCTATGCGGACGCCGTCATCGGCAAAGTGCTGGACGCCCTGGGAAAGGCCGGCGTCAGGGATGACACCCTCGTGCTGGTCGTCGGCGACAACGGGACCGGCAAGCCCATCGTCTCGAAGTTCGAAGGCCGTGACTACGCCGGAGGGAAGGGCGGCCGCACCGTCTCGGGGTCGCACGTGCCGCTGATCGTGAGCTGGCCGAGGCGCGCGTCGGCAGGGCGTGTCAGCGACGGCCTCGTCTCCGCCGTGGATTTCCTGCCTACCGTGGCCGACGCCTGCGGCATCGAACGCGATAAGAATAACCCCATCGATGGCGTCAGCTTCCTGGGTGAAATCACCGGCCAGGGCCGCACCGAGCGTGCCGCCATCCATTCCTGGTATGCCCGTGAAGGCGGAACCCATCCTTCGCACCAGTCGGCCTTGGATGGACGCCACAAGCTGTACGTCGACGGTTCGCTTTACGACGTCGTCTCCGATCCGGCCGAGAAATCTCCCATTCCGGTTCCTGCGCAGAACGATGCGCAGGCCCGTGCCCGGAACGTCCTGGCCGCCGAGCTCGCTAAATTCAGCGGCTCCAGGCCGGAATGGACCCTGGCCAAGCCGGGTCCCGGGGCGGAGACTCCCGTCAAGACCGTGAAGAGCAAGAAGAAGGCTAAGTAATTTCAACCATGCGATTCCTGTCCCTCCTCCTGCTGGCGCCTTTCGTCCTGCTTGCTCAGGACAGGAAGCCCAACGTGCTCGTCATCGTCAGCGATGACCAGGGTTACGTCGACGCCGGCTTCCAGGGCGGCAAGGACGTGCCCACTCCGAACCTCGACGCACTGGCCAAGTCGGGCGTACGTTGCGCCAGCGGTTACGTTTCACATCCCTTCTGCTCGCCCACCCGCGCCGGCCTGCTGACCGGCCGGCAGCAGCAGCGCTTCGGCCATGAATACAATCCCGTCTACGACCCCCTCGACTCCAAGGAAGGATTGCCGCTGACCGAGCGACTCCTGCCCCAGTTCATGAAAGAGGGCGGCTACCGCACCGGCTGGGTCGGCAAATGGCATCTGGGGGCTTCGCCGGCCCATCTGCCGGTCGTGCGCGGGTTTGACGACTCTTACGGTTTCGTGGGCGGCGGGCACCGATTCATCAACTGGAAGGCCGACGGTCGACAGTACACCCTGCCTCTCACCCGGGGCGGCAAGGATGAGCCCATCGATCCGACCGAGCATCTCACCCTGCGCTTCGGCAAGGAGGCGGCGCGGTTCATCGGCACCGAGGCCGGTCGCCCTTGGTTCCTGTATCTCGCCTTCAACGCACCGCACACCCCGCATGAGCCCACTCCGGAGGCCGAGGCTCCCTTTGCGCACGTCAAGGAGCCCAACCGACGGAAATACCTGGCGCAGGTCGCGCTGATGGACCGGGCGATCGGCGACGTTCTCGAGGCCTTGCGCAAGAGCGGGCAGGACCGTGACACCCTTGTGTTCTTCTTCTCCGACAACGGCGGCCCCGTGAAGAACGGCGCCGACAACGGCAACCTCAACGGACAGAAAGGCCAGGTCCTCGAGGGCGGCGTGCGCGTCCCCTTCATCGTCAGCTGGCCCGCCGTGCTGCCCGCCGGGGCCACGTACTCCAGGCCCGTGTCATCCTTGGACGTTTTCGCGACCGCCCTGGCCCGGGCGGGCGTGACCCCTCCGGCTGACCGCAAGCGGGACGGCGTCGACTTGGTGCCTTTCCTGCGCGGCGAGGCCAAGGGCGACCCTCATGATTTCCTCGCCTGGCGTTCTTCCGTCAATCTCGCCTGGGGACTTCGTCAGGGCGACTGGAAGCTCGTGCGCCAGCGCGGGCAGCCTGACCGCCTCTTCGACCTGGCTTCCGACGTCGGTGAGACCAAGGACCTGTCCGCGGAAAAGCCCGAGATGCTCCGTCAGCTGACAGCCCGTCTCGAGTCGTGGAACGCCGAGCTCATCGAGCCCGTGTTCCTCGGGTCCAGCGCCAAGACCGAGGATTTCGGCCCTGGCGGCATCAATCAGAAGAACAACCCCAAGGCCAAGACGAAGAAGGCCAAGGCGAACTGATCAGAGTCCGTCGCCGTAGGCGATGAACTGCCGGTATTCCGCGAGGATCGAGAGCATCGCCTCCTTCATCGCGGACGCCTGCAGGGCGACGTCGGATCCACCTGGCGTCTCGAAGATGATGTCGAAGGGCGCCGGACGCAGTTCGGGCGGGGCCGAGAGCACGCCCGGGAAGCAGTTCGTCAGCACCGCGCCGTCGGCCGCGAATCCGTCGATCGTCCGACGATGGTCACGGGGGAGGACGCGTCCGGCGGCGAGCAGGGCTGGGCGCAGCAGCGACTCATTGATCAGCTTGCCGTGGGCGTAGCCGTAGATGCCTTCGGCCGTGTCATCCGAGTGCAGCGAGAGCAAGCCGTTGAACTTGATCGAACGCAGTTCAGCCTCAAGCGCCACGACTTCGGGTTCCGATGAACCCTGCCAGAACAGCCGGTTTAGGTCGACTCCGGGGCGTTTATCGCGCGTGCCTGCGCAAAGACCGGGCAGATTGACGGCCGGGTAGGCGTGGATCTCATAGCCGGCGGCCAGCGAGGGCCGTGCCGCCAGTTCGGAGAGCAGTTCCGCGGCGGCGAGTCCGCCCGCCGGCTCATCCCCGTGGATGCAGGCGAAGACCCCGAGCGTCAGCGTGTCATGGGCCGCGCGGGGACCCTTGAACGTGAAACGCTCGACCGTGCCGCCCACCCGACGGCCCATGACGCCGGCCGATGACAGTCCGCGCAGCCTTTCCAAGGCTGCGTCGACCATGCGGGCGTGGGCATGGATGCCGTCCATCGGGCCTTTCTCGGGCATGGGTACCGACTAGGCAAGCCGCCTCAGTTGAGCGACTGGCCCGTTTCCCGGGAGAAGGCCTTCGGGAACGGCCCGATGAACCTGCCTTCCGGCGTGCTATCCACGATCGCGAACGTCACCGCATGGAAGGCGCCTTTGAACTCACGGGTCAGCGCCTGACGGAACATCCCTGCGATGAGGGAGCCGTCGTTGCCGAAGGCTCCGCAACCCCAGGCGCCGAGCACCAGCGAGTCATGCCCGTGCCGCTGGGCGACCGAGAGCACCTTGAGCATCCGCGACCACATCATCGGGCCGATCTTGGGCTGGTCCAGCGTCGGAACCTCCGTCGCCAGGCAGGCCGCCGAGGTGATGACGCTGAGCTTCCACGGGTCCGGTATCGGCACGTGGTCGTCACCGCGGAACACCGGAACATCCGGTGAGTAGGACATCGCGTCCGTGTAGAGCGGGTCGCCGATCGCGCGATGCAGCGCGTACATCGGTGAGGAGATCAGGCAGGCATGCAGCGTCGAGGAGCGGCAAAGGTATTCCTCCTGGGCCCGCGCCCCGTGGAGGAAGCCGCCGCCGGGCGAGGTCGCGGAGGCGAAGTTGAGGGCGGCCGGTCGCAGGCCCCGGAGGAGCTGGCGTCGGGCCGCGGAGAGCGTCGTCTCGTTCGTCACCTCGAACGACGTATCCGCGCTTCCCGTGCGCGGGTCCGTGTGCGTGTGATCGGGCGGGTAGTGGACCGTGTTCGCGACCGCATGGCCGATCTCGGCGTCGATGACCACCTCGATCCCGCCTGACGGCAGCGCGTAGCGTCCGCGGCGCGCGACCTCCACCGCCTCTTCGCCGAGCTTGCGGGCGAAATCCCTGGGAATCCTGACTTCGAAGGCGGCCATGGCGTCATCCTGCCCGGCCGTAGGCCGTCCGCAACGCCTATGACAGGGGAGCCCCTTGCGGGCGGGCAGGCTGTGTGCATAAGAATTATGATGAGCACACAGACCTCGCGCGCCCTGCGCGTCCATTATTCCGAGGACTACTGCTTGTCGTCCGGTCCGGAGACCGTGACCAAGTCACGGCTCGTGGCCGAGGCCATACGTCGCGATCTGCCCAAGGTCGTGATCGTCGCCCCG
>JBJTTY010000129.1:0-56279 GCA_046080425.1 Verrucomicrobiota bacterium
GCCGCTGGAGTTGTCGACGTCCTTGGGGAACCAGCAAAGCGGGCGGTCATAGTCGGCCGGAGGCATCTGACGATGCGCGAGGTCGACCACGCCGTAGAAGCCGTCCTGCTTGATCCAGTTCAGCCGGCAGACGGGCGTCCAGGTGCCCTCATTGTCACCGGAGGTGAGCCGCCCGTCCGGACCGATGCCGATGCCGTTGGGTGCGCGGAAGCCCGTGGCGACGACCTCCATCCTTGAGCCGTCGGGCGGCAACCGCAGCAGCGCGCCATGATGGTCGCAGATGTCATCGAAGCCGCGGCCTCCGTTCCTAACCGGCCCGGCCTTGATGAAGTAAAGGTTGCCTGCGGCGTCCTCCTGCAGGTCGAAGACGAATTCGTGGAAGTTCTTCGTGACCATGAGGTCGAGGTTGAACGCCTCATAGACGTCCGCCTCGCCGTCGCCATCGCGGTCGACGAGCCGCCAGACCCCGTCGCGGCAGGTCACCAGCACCTGCCCCTTCACGACCTTAAGTCCCAGGGGATGGTAGAGTCCGGCCGCATGACGGCGCCAGGTGACCTTCTGCAGCGACTCGTCGATGCCGGAGGCGATCCAGACGTCGCCGTGGAAGGTGCTCACCGCCGCGGAACCGTCGGGAAGGAAGTCCAGGGCCGAGGTGAACATCGGGGACTTCCACGGATTTTCCTCGGGAAGCTTGATGCGGTCCAGGACGTAGGCCGCGGTCTTTTCCGTCGATGGCTCGCCCGATGTGACCACGTCACCGCTCCACTCGCGACCCTTGCGGACCCTTGATTCAGGAGAGGGCCATCCTTCCGGTTTGGAGGCGAGGGGCGGAGCGTAGGCGATCTCGACCTCGGCCTGTCCGGCGGGCACGCGCCACACGGCCTGTCCGTCGATCGTGTCGGCCCTGCCGGGTCCGCGGACGCCGACCCTTGCGGCGTCCGACGCACGGCAGAGCGTGATGGTCACGCCCTTGGCCGTGGATGCGGAGACATGGCGGATGATCAGCCGGGCCTCGTTGTGCTCAAGGGTCGACGGACGCTCCGTGACCTTGTCACCGGAAGCCGTGGCGAAGATAAGCGCCCCGTCACCGTTCTTGGGCTCGAAGGAACGGATCTTGAACGCCGAAGGCGGCATCGCGGCGTAACCCGGGGCGACGGGAAGCGACGCGGCGTCCTCTCCGACCGCATAGCCCGCGACTTCGCCCGTGATGAAGTAATGGGGGCCCATGGCCGTCGGATACTCGCCCCGGGACATCAGGTTCATCTCCGTCGTGAATTGACCGGACCATCCGCCCAGCACGCGTCCGAGACGCAGGTCGTAGGCGATGGAGGCGGGACCGCCTTCACCCAGCCGGATGGCGACGCCCTTGTAGGCCGTGGCCTCGATCGTGCCGTCGGCGCCCCGCCCCACCCCGATCGTGCCCATGATCCAGCGTCCGGGTGCCTCGACCAGCGGCTTCGACGCCACCTTGCGTGCCGGCTTCTTGGCCTGGGCGCAAAGCAGGCCCGCGGAGAGGATGAAGAGAATGAGCGTACGCACGTGCATGGTGAATTTCAATCGAGGGTGGGCATGGGCCTGCCTTCTTCGACGTCCATTAGCTCGAAGAAGACCTGGATGTCATCGCGTCCGGCAAGGCCAGCTTCAAGCTTCTGCCTGGCCAAGCCCACCGAGCCTGAATCACGCCAGCCTCTTTTGCGCATGAAAGTGTTCCACACCTCGATTTGCTCGGCGTCAGGACGCCGCCCGTTGGTGAAGCACCATTCAAGGATCTCCTGATCTGAGCCTCCCTGAAGGGTCCTGGTCCTGAGGCTTTCGAAGGACACGCCGAGAAAAAGGCACAACCTTTCGTCAAAGGTTCGGTTACCTGACATCGGTCCGAGATGATAACCATCAGGAAGCCGCCCCTGCTCGGCGAAGAAGCGTATCTTGTCGATGATGCGGCCAAACACGACCAATCCGCCTACGGTCGCATTGGGAGAACGGAAGGGAAATGGCATGAGAAACCCGTGTACGGGTACCAGCGGCCGACGATCAGAGACTGCGCAGGTAGGCGGCGATGTCGGCCACGCTCTGCTCGGTCAGGCCCATCTGGGCGGGCGAGAACATCAGGGATCGGCCCAGCGGCTTCTCCTCCTTGATGCGGGCGCGGGGAACGGACTGCACCAGGCCGCCCATCGATTTGATGATGAGCGGGTCGCCGGGCGAGAGCACCATGCCGGTGATCACCATGCCGTCATCCAGCGCCACGCGGGCCCCTTCGAAGCCGTGCGAGATGTTGTTGGAGGGCTGGGCGATGTTCAGGATGAGCGACTCCGGAGACTGCTGCTTGGCGTAGGTCGTCAGGTCGGGGCCGTAGTCCACGCCCTTGCCCTCGAACTTGTGGCAGGCCACGCAGACCGCGGCGGCCGCCCTGCCCCGTTCGACGTCACCCTTGAGCGCGGCGATGGCCTCGACCGAGGCGAGCGGCTTGGCACCGACCGGCTCGGGGGGCAGTTCGGCCGCGACAAGCTTGGCGGCGGAGGCGTCCCCGCCATGCGCCTTGACCACGCCGTCGACGTCCAGGTCCTTCCAGATGCTGGCCTTGCGGTTGCCCAGCCACCACTTGGCCAGGTCACGCTGGGGGAAGTCCTTGCTGAGGGAGAGTTCGACCATCGTGCCCACGGCCTCGGCGCTGCGGGTGAAGGCGAGCGTGGTGAGGTCGCGCTTGAGCGTGATCTCGTCGAGCTTGCCGGACACCAGGCGCGCTCGGACGTCACGGACCGTCGAGGCCGGGTGCAGGCGCCAGGTCAGCCAGGCGTAGGCCTCGGACCATTCCATGACCGGACCGGACATCTCCTTGGCGATGGCGGCGTGTACTTCGGCCTCGCGGTCAGTCGCGGCGAGTCCGATCGCCTCCAGGTAGGAACGGTCCTTGCCGTCGAAACGGCGGGCGATCTTCACGAGCAGCCGCACCGCCTCGGGCGTGCGGAAGTCACGCAGAGCGAGGGCGACCTCTCGACGCAACGCGGGGGAAGCATCGTCCGACATCTTCTCGCAGAGGGGGAAGACGTCACGGCCGGCGGCGCGGAGGGCGCGGAAGGCGACCAGACGTCGCGTGTCGTCGGAGGAGCCGAGCTCCTGACGGACACGGGCGACGCCGCGTTCGCCGAGCTGGGCGAGCAGCCAGACGGCGCGGGAGGAGACGAAGGGATTGGCGTCGGCGAGGAGCGTGGCGACCGCGTCGAACGCCTTGTCACCCGAGGCCCTGAGACGGTTGAAACCGCCGGCACGCAAGTTCGGCGAAGGGCTGCGGAGCGCGGCGATCTGGCCTTCCGTCGTGGCGAGGTCGATCTTCGGCACCACCGACTTGAATCCCTTGGGGGCGATGCGGTAGATCGTGCCGGCCAGCGCGTTGTCGCGCGTGGCATGTCCGCCCACGCCGGGGTCGAACCAGTCGGCGACGTAGATGGCGCCGTCGGGACCCACGCAGACGTCGGAGGGACGGAATCGCGTCTTGAGCACCCCGGTGGCCTTGCCGCCGAGGAAGTCGGAACCGGCCCACTCCTTGTCCTTGTTCGAAGTGAAGAAGTCGAAGCGCTCGAGCTTCATGCCGGCCCCGTCGGGCTTGGGCAGGTAACCGAAGACCACGTTCTTGCCCGCTTCGCAGGCGAGGAGCAGTCCGTTCCAGCGATCGCCGAGGGCGCCGTTCTCGTAGAAGGCCACGCCGGTCGGTGAACCGCCGCCGTAGACGTCGCCGGCCGGCATCGTGCCCGGGTCGTCCTGGCGCCATTCGGCGACGGGCGTCTCCTGTCCTGGACGCCGATCGGCGCCCCAGGAACGCTTGCCGTCGGCGGAGGCGAAGCCCGCGTTGCCGCCCTCCATCACCAGCGAGACGCGGCAGGCGGGCGGATCGTCATTGTCGCTCTGATACATGTCGCCGAAGGAATTGACCGACTGCTCGAAGGAGTTGCGGTAGTTGTGCCCCATGATGCGGGCCTCCGTGCCGTCGCTGTTCATGCGCACCGAGAAGCCGCCCACCCAGACGTTGCCGTCATCGCTGCGGAGACCGGCCACCGCCTGGGCGTCGACCGCCTGCTTGGTCCACTCGCCGTGGTTGTAAGGGCTGCCGATGCGGAAGGTCTTGCCGGAACGGTCCGTGAACTGCGCGCAGGTGTTGCCCTGGTTGAAGTTCCAGCGTCCGTCCGGTCCGAAGGTCACGCTGTGCAGCGAGTGGTCATGGTTGCGACCGTTGAAACCCGTGAGGAGAACCTCGCGGCGGTCACCCTTGGCGAGGTCGATCTTCCCGTCGCCGTCGACGTCGGTGTACACGAGCAGGTCCGGCGGCTGCGAGACGACGACCTTGCCGTCGATGTGGGCCACGCCGAGCGGCGAGACCAGGGCGGTCTCCTGCGTGAAGACGGACACCTTGTCGGCCCTCCCCGCACCGGTCGTGTCCTCGAGGATCACGATGCGGTCGCCTTCCGGACGACGGCCGGCCTTGCTGCGGTAGTTGACGCCCTCCGCGACGTACATCCGCCCCTTCTCGTCGAAATCGATGTTCGTCGGGTTGAAGATCATGGGGGACGTCGCCCAGACGGTGACCTCGAGTCCTTCCGGCAGGGTGAAGAGCTCGGCTGGGACGGCGAGCGGGCCGGAGTCGAAATCGACCGGCATGTATTTGGAGGGGCGCTGGGTGAAGACCGCGAACTTCACGTCGGCCGAGCTCGGCTTGCCGCCGCGAATGGCGCCACCGTCGTCGATGGCGACCTTGGAGACGAAGACGTCGCCCGGGCCAGGCAGTTCGAAGGCGATGAAGGAGTTGGCGTGGGTCCCGATCCCGACCTGATAGGTCTTGCCGGCGACGACCAGGGGCTTGCCGTCATGGTTGCGACCCACGCGGGTCTGGCCGAACGAGTCGACCTCCTTCCACTTGAGCTTGGTGAGGTCGACCTTGGTGCCGTCCTTGAGCGCCACCACGGGCTCGATCCAGTTCGCCCAGTCGCAGGCGTTGGCGCCGAGGTCGGAGACCAGCAGGTAGAGCTCCTTGGAGCCGTTGAGCAGACCGCGGAGTTCCACGATGCGCTCCTTGTCCTTGGCCTGCATGACGGGGGATTCCGTCACCGGCTGCAGTTCTGCGGCTGCCAATCCGGCGGCGGACAGGACCAAAGCGGTGAGATTCCTGAGCAAGGATGACGTCTTCATAGGGGTTCAGTCATCTCAATCGGCCCGGCCGCGGTTTTCACGCCCAAAATGCTCCTACGCCCGACCCTCCCGAGTGCTTTACATCCCGCACGGCACCAGCAACTTCTTGGGGGAACCCCCGCCTTCGCCGGGTGTCCTCTTTTACGAATGTCTTTCCGTCCCCTCATCCTCCTGCCCTGGGCCCTGGCCCTTCAGGCCGCGGACGCCCCCACCGCAGCGCAGGTCGAGTTTTTCGAGCAACAGGTCCGTCCGGTGCTTTCCGAGAACTGCATCGAATGCCACGGGCCCAAGAAGCAGAAGTCAGGACTGCGTCTCGACTCACGCGCCTTCATCCTCAAGGGAGGAGAAATCGGCCCCGTCGTCGTCCCGGGCAAGCCGGAGCAGAGCCGGCTCATCATCGCGGTCCGGCATGCCGGAGGCAAGGAGGTCGCCGCGATGCCGAGCGATGACAAGAAGATCTCCGATCAGGCGGTCGCCGCGCTCTCTGAATGGGTGAAGCAGGGCCTGCCCTGGCCCGAGGAGACCGGACCCGTGGCGACCGACCCTCGCGCCCACTGGGCCTTCCAGCCGGTGGGACGTCCGGCCGTGCCGCAGCCCATGGACGCGTCACGCGCCCGCAACGAGATCGACCGATTCCTACTGGCCAACCTGGAGTCCGCCGGACTCTCCTTCGCCGCCGAAGCGCCCAGGGAGACGCTGGTGCGCCGCGCCTACTACGTGCTGCACGGCCTGAATCCCACGCCGGAGGAGGTCGCGGCCTTCGTGCAGGACCCGGATCCGCTGGCCTATGAGAAGCTGGTCGACCGGCTCATAGCCGCGCCGGCCTTCGGCGAGCGCTGGGGGCGCCACTGGCTCGACGTCGCGCGCTACGCCGACACGAAGGGCTACGTCTTCCAGGAGGAACGCCGCTACCCCTACGCCTACACCTACCGCGACTGGGTCGTGAACGCCTTCAACCGCGACCTACCCTACGATCAGTTCCTCCGCCTGCAGCTGGCGGCCGACCACCTCGTGAAGGGGGAGGACAACCGCGACCTCGCCGCGCTCGGCTTCATCACCCTCGGCAGGCGCTTCCTGAAAAGCACCCACGACATCATCGACGACCGGATCGACGTGGTCATGCGCGGGACGCAGGCGATGACCGTCGGTTGCGCGCGCTGCCACGACCACAAGTCGGACCCCATCCCCACGGCTGACTACTACTCCCTTCACGCGGTCTTCAACTCCAGCGAGGAGCCCAAGGAGAAGCCGCTCCTGCAGCCCTTCACCCCGACCGAAGGAACCAAGGCCTTCGAGGCGGAACTCGGCAAGCGCCAGGTCAAGCTCGACGACTTCATCCGCACCCGCCGCGAGATCTCCTTCAACGCTGAGAAGACGGCGGGCTACCTGGCGTTGGTCATCAAGGCTCACCGCGACGCCAAGTTTGACGCCGCGCAGGAGGCCAAGCGGGCGAATCTCTACGTCTCCATCCTCCAAGGATGGCGCAAGGTCCTGAAGCCCCGCCTGACGGAATCCGACCCCGTGTGGGGAGCCTGGCTCTCACTCGCCGGAGTCCCCGACGCGGAATTCCCGGCCAGACTACGGACGGCCCTGGCCGACCCGGCCCGATTCGCCGACCCGCTGCTCCGGACCGAGCTGGCCCGCAAGACTCCGACTAAATTCACCGAGCTGACGGCCGCCTATGCCGCCGTCATCGCCGAATCCCGCAAGCCTGAGAACGCGGACAAAAAGGACCACGCCGCGTGGGTGTCGCTGCTGCGTACGCCCGAAGGTCCGGAATCCCCGACCGCGCCGTCGCTCATCCCCACCTACAACATCGCCGACCGCAACACGCGCAACAAGCTTGAGATCCAGGTCGAGGGATTCAAAGCCACGAGCCCTGACTCGCCGCCGCGCGCGATGGCGTTCCAGGACAAGGCCAAGCCGGTGCAGGGCGTGATCCTTCTGCGCGGCAGCCCTTCACGCCAAGGACGCAAGGTGCCCCGGCAGTTCCTGGAGATCCTGACCCAGGGGCCGCGCAAGGAGTTCACGGAGGGCAGCGGTCGACGTGAGCTGGCCAACGCGATCGCCTCGGCCTCCAATCCGCTCACGTCCCGCGTGATGGTCAACCGGATCTGGACCCAGGTCTTCGGCCAAGGCTTCGTCGACAGCCCCAGCGACTTCGGCGTGCGCACCCCCCGCCCCGTCCAGCACGCCCTCTTCGACCACCTCAGCCGCACCTTCATGGAGGACGGCTGGTCGATGAAGCGGTTGATCCGGTCCATGGTCGTTTCCTCGGCCTTCCGTCAGGCGTCCTCCCATGACGACCGCGCCTATGCCAAGGACCCCGAGAACCGCCTGATGTGGCGCATGAACCGCCGCCGACTCGACTTCGAGGCCATGCGAGACTCCATCCTGCGCGCCGCCGGCCGGCTCGACGCACGCGTCGGCGGCCAGCCCTTCGACCTGATCAAGGACTTCTCCAACCCGCGACGTACGCTCTACAGCCACATCGACCGCCAGAACCTGCCCGCGGTCTTCCGCACCTTCGACTTCGCGAACCCTGACTTCCACGTCGCGAAACGCAACCAGACCACCACGCCGCAGCAGGCGCTCTGGATGATGAACCATCCCTTCGGCCGAGCTCAGGCCGACGCGCTCGCCGCCCGCACGGCCAAGGAGCCGGACCCGGCCGCCAGGATCTCCGAGCTCTACCGGCTGGCGCTCGCACGGCGACCCTCCCCGTCGGAGCAGTCCGTCGCCGCCGGGTTCATCGAAGCCGTCGGCAAGGAGCCTCCGCCCGCCTTCTGGCAGAGCGGCTTCGGCAACTGGGACGACGCCGCGAAGAAGATGCGCTTCACCCCGATGGCCCATCAGGAGAAGGAACGTCACTCTCCCGAGGCCAAGTATCCGAGCAGGGCCTCGGGCTTCGTCTCCGTGACCCCGCACGGCGGTCACCCCGGCGGCGACGTGATGACAGGCTCGGTGAGACGCTGGTCTTCCGGCGGGGGCGGGGACTTCTTGGTCGAAGGCGAGGTGCATGTGACCTCCAACAACAGCAAGGGCGTGCGCGCCCGGATCGCCACCGACCGCCAGGGCGTGCTCAAGGAGTGGATCATCCCGGGCGAAGTGCCGACCAAGACGCCCCTGCCCAGGGTCTCGCTCGCATCAGGCGAAGAGCTCTTCTTCATCGTGGACTGCCATGGCGATTCCAACAGCGACGGCTTCCAGTGGAAGCCCGTCGTCAAGTCGGCCGCCACGGGCGAGACCGTCGCCTCCGCCGCCCGCGACTTCGCCCTGAAGCCCGACCCGCAGTCGCCGTGGTCAGCCCTCGCGCAGACGCTCCTGCAGAGCAACGAATTCAACTTCATCGACTGACATGACACTGCCTCCCCTCAGCGACGTCAGCCGGCGCGAGTTCCTCCGCCGATGCGGCATGGGCTTCGGCGGGCTCGCCCTGACCTCCTTCCTCCGTCAGGAGGCCCTGGGCGCCCAGGTCAGGGTGGACCCCCTGCGTCCGCTCGCCCCGCGTCCGCCGCCCCTGCCCGTGAAGGCCAAGCGCGTCATCCACATCTTCGCCAACGGCGGGCCTTCGCACGTCGACACCTTCGACCGCAAGACCTCCCTGGACAAATATCACGGCCAGACCCTGCCTGGTGACTACATCGCCACCGAGCGACGCACCGGCGCCGCCTTCCGCTCGCCGTTCACCTGGAGGAAATACGGCCGCAGCGGCCTCGAGGTCAGCGAACTCTTCGAACGGACCGCCCAGCACGCGGACGACCTCTGCGTCATCCGGTCGATGAAGGCGGACGTCCCCAACCACGAGCCGTCCCTGCTGCTGATGAACTGCGGCGAGGCCCGGCAGATCCGTCCCTCCATGGGCTCCTGGCTGACCTACGGCCTCGGCACCGAGAACGAGAACCTGCCCGGCTTCATCACGCTCTGCCCGAACGGATTCCCCATCCAGGAGACGCAGAACTGGCAGTGCGGCTTCCTGCCGGGCGTCTACCAGGGCAGCTACGTCAACACGGGCCGCAAGTCGGTCGAGGAGCTCGTCGAGGACATCCGCAACGGCGGACTCTCGCGGCCGGCCCAGCGCCGCCAGCTCGACCTGCTCGCCAAGCTCAACGCCGCCCACCGCGAGGCCCGCGGCGCCGACGCGGCCCTCGAGGCCCGCGCCCATTCTTTCGAGATGGCGTACCGCATGCAGCTCGAGGCGTCGGACGCCTTCGACATCAGCAGCGAGGATGAGAAGACGCGGGAGATGTACGGCGACACGGTGCTCGGACGGCAGTTCCTCATCGCCCGACGTCTCTCCGAACGCGGGGTGCGGTTCATCCAGCTCTGGCACGGTGACGGCCAGCCCTGGGACAGCCACGACGACCTGGAGGTCCAGCACCGCCGCCTGGCCCGCGAGGCCGACCAGCCCATCGCCGCGCTGCTCACCGACCTGAAGCGCCGCGGGCTGCTCGACGAGACGCTCGTCATCTGGGGCGGCGAGTTCGGTCGCACGCCCACGGTCGAACTGCCCACGCCCGGCTCCAATGCGGGCAAGATCAACGGACGCGACCACAACAACCACGGTTTCACCATCTGGATGGCTGGCGGCGGCGTGAAGGGCGGACACGTCCACGGCACCACCGATGAGTTCGGCTTCAAGGCCGCGACCGACGTCGTCCACGTGCACGACCTGCACGCGACCATCCTGCGGCTCCTCGGATTCAACCACGAGGAATTCACCTTCCATCACGCGGGCCGCGACTACCGGCTCACGGACGTGCACGGCAAGATCGTGCAGTCGATCATCGCCTGACATGCGCCTCGCCGCCCTCCTCCTCTCGGCCGTCCTGCCCTTGGCGTCGGCCGCCGAAATCCGCGTCCTCAGGGACCTGCCCTACCGGGATCCGGTGGTCACGCCCGACGCCTACGCCAAGGAGCGCTGCAAGCTCGACCTCACGCTGCCGGAGGACGCGTCGTCGAAGGGCTTCGCGACGCTGGTCTGGTTCCACGGAGGCGGGCTTAAGGCCGGCTCCAAGGACAGCCCCACCGAGCACTGCGGAGCGATCGGCGCCAGCTTCGCCCGGGCGGGCATCGCCTTCGTCGCCGCCGACTACCGCCTGTCACCCAAGGGACGCTACCCCGACTACGTCGACGACGCCGCGGCTGCCTTCACCTGGGCCGTGCGCAACATCGCGACCTACGGCGGAGACCCCCGCAAGGTCTTCATCGGAGGCCACTCCGCCGGCGGCTACCTCGCCCTCCTCGTCGGCTTCGACCCCTCTCGGCTGCGCCCGCACGGACTGAGCCTCGGCGACGTGGCCGGCATCGCGCAGGTGAGCGGCCAGGTCTTCACCCACTACATCGTGCGGGAGGAGCGCGGGATCTCCAAATACAAGGTCATCGCCGACGAGGCGGCGCCCTGCTTCCACATCCAGCGGGCCCTGCCGCCCGTCTTCACGGTCTACGCCCAGAAGGACATGCTCGGTCGCGCCGAGGAGAACCAGTTCATGGTCGCCATGCTGAAGTCAGCCGGACACGCCGAGAACTATTCCCTGCGGGTCGACGACCGTGACCATGGCAGCGTCGGACACAACCTGCGCAATGACGACGACCCCGCGCGGCTCGCCTTCGTGAACTTCATCCGCAAGACCTCGTCCAACCGCTGATTCCATGCGCCTCCGCCTCCTGGCCCTGCTCCCGGCCGCCGCCCTCTCCGCGGCGCCGTCCGACCCGATGTCGGAAAGCGCCGACCTCATCGTCTACGGCGGCACCTCCGCCGGCGTCATCGCCGCCGTGCAGGCGAAGAAGATGGGGAGGTCGGTCATCCTCGTCGGACCCGACGTCCATCTCGGCGGACTCTCCAGCGGCGGACTCGGCTACACCGACACGGGGAACAAGGGCGTCATCGGCGGACTCGCCCGCGACTTCTATCACCGCATCTGGACGGAATACCAGAAGCCCGGGACCTGGAAGTGGCAGAAGCCCTCGGAATACGGCGGCAAGGGACAGGGAACGCCGGCGGTGGACGGCGAGAACCGCACGATGTCGATCTTCGAGCCCTCGGTGGCCGAACGCGTGTTCGAAGGCTATGTGCAGGAGTTCGGCCTGACGGTGCGTCGCGACGAGTGGCTCGACCGGGCCAAGGGCGTGGTGCGCAAGGAAGGCCGCATCGTGTCCATCACGACGCTGTCCGGTCGCACCTACTCCGGAAAGATGTTCATCGATGCGACCTACGAAGGCGACCTCATGGCCGCAGCCGGCGTCTCCTACCACGTCGGACGCGAGGCGAACTCGGTCTACGGCGAAAAATGGAACGGCAACCAGGTCGGCATCCTCCACCACCGCCATCACTTCGGCGCCGTGAAGCGGCCCATCAGCGCCTACAAGATCCCCGGCGACCCATCCTCCGGACTGCTTCCGCGCATCTCAGCCGACGCGCCCGGCGTGCGCGGCGAGGGCGACCGGCGCGTGCAGGCCTACTGCTTCCGCTGGTGCGCGACGGACCACCCGGACAACCGCGTGTCCTTCCCTAAGCCCGAAGGCTATGACGCGTACCAATACGAACTGCTGGCCCGGGTCTTCGAAGCCGGCTGGCGCGAGACCTTCCACAAGTTCGACGACGTGCCCAACCGCAAGACGGACACGAACAACCACGGGCCGTTCAGCTTCGACAACATCGGGATGAACTACGACTACCCCGAAGCCTCCTACGAACGCCGCAAGGAGATCATCGCCGAGCACCGGACCTACCAGCAGGGCCTGCTGTGGTTCATCGCCAACGATCCCAGGGTCCCGGAAGAGGTGCGGACGGAGGCGAACCGCTGGGGCCTGCCGAAGGACGAGTTCAAGGACAACGGAAACTGGCCGCACCAGATTTACGTGCGTGAGGCCCGCCGCATGACCGGAGCCTTCGTGATGACCGAGAACGAGCTCACGAAGCGCAAGCCCACGCCCGACTCGGTCGGCATGGGCAGCTACACCATCGATTCGCACAACGTCCGCCGTTACGTCACGCCGGACGGCAACGTGCAGAACGAGGGCGACATCGGGGTCGGCATCACCCCCTACGCGATCGCCTACGGCACCCTGGTGCCCAAGGCGTCGGAGTGCGCCAACCTGCTCGTGCCCGTCGCCTGCAGCGCCAGCCACATCGCCTACGGCTCCATCCGCATGGAACCCGTCTTCATGATCCTCGGCCAGTCGGCGGCGACCGCGGCCTCCATGGCCATCGAGGCCGGCTCTGACGTGCAGTCCGTCCCCTACCCCGCCCTACGTCAGAAGCTGCTGAAGGACGGGCAGGTGCTGGAATACGACGGCCCCGTGAAGCTCCCGAAGTCGTCCCGGTCGGCCAAGGCCGCCCCCGGCGTGACCGTCGACGACGAGGAGGCCGTGCTCACCGGCGAATGGCACGCCAGCTCGGCCAACTCGGGTTTCATCGGCATGGGCTACCGCCACGACGGCAAGGGATCCGCCCCGATGTCCGCCAAATTCATCGGCAAGCTGCCCGAGGGCGGCCGTCACGAGGTGCGTCTCTCCGTGGTGCCCAACGCGAACCGCAGCAAGGACGCCCTGGTCAGGATCCGTCATGCGGGTGGCGTCGCGGAACGCAGGGTCGACCTGACGGGGACGGGAGCCAAGGACGGATTCGTCTCGGCCGGCACCTACGAATTTGCGGCCGGTCCGGCCGAGGTCGTGATCTCCAACGAAGGCTCCTCGGGCTACGTGCTGATCGACGCGGTCAACTGGCGCCGCGACTGAGGCCATCCACCCACGCCGCAATCGTCATGCGGCCTTGAAATCCCGCGGCAAAACCATGTCCTGTCGGTTATGGGCCGTACCCCGCTCCTTGCCGCCGCGCTCACCCTATCCGCCCTTTGCCAGGCGGAGGCGACGGTGCGCTTCAACCGGGACATCCGACCCATCATGTCGGACACGTGCTTCCACTGCCATGGCTTCGACCCGAAGTCGCGCAAGGGCGGCCTCCGACTGGACATCCGCGAGGAGGCCCTGAAGTCGGGCAAGAGCGGCGAGACGGCCATCGTGCCCGGGAAGCCCGAACAGAGCGAAGTCATCAAACGGATCTTCTCGGAGGATCCAGACGACGTGATGCCTTCCAAGGAGGCGCACAAGACCCTGACTGCGGCCCAGAAGGAGCTGTTCC
This sequence comes from Verrucomicrobiota bacterium, assembly GCA_046080425.1. GTDB lineage: Bacteria > Verrucomicrobiota > Verrucomicrobiia > Opitutales > UBA953 > UBA953. The sequence continues at coordinate 13,325 of JBJTTY010000129.1, forward strand.
GTCGCTGGGTCGCGCAAGGCGCCCTCTACGAGCCGCATTGGGCCTACATGCCGCTGACGGAACCCAAGGTGCCGCCCATGCCCGAGGGCGGACGCAATCCCATCGACGCCTTCATCGGTGAAAAGCTCGCCGTCAAGGGCGTGCGTCCCTCCCCGGAGGCCCGCCCCGAAATCCTGCTCCGTCGACTCTCCTTGGACCTGACCGGACTGCCCCCGACCCCGGAGGAGACCGCCGCCTTCCTCGCCGACAAGTCTCCCGACGCCTACGGGAAGCAGGTCGACCGCCTGCTGGCCTCGCCGCGCTTCGGCGAACGCATGGCAGTGTGGTGGCTGGACGTGGCCCGCTACGCCGACACGGTCGGCTATCACGGCGACCAGAATCAGCGGATCTTCCCCTACCGCGACTACGTCATCCAGGCCTTCAACGCCAACAAGCCCTTCGACGTCTTCAGCCGCGAGCAGATCGCGGGCGACCTGCTGCCGGACCGGACGGAAGAGCAGCTCATCGCCAGCGGCTACAACCGGCTGAACATGATGACCCGCGAGGGCGGCGCGCAGGTGAAGGAGTATCTCTCCAAGTATGGCGCGGAACGCGTCCGCTCCGTCTCCGCCGCCTGGCTGGGCAGCACGTTCGGCTGCGCCGAGTGCCACGACCACAAGTTCGACCCGATCTCCCAGCGTGACTTCTATTCGCTGCAGGCCTTCTTCGCCGACGTGAAGCAGTGGGGCGTCTACGCCGACTACGCCTACACCCCCGAACCAGAACTCAAGGGCGTGGGCAACGACCATCCGTTCTTCCCCGAGGCCGAAGTGAGCAACGCATTCCTGACCCGTCGGGACCGCGAGGCCCGCGCGGCCATCAAGTCCTGGGAGGACGGGTGGCTGAAGGACGCGCTCGGGAATGAGCCTCGTCGCAAGGCCTTCGAAACCTGGAAGGCCTCTTCGACCTCGTTCCTCACGGCTCACTCCGGAGGCTGGGTCCGCCCCGCAGGCGATCATACGCTCACCCGCACGCCCGTTCCCGGCAAGGCCGCGGCCAAGAAGGAGGCCAAGGCGAAGGCCGCGGTCGCCCCGACGCCCACGGCCTTCGCAGCCGGCGCACTGGTGGTCATCCCCAAGGCGCTCGGCCGCGGTGAGCAGTTCCACGCCGCCTTCCGCCCGGCTCCCGGCATCTACGGCTCATTCCGCATCGACGTGCCCAAGGAAGGCAACGACTCGGACCGCAGCGTCACGCTCACCCCCGCCCTTCTACATCGCGACGTCCAAGGCCGGATGACGCCGCTTGCCCTCTCCCACGGACATGCGGATCACCGCGAAGCCCGCTTCAACGGTGGCACCGAGCTCACCGACGTCGCGTCGGTCTGGAAGTTCCGGCTCGGCCGCGACCTTCACGCGATCTGGACCCTGGACCGCCCCGTGACCCTCAAGGAGGGCGAGTCGCTCGTGCTTAGTCTGGGCTGCGATTCCAAGCTCACCCTCCGCGCAGGATTCTCACCCTTCTCGGCCGCGGACGCCCGCATGCTGGCATCCGTGAACGCGACGTCCCTCGATTCCGCCGACGCGCCCCTGCTCTGGCTGCATTCAGCCCAGACGGACCGGGCCGCGGTCGAATCTCACCGCCGCATGGCCGCGGAACTGCGGTCTTACAACGGCGGCAAGGCCTGGACCATGGTGACGCAGTCCGTGAAGCCCCTGACGGTGCGCGTGCTGCCCCGGGGCAACTTCCTGGATGAATCCGGCCCGGTCGTGCTGCCCGCCACGCCGTCCTTCCTTCCCGGCCGCCGCGAAAGCTCCGCCGAGCGGCCGCTCGACCGACGCGACCTTGCCGCGTGGATCGTCTCCAAGGACAACCCGATCACGGCCCGCACGGTGATGAACCGCATGTGGCAGCTCTTCCATGGCGCGGGGCTGACGGTCATGCTCGACGACCTCGGTTCTCAGGGTGAGCCGCCCTCCCATCCGGAGATGCTCGACTGGCTGGCCCTCGAGTTCCGCGACAAGGGCTGGGACGTGAAGCGCATGGTTCGCCTGCTCGTGACCAGCCGGACCTACCGGCAGTCCTCCAGCCTGCGCCCCGAACTGAAGGACCTCGACCCGTCCAACCGCCTGCTGGCCTCGCAGAACCCGCGTCGTCTCGACGCCGAGTTCGTGCGCGACAACGCCCTGTTCATCGCAGGACTGCTCGACACTTCCGAGATCGGCGGCCCGAGCGTGAAACCCTACCAGCCCGCCGGACATTACGAGCCGCTGCAGTTCCCCAACCGGACCTACGTCCCGAGCGAAGGCCGAGAGCAGTGGCGACGCGGCCTCTACATGCACTGGCAGCGCATGTTCCTCCATCCGATGCTGGTGAATTTCGACGCGCCCGTGCGCGACGAATGCTCCGCCCTGCGCAACTACAGCAACACACCGCAGCAGGCCCTGACCCTGCTCAACGACCCCACCTTCGTCGAAGCGGCGCGCGCCATGGCCTCACGCCTGCTCGCGACCCCCGAGGACACGGACCGTCTCGACCTCGTCTTCCGCCTGGCCGTGGGCCGGCCCATCCGTCCAGCCGACCGCGCCCCGCTGGAGAAGCTGATCGCCGACCAAACCGCACACTACCGGTCCAACCCGGAGGACGCCGCCAAACTGCTCAAGGTTGGCCTGTCGCCCGTACCGCCCGGCGACCCCGCCGTGCTCGCGGCCTGGACCAACGCCTGCCGGGCCGTGCTCAACTCCCACGAGGCCGTCACCCGCTACTGAACCATGCGCCCCTTCGATCCCGTCGCCCACGCCCTCTCCGTCAACCGGAGGAGCTTCCTGACGCGCAGCGCCTACGGCCTCGGTTCGGCCGCCTTCGCCATGCTGGCCGCCAAGGCATCCGCGGCGGAGTCCTCACGTTTCTCCAAGGGCGCCCTGACCAAGCCCCACCTGCCGGTCCGCGCCAAGCGCATCATCTTCATGTGCATGGCCGGCGGTCCACCCCACCTGGAGCTCTTCGACAACAAGCCCGAGCTCAAGCGCCTGCACGGGCAGCCCTTCCCCGAGTCCTTCACCAAGGGCAAGCAGATTGCCCAGCTGCAGAACACGGTCCTCAAGGCTCGCGGCGGCTCCTTCGAATTCAAGAAGTGGGGCAAGTCGGGCATCGAGATCACCGACATCTTCCCGCACATCGGCTCCGTCGCCGACGACCTCTGCGTGATCCGTTCGCTCCGCACCGAGCAGATCAACCACGACACCGCCCACGCGTTCATGAACACCGGCTCCATCATCAAGGGCCGGCCGTCCATGGGCTCGTGGCTGCTCTACGGGCTCGGCTCCGAGAGCGACGACCTGCCGGGCTACATCGTCCTCACCTCCGCCGGACGCACCGGCCAGCAGCCCATCTCCTCCCGGCAGTGGTCGAGCGGCGTGCTGCCCAGCAAGTTCCAGGGCATCCAGTTCCAGTCCAAGGGCGAGGCGGTGCACTACATCGGCAACCCCGAGGGCGTCTGCCAGAGCACCCAGCGTCAGGTCATCGAGGAGGTCCGCCGGCTCAACGGCGAGCTCGCCGAGGAGACCGTCGACCCCGAGATCGCCACGCGTGTCGCGCAATATGAGATGGCCTTCCGCATGCAGACCAGCGTGCCGGAGCTGCTCGACTTCTCCAAGGAATCCAAGTCCACCCTCGAAGAATACGGCATCAAGGAGGTCGGTGACGGCTCCTTCGCCTCCAACTGCCTCATGGCCCGGCGCCTGGCCGAACGGGGCGTCCGCATGATCCAGCTGTACCACCGCGCATGGGACCTGCACGGCGGGCTCGACGAAGGCATGAAGATGGGCGCCCAGGACGTCGACAAGGCCACCGCCGCCCTCATCAACGACCTCCGGCGTCGCGGCATGCTCGAGGACACCCTCATCCTCTGGGGCGGGGAGTTCGGACGCACCCCGATGGGTCAGGGCACCGGACGCGACCATCACATCGCGGGCTATTCCGTCTTCCTCGCCGGCGGGGGCGTCAAAGCCGGCATGACCTACGGCGCCACCGATGAGCTCGGCTACAACGCCGTCGACCGGATCGTCGACATGCCGGACCTGCACGCGACCATGCTCGCGCTGATGGGCATCGACCACCACCGACTCACTGTGAAGTTCCAAGGACTCGACGTCCGTCTGACCGGCGTGGCCGGCAAGGTGGTGAAGGGCGTGATGGCCTGAGCGGGAAATGAACTTAAAACGCCGATTAAATCCGGCGTTTTGGCTTCTACGTGGAAGGCGTCACCGCTATCTTGCGGCATGACCCCGCTGCGCACCCTGCTGCTCTCCCTGCTGGCATTCTCCTCGTCCTACGCCGCCGAGGCCGCCAAGCCCTCCGCCAAGTCCGAGCTCTTCAACGGCAAGGACCTCTCAGGCTGGGTCTCCCACCTCCGCGACAACGCCCCGACCGATGGCACCTGGTCCGTGAAGGACGGCCTGCTCGTCTGCACGGGCAAGCCCAACGGCTTCCTCCGCACCGAGAAGAGCTACCGCCAGTACCGCTTCACCGTCGAATGGCGCTTCACCAAGCCCGGCAACACCGGTGTGGTGGTGCACATGACCCCGCCCGACGCCGTCTGGCCCAAGAGCGTCGAGTGCCAGGGCATGCACAAGAACCAGGGCGACTTCTACCTCTGGTCCGGAGCCAAGGCCAAGGAAGGCACCGAACTCAAGGACAAGAAGACCGGAGCCGTCCGCGGCTACCGCATCGGACGCGCCAAGGACGGACTTGAGAAGCCCGCCGGCGAATGGAACACCTTCACCACCGTCTGCGACGGCGACACAGTCGTGATCCTCGTCAACGGTCAGGAGGCCAACCGGCTCTCCGGCCTCAACCTCTCCGAAGGCTTCATCGGCCTGCAGTCCGAAGGCGGTGCCTTCGAAGTGCGCCGTTGCACCCTCGAACCCCTCTGACCCAACCCCTCCCATGACCCTGCGCATCCTCACCCCTGCCCTTGCGCTCTTCGCGGCCGCCCTGCCGGCTGCCACGCCCGAAGGATTCACCTCGCTGTTCAACGGCAAGGACCTCTCCGGCTGGCACGGCTACAACCCCCATTCGGTGGCCAAGCTGACCGGCGAGAAGCGCGACGCTGCGCTCGCCAAGATGCGCGAGGAGTTCTCCCAGCTCTGGTCCGTCAAGGACGGCGAGATCCTCAACCCCGGCACCGGCCCCTACGCCACGACGGATAAGGAATACGGCGACTTTGAGCTCGTGCTCGAATACAACATGGCCCCCAAGGGCGACTCGGGCGTCTACCTCCGCGGCGCGCCCCAGGTCCAGATCTGGGACCCCACGGACGAGAAGGCCCACAAGCACGGCGCCCAGCTGGGCTCCGGCGCGCTCTGGAACAACACCAAGGGCAACCCCGGCAAGGACCCGCTCGTGCTGGCCGACAAGCCCGCCGGCGAATGGAACACCCTGCGGGTCGTCATGACCGGCGCCCGCGTGAGCGTGTGGCTCAACGGCAAGCAGACCGTGGACCACGCGGTCATGGAGAACTACTACGACCGCAAGACGGCCCTCGCCGCACGCGGCCCGATCTGCCTGCAGACCCACGGCGCTCCCATCCGCTGGCGCAACGTCGCCATCCGTGAGATCGGCGGCGACGAAGCCAACCGCATCCTGGCCTCGAACGGCAAGGACGGCTTCTCCAGCGTCTTCAACGGAAAGGACTTCACCGGCTGGGCCGGCCCGGTCGGGAACTACGACATCATCGACGGCGCCATCGTCTGCCAGAAGGGCAAGGGCGGCCACCCCTACTACGACCGCAAGCTGCGCGATTTCGCCGTGCGCCTGGAATTCAAGGTGCCCTCCGCCGGCAACAACGGCCTCGCCATCCGTTTCACGGGCAAGGGCGACCCTGCCTACGACGCGATGTGCGAACTACAGGTCCTCGCCGAGGACTATGACAAGGTGAAGGGCAAGCTCGACCCACGGCAGGTCCACGGATCCGCCTACGGCATGGTCGCCGCCCAGCGCGGCTACCAGCGCCCGAACGGCGAATGGAACTTCCAGGAGGTCACCGTGAAGGGCTCCACCATCCGCTTGGAACTCAACGGCTCCGTCATCCTGGACGCCGACCTCTCCAAGGTCGACCTCGACACGGTCATGGGCAAGAAGAAGCACCCAGGACTCGGCCTGACCGAGGGTTACTTCGGTTTCGCCGGCCACAATGACCCGGTCGCCTTCCGCAACATCGCCATCAAGGACCTGCCTTGAGCAGGCATTTTCCCGCTTCCTTCAAAACCCCTCGAAAGAGGGGTTTTTCTTTTGTCCATTTCTTGCAAGGGGCGGCCGCGGTACTATCAAAGACTGACCCCCGTCGTCCCATGCGTGACACTTTCATGATGCGCCCCGCCCTGCCCCTGGCGCTCGCCTGCCTGTCCGCCTCGCTTCCCGCCGCGGAGAGCCGGCTGGAATTCAACCGCGACGTCCGCCCGATCCTCTCCGACACCTGCTTCGCCTGCCACGGTCCGGACACCAACAAGATCAAGGGCGGGCTGCGTCTCGACTCGCTCGAAGCCGCACGCAAAGGCGGCAAGTCCGGAGACCCTGCCATCGTGCCCGGTCAGCCCGAGAAGAGCGCCGTCATCGCACGCATCACGACCAAGGACCCCGACGACGTGATGCCGCCCCCTGAGTCACACAAGACGCTCAACGCCACTCAGGTGGCCGTGCTGCGTCGCTGGATCGCCGAGGGCGCCGAATACCAGGGTCACTGGGCCTTCATCCCGCCGAAGCGTCCCGCCGTGCCCGCCATCCCCGCCGGAGGCAATGAGGTCGACGCCTTCCTCGCCGCCGGTCTCAAGGCGAAGGGCCTCACGCCCAACGGCGAAGCCGACCGGCTGACGCTCCTCCGCCGCGCGGCGCTCGACCTGACCGGACTCCCGCCGACCGACGCCGACCGTGAGGCGTTCGTCAACGACCGCTCCCCCCAAGCATGGTCCAGGGCGATCGACCGCCTGATGGCCTCGCCGCACTACGGCGAGACGATGGCCATGCAGTGGCTCGACTTCGCGCGCTACGCCGACAGCAACGGCTTCCAGAGCGACACCCAGCGCACGATGTGGCCCTGGCGCGACTGGGTCATCAAGGCCTTCAATGACAACAAGCCCTTCGACCGCTTCACGGTCGAACAGCTGGCCGGCGACCTGCTGCCAGGCGCCACGCCCGACCAGATCATGGCCACGGGCTTCCACCGCAACCACCGCCTGAACGGCGAGGCAGGCCGCATCGTCGAGGAGTGGTTCGCCGAAAACGTCATCGACCGCGTCGAGACCACGGGCCTCACCTGGCTCGCGCTCACGATGAACTGCTGCCGCTGCCACGACCACAAGTACGACCCCGTCTCCCAGAAGGACTTCTACTCGTTCTTCGCCTACTTCAATTCGGTCGACGAGACCGGCGTGCTCGGTGAATTCGGCGGCTCAGGGGGCACGCGACGGGGCGGCAACACGCAGCCCATCCTCCGCCTGCCCACCGCGGAGGAGAAGCGCAAGATCGACGAGGTCACCGCGATGCTTCAGGCCGCGGAGGCCGAACTGAAGGCCATGCCCGCCTCGCAGCCCGAGGTGTTCAAGGCCTGGCTGGAACGGCAACGGCAAGCTTTCGCCAAGGACGGCCTCAACTGGAGGCAGCTCGAAGGCGAGAAGGTCTCCGCCAAGGAGAACGCCGAGTTCAGCCGCCTCGATGACGGGACCTGGCTGGCCTCCGGCGGCACGGCGAACAAGGAGACCTACACGGTCGAGTGGAAGCAGGATCCGGGACTCCTCACCGCCGTCCAACTTGAGGTCTTCCCGCATGACTCCCTGCCCAACAAGAGCCTCGGACGCGCCTTCAACGGCAACTTCGTGCTGAGCGGATTCGAAGTCAGGATCATCGGACCTGACGGCAAGGCGAAGCAGATTCCACTCGTGGCGGCGGAAAGCGACTTTGACCAGCCCGGCTGGAGCATCGCCAAGCTCGCACCGCCCGTGATGGTCAAAGGCAAGGCCAAGAAGGCCGGCAACGAGAGCGCCGGCTGGGCGATCGGAGGCAACGCGCCCGAGAACCGCGTTCCCCGCAAGGCCATCTTCACCGTCGCCCCCACGCAGATTCCCGCCGGATCTCGCGTCATGGCCGTGATGCGGCACGACACGATCAGTCAGCACAGCGTCGGCCGCTTCCGCCTCAGCACCTCCTCCCAGAGCCCGAAGCTGCTTTCCCTGAAGTCGGACGCCGCGGCCGAGGCAGCCAAGCGCATCCTCTCCAAGTCGGCCGACAAGGTGACCCCGGCCGACCAGAAAGCCCTTGAAAAGCTTTTCTCAGAAAGCCCCGAGAACCCCCGGCGTCAGGCGGTCGCCAAGGTCGAGGCCCTCCGCAAGGCTCAGGACGACGCGCTCTCCGCGCCCATCAGCGTCATGGTGATGAAGGAGAAGGAGGAGCCGCGGGACGCGTTCGTCCTCCTCCGCGGCGAATACGACAAGATCGGGGAAAAGGTGCCGCGCGCGCTGCCCAAGGTCCTGCCCCCCCTGCCCTCCGGCGCCCCGAACAACCGGCTCGGCTTCGCGCAATGGCTCGTGAGCGGCGAACACCCGCTCACCGCCCGCGTCTGGGTCAACCGCGCCTGGGAACGATTCTTCGGCATCGGCATCGTCAAGACCTCCGAGAACTTCGGTTCCCAGGCCGAGTGGCCGTACCACCCGGAGCTGCTTGACTGGCTCGCCACGGAGTTCGTGCGGCTCAAATGGGACATGAAAGCCATGCAGAAGACGCTGATGATGAGCGCTGCCTACCGTCGCTCCGCCGCCGTCACCCCCGAGATGCTGGAGAAGGATCCCGACAACCGTCTGCTGGCTCGCGGACCGCGGTTCCGCCTGCCCGCCGAGACCATCCGTGACCAGGCCCTGGCCGTCAGCGGCCTGCTGGTGCCCAAGGTCGGCGGACCGAGCGTGAAGCCTTACATGCCTGAGGCGGTGTGGGACGAGACCAGCGTCTACGGCGACATGCGCAACTACAAGGCCGACAACGGCGAAGGGCTCTACCGACGCTCCGTCTACACCATCTGGAAGCGCACGGCCGCTCCGCCCTCGATGCTCATGTTCGACAGTTCGAGCCGCGAGGTCTGCACGGTGAAGCGCTCCCGCTCCAACACCCCGACCCAGGCCCTGTCGCTCCTCAACGAAGTCACCTACGTCGAGGCCGCCCGCAAGCTGGCCGAGCAGTCGCTCCGCCAGACCGGCGACACCGACGCACGCCTGGGCTGGGCGTTCCGACGGGTGACCGGCCGCGAGGCCAGGCCCTCCGAACTCAAGGTGCTCCGCGACGGATTCGACCGACGCCTCAGCCGCTACGCCGCCGAACCCGAAGCGGCCCGCAAGCTGCTCGCCTTCGGCGCCAGCCCCGCCCCGCAGGACCTGCCGGCCCCCGAGCTGGCCGCCTGGACGGTGACCGCCAACGTGCTTCTCAACCTCGACGAAACCGTCACCCGCGAATGAACTGCAACGACCGCGACTATCACGGACTGGGCCCCGCGGAGCGCATGGCGCTCTCCCGGCGCACGTTCCTCAAGGGCTCCGCCGGCGGACTCGGCCTCACGGCCCTCGGCACGCTCTGCGCGCCGGCCTTCGCCGCCAACCCCGGGCTGGGCTTCCCGAACTTCAAGCCCAAGGCGAAGCGGATCATCTACCTGTTCCAGTCCGGCGCGCCCTCACAGATGGACCTCTTCGACCCCAAGCCGCAGATGGAGAAGATGCGCGGCAAGGACCTGCCGGACTCGATTCGCAAGGGCCAGCGGCTGACCACCATGACCTCGGGTCAGAAGAACTTCCCGGTGGCGCCCTCGATGTTCAAGTTCCGCCAGTACGGACAGTCCGGCGCCTGGTTCAGCGAGCTGATGCCGCACATGTCCTCCAAGGCCGACGAGTGGTGCGTCGTCCGCGCGATGTTCACCGAGGCCATCAACCACGACCCGGCCATCACGTTCATGCAGACGGGATCGCAGCTCGCCGGCCGTCCCAGCATCGGCGCTTGGTCCGCCTACGGCCTCGGCAGCGAGAACGCCGACCTCCCGGCCTACGTGGTGATGACCTCCTTCGGCAGCGGGCGCCCCGACGACCAGCCGCTCTACGACCGTCTCTGGGGCGCCGGCTTCCTGCCCTCCCGTCACCAGGGCGTGAAGCTGCGCAACAAGGGCGAACGGGTGCTCTACCTCAAGGACCCCGAGGGCATCTCACGGGAAGTGCGTCGCGAGACCCTGGACGAAATCGCGGCCCTCAACCGCGAACGCTTCGGCGCGCTCGGAGACCCCGAAATCCAGGCGCGCGTGGCCCAGTACGAGATGGCCTTCCGCATGCAGACGAGCGTGCCGGACCTGATGGACCTTTCCAAGGAGCCCAAGCACGTACTCGACCTCTACGGACCGGACGTCACCCGGCCCGGCTCCTACGCCTCGAACTGCCTGCTCGCCCGCCGTCTCGCGGAACGTGACGTTCGCTTCGTCCAACTCTTCCACATGGGCTGGGACCACCACGGAGGCCTGCCGAAAGCCATCAAAGGCCAGTGCAATGACACCGACCAGGCCACGGCCGGCCTGCTCACCGACCTCAAGCAGCGCGGACTGCTCGACGACACGCTGATCGTCTGGGGCGGCGAATTCGGCCGCACGACCTACTCCCAAGGGGCCCTGACGGAGACGAATTATGGCCGCGACCACCACCCGCGCTGCTTCACGGTCCTGATGGCTGGCGCCGGTGTCCGCAAGGGACACACCCACGGCGAGACCGACGACTTCAGCTACAACATCGTCAAGGACGGCGTGCACGTGCACGACCTCAACGCGACCATCATGCACCTGATGGGCGTCGAACACACGCGTCTGACGTACCGCTACCAGGGAAGGGATTTCCGCCTCACCGACATCCACGGCGAGATCGTGAAGCCCCTGCTGGGCTGAGGGTCACTTGCCGACCTGCTGACGGAAGAGCACCTTGAAAGGGTTCTCGGCCGGTCCCTCGACACTCTCGTTGACCATGAGGGGACGGCATTCCTTCCACCAAGCGTCATGGCGTGCGACCAGGTCCTTGACGACTTCGGGATGCTGGGCGGCGACGTCCGTGGTCTCACCATAGTCCTTCGAGACGTCGAAGAGCATCCAGACGAACGCGGGCTGGGTCTGAGCGGCCTTGGCCTTCGCCTTGGCTTTGCCCTTCTGGGCGCCCTTGGGGGCCGCGCCCTTGGCGGCCGGAAGGCCGGCGTTGGGCAATGAGGAGACCAGATGCCAGCGGTCGGTCCGCACGCTGGTCTGCTGCAGTTTGCCGGACTCAGGGTCGACGCCCTTCTGCATGTTGCCCCAGCGGCCGACATGCGTGAACAGGGTGCGGTCAGACCATTCCTTGGCGGTACCGCTGAGCAAGGGCAGGAGGCTGCGGCCTTCGACCTGCGGAAGGACTTCCGCCGGGATTTCGGCGCCGGTCAGCTCGATCATGGTGCGGAACACGTCCACGTGGGCGGTCAGCTGCCTGACCTCGGCCGGCTGGAAACGTCCCTTCAGGCGCCAGAGGGAGACCGCACGGGTGCCGCCCAGGAAGGGCGAGCCCTTGCTCGCGCGCATGCCGGCGTTGAAGACCTTGGTACCGGCGGTGCCGCCGTTGTCGTTCATGAAGACGACCAAGGTGTTCTCCGCAATGCCAAGCTCATCGAGACGGGCCAGCAGGCGACCCACGTTCTGGTCGATGTTATGGATCATGCCGAAGAAGTTCTCCGTGTCCTTCCCGAGCCCCTTCCCTTCGTAGAGCGCGGCGTCCTCGGGACGGGCGTTATAGGGACCGTGCGGGGCGTTGGTGGCAATCCAGGCGAGGAAGGGACGCTTGGCCGCCGCCTCGCCTTCGATCCACCGTGAGGCCTGGCTGAAGAATGCATCGGTGCAGTAGGCCTCGGTCTTCTCGAACTTGCCGTTGTGCAGGATCCAGGGCCCGTAATAGGAATTGCCCGGCGCGTCGCCGCAGCTGCCCGGGTAGGACTGGCCGATGCCGCCCGCGCCGTGGATGTAGACCTCGTTGAAGCCGCGGCGGTCGGGCTGATATTCGGCCTCGTCCCCGAGGTGCCACTTGCCGAAGATGCCGGTGCGGTAGCCGGCCTTCTGCAGCAGCTGGGGGAAGGTGGTGGCCTTGAGGGTAAGGCGCTCGCGCTCCAGGATGGTATGGGTGACCCCGTTCTTGAACTCATGGCGGCCGGTCAGCAGGGCGCTGCGGGTCGGTGAGCAGGTGGGCGAGACATGGAAATCCTCGAAGCGGACGCTTTCGGCCCGGAGGCGATCCAGGTTGGGCGTCTTGAGCACGGGATTGCCGTGAGCGGAGAGGTCGCCGTAGCCCTGGTCGTCGGTGAGGATGAAGATGATGTTCGGACCGGAAGCGGAGCGCAGCGCGCCAGCGAAACCGAATGTGAGGAGAGGGATCGTCTTCCGGAGCATGCGCCGAGCCTGTCCGGCGGGCGGACTCAGGCAAGCCCTCACCAGCCTTGGAACTTTACAATCCATGCGGCCGGGCGTGTTATTGAGCATGCGCTATCTGGTCACGGGTTGCGCGGGGTTCATCGCCTCGCGGGTATGCGAACTCCTGCTGGCGAAGCCCGGCAACACGGTGGTGGGGGTGGATTGCGTGAACGACGCCTATGATGTGCGTCTGAAACACCTCCGGCTGGCCGGACTGCTCGGACGCGGCCTCAGCCCCTCCCGCGACTGGCGTCTGCGCCTCCGGGCCGGACGCCCTGAACGGTCGCGTGACGGACGCTTCACGTTCATCCAGGCGGACACCGCGGACCGCCCTGCGTTGGACAGGGTCTTCCGCCTCGCGTCACGCAAGGGCGCCCCGCCCTTCGACCACGTGCTCAATCTCGCCGCCCGGGCGGGAGTGGCCGCCTCGCGGCTGCGTCCGGTCGATTACCTGCGTGCCAACGCCGAAGGAGTCATCAACGTGCTCGAAGCGATGAAGGCAACGGGGTGCCTTTCTCACGTGCTCGCCTCGACCTCCTCCGCGTACGGCTGGGGCTGCGAGCCGCCTTTCCGCGAAGACCAGCCGGCGACGAAGCCGATCTCCCCCTACTCGGCCTCCAAGATCGCGGCCGAGCTGCTCTGTCACAGCTACTGGGCCAATGAAGGCATCCGCTCCACCGTCGTGCGCTACTTCACGGTCTACGGACCGGCTGGCCGGCCCGACATGAGCGTGTTCAGGTTCATCGAAGGGATCCGACGTGGCACGGCCATCACAGTGACGGGCGACGGCAGGCAGAATCGCGACTTCACCTTCGTCGACGACATCGCCCGGGGGACGATCCTGGCCGCCCATCGCTGGAAGGACCGCAAGGAGGGGCACCGGATCATCAATCTCGGCGGCGGCAAGCGGCCCACCACGATCAACGCGCTCATCACGGAAATCGAACGTCAGGTGGGCTCCAAGGATTACGAGCGACTGGGCGACCCCCGCGACCGCTCCGACATGCAGTCCACCCAGGCCGACCGTCGCAAGGCGGAGCGGGAACTGGGATGGAAGCCGAGGGTGGACCTGCCCGAAGGGCTGCGCCGGACGGTCCTCTGGCACCGGGCCAACGCGGCGCTCTGCTCGGCCGTCGACATCGGCAAGGCCGCGGCGGCGCCCTCTCTGCGCGGAGGTTCGGCATTGCCACGCAAGCCCAGCCGTCAATCTTGACCCCTTGAAGTTCCGTCGCTCCGTGGCCAAACGGCTCAACTGACTCGCCTCCGCCTTCGGGCTCGAGGTGCGCGAGAAGATGCCCGACTTCTACCTGCACAAGTACGCCTCCTACGAGGAGTACCGCGCCACCCAGATCTTCCACAACAAGCGGAAGATCGACTAGGTGTGGGCCGACGAAAGCACGCTCTCCCTGGTGGCCGAACGGGTGCGCAAGGAGTTCCCGGGCCGGACCGACCTGTTCGCGCTCTGCCACGGCACGCGCAACGGATTCGAGCAGAACTTCCTGGCCGGCAAGCTGACGGTCGACATCACTGGCACGGACATCTCGGAGACGGCCAAGGATTACCCCCGCTCGGTCCAGTGGGACTTCCACGACCGCAATGAGGCCTGGGTCGGACGTTGCGATTTCATCTACACGAACTCGCTCGACCAGAGCTGGAAGCCCGACCAGGCGGTCGGAGCCTGGCTGGACCAGCTGAAGCAAGGCGGCCTGCTCTTCATCGAGCACACGATGGACCACAGCCCCCAGGGCGCCGGCGAGATGGACCCCTTCGGCGCCAATCCCCATTACATGCCCTACCTGCTGTCGGAATGGTTCGGCCATCGCATCTCCATCGAGGTCATCACCTCGCACAAGTCCAACACCGGCAAGCAGGTCTGGCTCTTCGTGCTCAGGAAGAACTGAAGGCCTCAGCCGCGGGTCAGGACGAAGGACCGGTAGTCAAGCTCTCCCGCCCGGAGCGCCCGGTGAGGCAAGGATCCGCGGACGCCCGCGAAATCGAGGCCGAGACGCTTCAGGGGCCAAGGCAGGCATTCTCGAACGAGGGCCTCATGGCGCGGAGAGACGGCTTCCATGCCCCGGATGACTTCCGGCGTGATTAGACGCATCGCATCGAGCCGCAGACCGGGACGGGAGACGAGCGCGCCGACCCACTCGCTGACGCCGCCCGCATGACGGAGGTCGGCATGCAGGAATCGGCCGCCGGGTCGCAGCACCCTGGCCACCTCGCCGACGAAGGCCGGGAAATCAGGATAGCAGTGCGAGGCCTCGACGTTCAGCACGACGTCGAAGGACGCGTCCGGGAAAGGCAAAGTCTGGGCGTCGCCCCGGACGAAACCGAGCCCCGTCAGGCGGTGTCGCGCCACGCAGTGCCCGATGGCCTCCGGATTGAGGTCGAGCCCGACATACTCGGATGGCCGGAATGTCCGCACGATCCAGGATGCGCCGCCACCATGGCCGCAGCTGACCTCCAGCACCCGCTTGCTGCGCAGGTCGGCGCCTCCGACCACATGAGCGTAAAGCTGCACGTTATGCCTCATGGGCTCATCCTGCGGATCCAGGGCAGGACGCCTTCCGTCCAATGGATCGAAGGCGTAATTGAGGAAGTCGACGCCCTTGCCGGCGATCCGCCTGGAGAAGAAGGGATACCAGGCGCGCCACAGGGCGCGCCGCACCCCGGGACGGGAAAGCGCCTCGCCGAGCAACCCCATCAGGACCAGACCCCCTGGGATTTCAGCGCCGCGTCCGCCGCCTGCGACCATCCCCGGTTGGCGACCGGGTTGGCGGGACTGGGATGCGGCACCCGGGCGAACTTCACGTCCAATCCGTGGAGGGCCTCCTTAGCTCGCTCCTCGGCATATCCGCCCACGCCCACCACCGTGCGGACGGAAAGCGCCTTAGCCATCACACGCAGGAGACGGTCGCAGGCGGCATTGACCTCCCGCATGCTCTCAGCCGGAAGCTCCTCCGGAACGACGTTCCTGCCCAGTTTAGTCCCTTCAAGAAAGAGCAGCGGACAGTAATTGTGGACCAGATGTCGGGCGAAGAAGGCCTCCGGCGTGATGAACTTGTCACGGAAGAAACCCCAGAGACGGCGGCCGCTGACCTCGGACCGCGAGCAGGCGAACCCCTCCACGGGCTTGCCGGGATGCTCCCGCTCCGGACGCCCCACCGCCCCCTCGAGTCCCAGCCAATCGCGCACCACGGCCACCTCGCCGAAGGGAACGCCGGTCTGGGCCATCCCGAAAGGCCCCGGATTCATACCCAGGAACAGGATCTCCCTCGGACCGGCGGCGGCATGGCGGCGCAGGTAGGCCTCGTGACGGTCCCAGGCGTAATCAAGGGGCCGGTAGACGTAGTCGGCCGGAGACGGGAAGACGGACGCGGCCAGCTGCGCCCGAAGCTCGAGCGTGGCGCCCACGACTGCGTCTGCCGGACCCATGGGACGAGACAATCGCCCGTCGGCGGACGGTCGAGCCGGAACGCGGTTTCCCCTTGCACGGCGGGGGGCGGACGCAAAAGTCCCGTCTCTTACCGACGTGAGCAAAGCCCAGCCCTGGACCATCAAGGACGCCGAGGATTACTATGGCTTCAAACGCTGGGGCGGCGGCCACTTCTCGGTCGACCCCCAGGGTCACCTGTGCGTCCACCCCAAGGGCGACCATCGCAAGATCCGCATCACGGACATTGTGCGCGAAGCCGAGGCCTCCGGCCTCAAGCCCCCGCTCACCATCCGCGTCCAGGACCTGCTGCGTCACCGCGTCGCCCGTCTCAACGAGGCCTTCCGCTCCGCCATCGCCGGCGAGGACTACCGCGGCCGCTACCGGGGCGTCTTCCCGATCAAGGTCAACCAGCTCCGCGAGGTGGTCGAGGAAATCCTCGACGCGGGCGAGGAATATGACTTCGGCCTCGAAGCCGGCTCCAAGCCCGAGCTCATCATCGCCCTCGCCCTGCTGGAGAACCGCAAGGCGCTCCTCATCTGCAACGGGTATAAGGACGAGGAGTTCATCGAGCTCGCCCTGATGGGCCGGCGCCTCGGAAAGCAGACGATCATCGTCGTCGAACAGCTGTCCGAAATCGACGCCATCATCCGCATCGCGAAGCGCATGGGGGTCATGCCCCACATCGGCATCCGGGTGAAGTTGACCACCTCGGGGGAAGGCAAGTGGGCCGACAGCACGGGCGAGAACGCCAAGTTCGGCCTGACGGCCGCCGAGATCGTCGAAGTGGCGGAGAAGCTGAAGAAGGCGAAGATGAAGGAGGCCCTGCGCCTCGTCCACTTCCACATCGGCTCCCAGGTCCCCAACATCGCCACCATCAAGAAGGCGGTGGTCGAGGCCGCCCGCTTCTACTGCGAACTCAGCCGCATGGGCTTCCCGATGGGCATGCTCGACGTCGGAGGCGGCCTGGGCGTCGACTACGACGGCAGCCGCTCGGCCTTCGAGTCCTCCATGAATTACAGCATGGAGGTCTACGCGCGGGACGTGGTCGCCAACGTCATTCAGGTCTGCCGCGAAAGCCACGTCGAGGCGCCCGACATCGTGTCTGAGTCCGGCCGCGCGCTCGTCGCGCCCCACTCGATCCTGATCTTCGAGGCGGTCGACCGCATCGCCCGCGATCTGGGGCCGGTGGGCGCCCTCAAGGGCCGCCCCCACCAGGTGGTCCGCGAGCTGGACGCGATCCGTCGCAACCGACGCAAGTTCGACCCTCTGGAACGCTACCATGACGCCAAGGCCAAGCGCGAGGAGGCCCACGCCCGCTTCAGCCTGGGTAGCATGCGCCTCGAGGAGCGCGCCCTCGCCGACCGCCTGTTCTGGGACGTCTGCCGTCAGCTGCGGGCCGACCTCGCCAGCTCGGCCGACGTGCCGGATGAGCTGGCCCGGCTCGATGCGATGCTGGCCGAACAGTACGTCTGCAACTTCTCGGTCTTCCAGTCGCTGCTCGACCACTGGGCGCTCGACCAGCTCTTCCCCATCGCCCCCATCCACCGTCTGAACGAACGCCCCACGGTCCAGGCGACGCTGGTCGACATCACCTGCGACTCAGACGGTAAGGTGGACGACTTCATCGACTTCGAGGACGTGCGCCGGACGCTCGCCGTCCACCCGCTCAAGGAAGGCCGGCCCTACTACATCGGGGCGTTCATGGTGGGCGCCTATCAGGACATCATGGGCGACCTGCACAATCTCTTCGGACGCGTCAACGAGGTGCACGCCTTCCTGGAGGACGACGAGGACGACGGCTTCTACATCGAGGAGGCGCTGCCGGGCTACTCGGTCGAACGCATCCTCGGGATGATTCAGTACAACTCCGAGGACCTCTGCCGCATGCTCAAACGCCAGGTGGACCGGGCCACGAAGGCCGATTCGGTCCGCCCGCGCGAGGGCGTGGCCATGGTCGACCTCTACGAGCGCCTGATCCGTGGACGCACCTACCTCATCCCGCATCGGGACGAGAAGGCGAGCCTGCGGAAGTCGGACCGACGCTGAACCTCAGGCGAGGATCAGCTTCAGCCGCTTGAGCTCCTCAATCGTGAGGGTCGGGGCCTCGCGGAGGTTCTCGTAGGAATCCACGTGCGCGAGCCACGCCCAGTGGTCACCGCCGTCCAGCCGCTCCATGAAGCGCAACCGCAAGGTGGCGATGGCTCCCTTGAGACGGTAAAGTCCGTCCCCGACGTGCTCGATCTGATCGCCGAGCTGGGCGACCTTGTCCACGGAATGCCCGGACTTCTTTCCGAGCAGCTTGACGAGGTTGGCCTGGTCAATGGCGAGGTAGTTGAGCAACCCGACGGGGTTGGCCTCAAGATTGGCCAAGGTCTTGGTGTCCTTGTACACCCCGATGATGAAGCGCTTGGGCTTCATCGAGATGGCCGTGACGTAACTGCAAATGTTCAGATTTCCCTTCCCGTTGGCCGTTGTCGAAAGGCTGTAAACCGGATTGTCCACACGGTTCCAAGGCTTCACTCGTATGCCAGGCATAAGACCAATGGAGAGGGAAATGAATTGAGGCGCAACTAAGTTGCATTAACTTTTACACTTTATTATTAAGTCTTCAAACCACTCATCATCAATTAAATGCGGCATTCATTCCTCAGCATGGCAAGTGCTGTTGCAAGCAAAGGAGGAGGAGGTCGAATCATCTCATGAGGAAGTTGGTCGCGCTTCACGGGTTCACGGGGTGCGGAAGCGATTTCCGCTTCCTGAACGCATTGTTGGAGAGCGACCGGAAGCTGATTGCTCCCGACTGGCCGGGACACGGAACGAAATCAGGGCTTCGAAACGAATCGGATTACTCGCTGGAGTCGCACATGCGGGTCATCGACGAGGCCGCGGCGGGCGAATCCGTCGAGCTGCTGGGCTACTCGATGGGCGGACGTCTGGCCCTTCACTACGCCCTGACCCGCCCGGAACGGGTCGGGCGCCTGATCCTGGTCGGAGCTTCTCCAGGGCTAAGAACGGAAGCGGAAAGGCTTGAGCGACGTGCGGGGGACGCCGCGCTGGCCGATTTCATCCGATCCCAGGGCGTCGCCGCCTTCATGCGCTATTGGCACGGACAGACGATGTTCCAGACGCTGCAGGCGCTTCCGGATGAAAGGTTTCGTGAAGTCATGGCATCCAGAGGCCGCAACGCCCCGGAAGGCCTGTCCCTCAGCCTGCTCCATGTCGGCACGGGCGCCCTGCCCTCGCTCTGGGAACGTCTGCATGAGCTGAAGATGCCGGTGGACCTCGTCACGGGCGCGCATGACGCGAAGTTCGCGTCCATCGGACGCGAGATGGTCACGCTGATACCACGGGCGAGGCTGGGCGAAGTCGACGACGCCGGCCACGCCGTGCATCTTGAGCGCCCGGATGACCTTGCCGCCGCAGTCCTGCGTCGCTGAGGCGTATCAGGCGAAGACAGCGGTGACGGGCGCAGCCTTGTTGCCGATGACCATCGGACGTCCGGACGGGGTCATGATCTCCGCGCCCACGGGCAGGCCGGCCGCGTGCGCCACGGTGGCATGGAAGGCGCCGGCGGTCACGGGGTCCTTGGCCACGTCGTAGCCCTTGGCGTCGCTGGCTCCATGGACGTAGCCACGCTTGACCCCACCGCCGACGAGCACGGTGGAGAAGGCCAGCGGGTGATGGCCGCGGCCGCCGCCTTCGAAGTTGGGCTTGCGCCCGAACTCGGTGGAAACGGCGACCAGGGTGGAATCGAGCAGCCCCTTGGATTCAAGGTCTTCGACGAGGGCGGCGAAAGCGGCGTCAAACTCCGCGCCCACGTCCTCCATCCTGTCCTCGAGGGTGGCGTGCATGTCCCAGCCGCCGCTGCGGACCTCGACGAAGCGCACGCCGTGCTCGACCAGCCTGCGGGCCAGCAGGCAACCCTGCGCGAACTTGTCGGCGCCGTACTTGGCCCGCACGGCCTTGGGCTCCGACGCGATGTCGAAGGCCTTCAGGTCGCGGCTGCGCATCAGCTCGAAGGTCGAGGCGTAGAAATCATTGTAGGCCTTGACGTTGCTGTCGGCCACGGCGCCTCCGAATCCGCGGTCGAGCTCGGAAAGGAGCGCGATACGCTTCTGCTGGGCGGAGGTGTCACCGACTCCGGAGGTGTTGGGCAGGCCGGTCGCCGGATCCAGGATGGGCAGGGGCGCGTGGGACGCGGGGAACCAGCCGTTGCCCTGGTTGGAGGGGCGGTTGACGCATACGTTGGCGGGCAGGGTCTGGCTGCTGCGTCCGAGGAAATGCTGGGCCCAGGCGCCGAAGTTCGGGTGCTGGATGACGCCGCGCTGCTCGAATCCAGTCCGCATCAGATACTGGGCCGAGGCATGCACGCCGACCTTGGCGGTCATGGACCGGATGACGCAGATCTTGTCCGAAATCTTCGCGGTGTTGGGCAGGAAGGACGTGATCTGGAATCCGGCCTTGGTGGACACGGCGTCTCCGGGCCCCTTGGAGGCTCCGGTCTTGGGGTCGAAGGTGTCGATGTGCGACATGCCCCCCTGGAGCTCGAGGAAGATGACGTTCCTGGCCTTGCCGAATCCGGGCAGGGCGGCGTTGGGAGCCTTGGGGGCGGCGCTCTCAGCCGCGCCGGCGAAGGCGGGAAGGACCGTGAGGCCGAAGGCCATCGTGGCGGCCTTCTCAAGGAAGGCGCGGCGGTCCTCCGGGGTGCGGAGTCGGTCGGCGAAGGTGTGGAGGCTCATCAGCGTATGAAGAGGAATTCGCGGGTGTTGGCCAGGGTCCAGGCGACGTCGGTCAGGCCGAGTCCGCCCTCGAGCGCCTTCTGGGCCGAAGCGGCCTCGGCGGCGGTCGGGTTGCGCGAAAGGAAGGCGAGGTAGAGCGAGCGGACCTGCTCAGCGGAAGTCTTCTCCTTGGCCGCGGTCTGGACGGCGTGACTCTTGGGGTCGGTGAGCAGACGGGCCACGGGGCCGTTCATCAGCTGAAGGACCTGGGGCACGCTGCCATCCACGGTGGATGAATTGGAAAGGAGACGGTCGCCCTGGCCGAAGACGCGGAGGAAGTGGGTCTCCGGTGCGGGCTGAGGCAGCTCGCTCGCACGGGCGAGCAGCAGGCCGTTGCGACTCTGGGGCTTCTCGCCCTCATAGCCGTTGGCCAGACCGGCATCGGTGCCCGCGGAGTTCTTGGCCGACTTCTTGGTCGAGCGCATGCCCTGCATCTTGGTGGCCGCGTCCTTGACCAGCGCGACGGTGATCTTTCCTTCCGGCAAAGCCAGGGGCTTGAGATCCTCGCCGCGTCGGAGCAGGATGTTGTCCGCGGAGGGCCCGACGGCCGAAGCCACGAGGCTGTCCCAGACCTGCTCGGCGGTCAGGCGGCGCACGATGGGGCCGTTGAACAGGTAGGGACCCTTGGAAAGGTCCGGAGCGGGCGAGGCCGCGCTCTGGTAGGTGCGCGAATTGAAGACGACGCGCTGGAACTCACGGAGGTCGAAGCGTGCGGCCCGCATCACCTGGGTGAGATGGGCGAGGAGCTGGGGGCTGCTCGCGGCGGACAGGTCGTCGATGTCGTCGACCGGCTCCTTCACGGCCATGCCGAAGTTCTTCTTCCAGACACGGTTCGCGATGTTGGTGGCGAAACGGGGATTCTCGGGACTGGTCAGCCAGCGGGCGAATTCGTCACGCAGCTGGGCCGGGGACTTGGTGCTGACGGAATAGGCGGAGCGCTTCGCGTCGCCGGAGTCCCACTCGATCAGCGCCGGCTTCACGGGTTCGCCCGGCTTGGCGTCGTCATACTTGTAATCCTTCGGGAAGGTCAGCTTGTTCTGACCGGAGTCCGCGATGCGGAGGGCGTTGATCTCGCCGATGAGCCGCAGGAAGTTCTTGTTCAGACCGGAATCGGCGCGGGAGAGCTTCCTCACCTCGGCGAACATCGACTCGTTCTTCATGTCGGCGGCGCCGAGGAAGGCGGCCATCTCGAAGAACTGGCGCTGCGACCAGTCGGCCAGCGGATGGTCGTGGCACTGGGCGCACGACATGTTGGAACCGAGGAAGGTCGTGATGAGGTTCGACACGCCGTCGAGGGGCATGTCGGCGTCGAAGAGGAGGAAGCCCGCCGCGCCGTTGTCCAGAATGCGCCCGTCGGCGGAGATCATCTCGCGCACCATGACGTCCCAGGTGGCGTTGGCGGTGATGCGGGCCTTGAGCCAGTCCTCGAAGGTGAAGGCGGGGATGCGCTTGCCGATGATGTCCTTGGCGCGCAGGAGGTCGGCCATCCAGTTGTACATCTGGAGGGAATAGCCCGGGGACTGCAACAGGCGGTCGATCAGTCGCACGCGGCGGTCGGCCGCGGCGTCGCCGAGGAAGGCGGCGGCCTCCTCGGCCGTCGGGGTGCGGCCGACGGCGTCCACGTAGATGCGACGGAGGAACTCCTCGTCGGTGGCGGGGGCGTTCAGCTTCTGGCCGGCGGCATTGAGCCTGGCCTCCACGATGCGGTCGATGTCGGCCGCCGCCGCGGCGACGACGGCGCGGGTGAATCCACCGGTCTGCTTTCCGGCGCAGGCCTTGGCAAATTCGCGGTCCTCCGGGGAGAGGATGGAAGTCTTGAAGCGGTAGTTGCGGCCGTCCTTGGTCTGGAGCGAGACGACGTCACCCGACAGTCCGCAGAACATCGCCTCGACCTTGCGGCCTTCGACGTCGGTCCAGAGATGCCAGATCTGCGGACGGTCCTCGACGGCGCGGACGGGAGTGGTGGCGACGGCGGGGACGGAGACAGCGGCCGGGGCCTTGGCAGGAGCCTTGGCCGCTTTCTTCTTGGGGGCCGCCGCCAGACAGGCTGCAGCCAGGGCAAGGGTGAAGATGCCTAGGTGGGATGCCCTTGGGGTCATGCCTTTATAACACCGGCAACCGGGGGTCGTTGCACCTAGAAAATGTCCCCTGCTTGCCTACCGCCCCCCGCCCTGTCAGAACGGACCTCCGCCCCATGAACCCGCTCGCCAACCTGCGTCCGCCCGGAGTGACGCCCAAGGCCGGTCTCAAGGCCTTCCGAGCGCTCGGAATCGACCTCGGGACCACCAATTCGACCCTGGCCCAGGTCCGATGGTCCCCCCTCCGGCCCGACGAGGTCGAGTACGCCGAATGCGTCGAAATCGTCCAGCCCACTCTGTCCGGGGACCATACTTCGGTCCTGGTGCCATCGGTGGTCGCTCACCTGCAGGACCGTGAATTGATCGGGGAAGGCGCCCGTCGGACGCTGACGCGTTCGGTGGAACTCGGGCTCAGGCCCAACGCGACCTATCTGGCGGAGGTGAAGAACGAGATCGGCACGGGCCGCATCTACCCTCAGGCGCGCCAAGGCAGCCGCTCTCCCGCCGAAGTCTCGGGACAGGTGCTCAAGTTCCTCCGCTCCCAGGCCAAGGGAGCCGTGGCGAGGACGGTGGTGTCGGTGCCCGCCTCTTTCCAGATCGGACAACGCAATGACACGCTGCTCGCCGCCGAGCTGGGCGGGCTCCGTCTGGGTCCAGGCGACCTCATCGACGAACCGGTGGCCGCCTTCATCGACTTCCTCGCCCGACAGGGACCGGCCGTACTCGACGGGGTGGAAGATGAGACGGAGGCGCTCATCGTAGACTTCGGCGGCGGCACCTGCGACGTGGCCGTCTTCACCATCGGGCGGCTGAAGGACGGCGGGCTCAAGGTCAGTCCGCGCGCGGTCTCCCGCTACCACCGTCTGGGCGGAGCCGACATCGACCGCGCCATCGTCCACGAGGTGCTCATCCCGCAGCTCGCGGCCCAGAACGGACGCGACGGCGACGACTGGGACTACGAGGTCCGCAAGGAGCAGCTTGAGCCGCAGCTGCTGGCCACCGCGGAACAGCTCAAGGTCGGCATGTGCGACCACCTCAACCACCGTCTTTCGCTCGGCGAAACGATGGCCGAAGCGGTCGAGGAGGCGGTGCGCGCCTACCCCGGTATCCAGACGCTCCATCTGGAGGACGGGACGAGGCTCCGGTTCTCGGAACCGACGATGACGGGCGATGAGTTCGTGGAAGTGATGGCGCCCTTCGTCGACCAGGAACATTGCCAGGTGAAGGAAGACGAATACACGCTCTCCTGCTCGGTCTTCGCCCCCGTCGAGGACGCGCTGGAACGCGCCGGTCTCAAGGCTTCTCAGATCGGCTTCCTGCTGGCGGTCGGCGGCAGCTCGCTCAACCCGCTGGTCATCGAGGCGCTGAAGTCACGTTTCGGCGAGTTCCTGGTGCACCGCTTCGAAAGCGCGCTGGACATGCAGGTGGCGGTGGCCCGCGGCGCGGCCTACCACGCGCTGCTGCTCGAACTCTACGGACGGGGGCTGTTCACGCCGGTGGCAAGCGACCGTCTCTCGATCCAGACGGACCGCGGACAGCACACGCTCATCGAGAAGGGAAAGCCTCTGCCCGCCAAGGGACGCTACGTCTCAGGCAGGGGGCATCGGCTGGTCTCCCAAGGCGGCCCGGTGCGCATCAGCTTCTGGGCCGGCCAGGGTCTCTGCGAACGGCCGGTGTTCACGGGCCTCACGGAAGACGTCGAGGCCGGCACGCCGCTGGCGCTGGAATACGAGCTGGACGCCAACCAAGGCTTCACGTTCCGCGTCACGCCCGGGGACGGCGAGCCGTTCGAGGGCCGGGTGGAATCCCCGCTCCACAACGTGGTCAATCCCGGCAAGGACCGCGAGGCCATCCTGGAGATCGAACGTCAGGTGCGCGCCGGACTGGTCCCGCGCGAACACCTGCCCAACACGCTCATCGAGCTCGCGGTGCTCCACGGCAAGGTCGGCATGCACGACAAGGCCGCCCACCTGCTGCGCAGGGTCGTGCGGCAATGCCCTGAGATTCGAGCGACCGCGCTCTGCCATCTGGCGGCGGCCTACGGCCGCAAGGGCGACGCGGAACGTCAGGAACGCACGTTCCTCGAGGCGATGCTCGCGGGCAGCCCGGTGGCGATGTTCAACCTCGCCGCGCTCTACTCGCGCAAGGGCCGCTGGAGCGAGGCGGCCGAACTCTGCCGACGCTACGAGGCCGAGGAGCCGAACGCCAACGCGACGGTGCTGCTGGCCCGCTGTCTGAAGGCACTGGGCGACCGGAAGGGGGCCGACGCGGCGCTGGCGGACGCTTTCCGTCGCTACGGCAAGGACCTCTCCGCGCTCGACGAAGTGAGTCTCTCCTGGTTCCAGTCCGGAGCGGCGATGTCAGGGGACTCGACGCGGATCCGACAGGCCGAAGACGAGGCACGGCGGCGACTCAAGGCGGGCTTCGGTCTGCGTAAGGAAGCCCCGGGACTGCTTCCCAAGCTGCTTCCGGACGCACAGGAAGGACCGAGGGTTTGATCTGGCTGACTCCAGCGGACCGTCTGACGCCGGTCCAGCAGGCCGCCGTGCGCGCGCCGGCCTCCGCCCCGCTGGTGCTCCGCGGCGGCCCAGGCTCGGGCAAGACGGTCGTGATCCTGCACCGGGCCCGCCAGCTGCGGGACTCGGCTCCGGGCTTCCGGGTCCGGGTGCTGGTCTACACCAATGTGCTGCGCGACTTCATCCGCTCGGCGGTCGCGGACCTGGACCTCGACCCGGAATCGGTGCTGACGTTCGACCACTGGTGCCGGCTTGAACACCAGCGGCTGATCGGTCCGCCGCCGCTCGATGACAAGGGGTTCCCGGACTTCCTGCGCATCCGACGTGACCTGCTCGCGGCCCTTCGCCGCCTGAAGGCGCCACCCTCGCTCGACGCGGCGCTGGTCGACGAGGGCCAGGACCTGGATGACACCTGCTACGCGCTGCTGCGCCTTGCGGCGGGGCATGTCACGGTGGCCTTCGACTCGCGCCAGGCGATCTACCGCGACGCCGCCGGCGACGACCTGCCGAGCTCGCTGGGCGGGCGGGCGGCCGAGATTGACCTGGCTTCGACCTACCGCGCCTGCCCCTTCGTGGTCGACCTCGCCTGCGGGTTCATCGAGGATCCGACGCAACGCGAGGTCTTCCGCAGCCAGGCGGCGACGGAACAGGAGGAGCGTCAGACCCCCCTGCTCTACCGTGCCTCCGATGACGGTGATGAGCGCCGGCGGTTGCTCGAGGTGCTGCGTGAACGGCTGCACCGCAACGAACGGGTCGGGATCCTTTTCCCCACGCTGCGCCAGGTGCAGGACTACGCCGGCTTCCTGCGGACGGAAGGCATCCTGGCGGCTAGGCAGCCGGAGACGGACCGACAGGGACGACGACCGACGCTCGATTTCGCCGCCGGCAGGCCGGTGGTGCTGACGTTCCACAGCGCGAAGGGCCTGACGTTCGACAGTGTGCTCATTCCGGGTCTTTCGTCGAACGCCCTGCGCGCCGCCCGCGGTTCCGCCGGACGGATGCTCTTCGTCGCGGTCACGCGAGCGACGCGCTGGGTCTACATGAGCGGACCCGACGGCAGGACGGACGACCGGGTCAACGCCGCCTTCACGGCCCTGGTCTCGCGTCGTCGGGGAACAATCCAGTCCCGCGCCGACGCGCCTCCGACTCCGGGACGGGAAGGCCCGCGGCCCGACGACCTACGTGACATCTGATCAGGGGGCCAGCAGCGCCGCCAAGGCGCAATGCAGCCAGAACCAGGCAGCGGGAATCAGCGCGAGCAGCGCGGTCATCGCCCCGCCCGCGAGTATGCCTGGCACGCCGAGAAGAAGTACGCGGGCGACTCCGAGGCGATGCGCCTCGCACAAGGCGACGGTGAGATGCACCGACACGCCGATGCGGATCAGGGGCAGGCCGAAGAACAGCAGGACGAACTTGAGGGCGAGGCCCCAGTCGACGCCGATGACCGCCATGACGAGCGCAAGGCTGAGGACTTCCGCGATGATGCGGTTGAAGGCGAAGACGCGGAGGGTCTCAC
This sequence comes from Verrucomicrobiota bacterium, assembly GCA_046080425.1. GTDB lineage: Bacteria > Verrucomicrobiota > Verrucomicrobiia > Opitutales > UBA953 > UBA953. The sequence goes on from JBJTTY010000129.1 coordinate 40,118, forward strand.
GCCAGCCCCCGCAGGCTCCGCCGGTGACGCTGAGGACGGCGTGTGACAGGAGCGCCCCAAGGAGGGTCATCGATACGGGGATGATGACGCCGAAGATGAGCCCCCAGCCGGAAGTAACGATGCGAGCGACCTCGGCCTGAGGACGGACGAACTTGTCGGTGAAGAACGCCGCCAGTCTGGACGCAGGTGACCTCAGCTCTTCAGGCGCGAGCTCGGTGAGGCGACGCTCGATCTCCTGCACGCCCCTTCCGGCCGCCTCCGCCACGGGATCGTTGGTCTGCCAGAGATGAAGGCCGACGAAGAGGACGACGCCAAGCAAGGCCCAGACGATCAGCCAGGCCCAGCCAGGCCTGAACGATGGGTCGATGGGCTGGCTCATGTAGACGATGCGGACCGATTGGAAACTGAAGGGGGATGAGCGGACAAAGGCGTCCCAGTGGCAAGCCGAAGGGGGCCTCACGGGGCCGGTAAATGCTCATTCTCGGTGAAATAGGAGACGGCTGGCCGCTTGCGATGAGGCAGGGAGGCTCCAACATCGCGGACATCCCATGATGCGCCGCGTCATACCGTTGCTACTGTCCTGTCTGGCGCTGGCCCAGTCAGGCGACGGGGTGAAGACACTGACGACTTATTCCAAGGCCTACGGCGCCTCAAAGGGCTCACCGAAGGTCGACGCGGCCAAGGAACTGCCGCGCTATCCGGCGGTGCCTCCGGACGAGGCCGGCAGGACCTGGACGATCAAGGAGGGGTTCCGGATGGAGCTCGCCGCCCATGAGCCCGCGGTGCGCTCGCCGGTCGCCCTCTGCTTCGACGAACGGGGCAGGATGTTCGTCTGCGAGATGATTGACTACTCGGAGATGCGCGACGTGAAGCCCCACCTCGGCCGCATCTCGGTGCTGGAGGACCGCGACGGTGACGGTCGCTACGAGACGTCGAAGGTCTTCGCCGACGACCTGCCCTGGCCGACGGGCCTGATCTGGGCCGACGGCGGTCTTTACGTGGCCGCCACGCCGGACATCATCCGTCTGGAGGACAGGGACGACGACGGGCGGGCGGAGGTCCGCAAGGTCGCGTTCACGGGCTTCGGCACGGGGCTCAAGATCCTCAATGTGCAAGGGCTCGCCAACAGTCTGCAATGGGGACCGGACCAGCGTGTGCACGTGCTCGCCGGCGGCGGGAACCGCGGCAAGGTCTCCTCGCCGCTCCGACCGGACCAGCCGGCGGTCGAACTGGGCGGTCGTGACTTCTGGTTCGAGCCGCGCACGCACGCCTTCGGGCTGGAACCCGGCGGCGCCCAATACGGGATGAGCTACGACGATCTGGGAAGGAAATACGGCTGCTCAAACTCGGACCATCTCCAGCACTGGACGCACGAGGAGCCCGACGCAGGTCTCAACCCGGTCGCCCCCCTGCCCTCCGGACGCAGGAGCATCGCGGTCGACGGCGGAGCGGCCGAGGTTTTCAGGATATCCCCGGACGAACCCTGGCGCATCATCCGCACCCGCTGGCGCATCTCCGGCGCGGTCCCGGGCACGGTCGAAGGCGGCGGCCGGGTCAGCGGCTATTTCACGGGCGCGACGGGCACGACGGTCTACCGAGGCGACGCCTACGGAAGCGCCTTCGTCGGCAATACGTTCACGGGAGACGCGGGCGGCCAGCTGGCCCACCGCAAGGTGCTCACGCGGGCCGTCGACGGGGTCGGGATGTCTGGAGCCCGCCCTTCCGATGAGAAGGGACGCGAGTTCGCCGCCAGCCGCGACACCTGGGTGCGGGTGGTCAACTTCGCCAACGCCCCTGACGGCTGTCTCTACTTGATCGACATGTACCGGGAGGTGATCGAGCACCCGTGGTCGATTCCCGAGGAGATCAAACAGCACATCGACCTCAACAGCGGCCATGACCGGGGCCGCATCTGGCGGATCACGCCCGAAGGAGGCCGCCCGCCCCGTGGCGGCAAGGTGGACCTGCATCAGGCGGACGTGAAGGAGCTGACCGCCACGCTGGGACATGCGAACGGCTGGCATCGGGACACGGCCGCCCGCCTGCTCACGGAAAAGGCGGACCCCGCCTCCAAGGGTCCGCTCACGGAGACGCTGATGCGCCATCCTGACACGCTCGCGAGGCTGACGGCTTTCAACATCTTGCGCCGTCTCGGCTGGATGGATGGGTCCGCGATGACCGCGGCGATCAAAGGGTCGGCCGAACTTCGTGCACGCGCCCTGTGGACCCTGCGTCGGGACGGCCCGCCCGCCGAAATGGATGCGCTCGTGACGTTGCTCGGCCCTCTCGCCGATGACGCCGACCCGGTGGTCCGCTTTGAACTGGCCCTCACGGCGGCCCGGCTGACGGATGATGCCGACGCACTGCGACTCGGCCCCGCTTTGCGCGCGCTCGCGACCAGGGACCACGGACACCCCTGGATCGGCCCGGCCGTGCTCTCAGCAAGGCCCGCCACGCTGGCCCGAGAAGTCCTCCCAAGGTTCGTGCAAGACCGTGGTCTCGCCCTCTCCGCCAAGGGATTCGTGAGCAAGCTCATCGAGTCAGCCCCCCTCGGAATCAATGCGGACGCGCATGACGACCTGCTCGAATTCGCCCTGAGAGACGGAGGCGAGGTGGAATGGCTGCAGGCCCTCGACGCCGGACTGCGCAGGATCGGCTCAAGTCTCGCCAAGGCCGACAAGGCGGGACGGCTCAAGGCTCGCCTCGATGCCGCCACCAAGGAAGCGATCTCAGGTGATGTCGCGATCCGCATCCGTGCCGTCAGTCTGCTCGCCCTCTCCGACTTCAGGAGGCTCAAGCCGGCGCTGGATGCCTGCCTCCCGACGGAGACGCCCGCCGAACTGCGGGAACTGGCGGTTCGCTCCGCCGCCAGATTCTCCGGAACGGAATCCGCCCATTGGCTGGTGACGGCCTTCGGCATCCTCGAGGGCGCGCCCAAGGAGTCCGCGTTCTCGGCGCTGCGTGGCAGGCCCGAACGTACGGACGCCCTGCTGAAGGCGCTGGAGACCGGAAAGCTGAAGCCCGGGGCGCTCTCCGCGGGTCAGATCGACGCCCTGACACGGGCGAACGACAAGGCGGTCGCGGCCCGTGCCGCCAAGGCGCTTGCGTCGGTGCTTCCGCCTTCGCGTGAGGAGATCGCCCGCACGTTCTCGGGTTCGATCGACGCCACCGGCGACGCCGCCAAGGGACGGCAGATCTGCGAACAGCGCTGTCTGGTCTGCCATCGCGCGGAAGGCAAGGGCCAGGCGGTCGGCCCCGACCTGCTCACGGTCAAATCACGCGGCAGGACCGGCATCCTGGACGCCATCATCCACCCCAACCGCGAGGTGGCCGCCCAATACGCGGTCTTCGAGGTCCGCACCAAGGACGGCGGCTCACGGATGGGCATCATTGTCGATGACAACGCCACGACGCTGACGCTTCGCATGCCCGGCGGAACGGACAGCCAGATCAGCCGGGGCGACGTCGCAGGCACATCCTCCACGGGACGCAGCCTGATGCCCGAAGGGCTCGAAGCCGGACTGACGGCCCAGGACATGGCCGACCTTCTCTCCTACATCGAAAATCTCCGATGAAATCCGTCCTACCCTGCCTTCTCATCGCCTGCTGCGGCCTGGCCGCGGAACCGCCGGACGGATTCCGGGCCCTGTTCAACGGGAAGGACCTGAAGGGCTGGCACGGATACAACGGCCACTCGGTGGCGAAGCTGACGGGAGAAAAGAAGGCGGCCGCGCTGAAGAAGATGCGTGATGAGCTGCCGCTCCATTGGCGGGCCGAGAACGGCGAGCTGGTCAACTCGGGCACGGGCCCCTACGCGACCACCGACGAGGAATTCGGCGACATCGAACTGCGCATCGAATACCGCACGGTGGCCAAGGCCGACAGCGGCATCTACCTGCGCGGGACGCCTCAGGTGCAGATCTGGGACCCGAACCAGGAGTTCGACCCCAAGAAGCCGGACCGCAAGCCGCACCTCGGCTCGGGCGGACTTTTCAACAACGCCCCCGGATCGCCCGGACGCGACCCGCTGGTCAAGGCGGACCGGCCTTTCGGAGAGTGGAATACGTTCCGCATCACGCAGAAGGGCGACGTCACCTCGGTCTGGCTCAACGGCAAGCTGGTGGTCGACGCCGCCCGCATGCAGAACTACTGGGACCCCAAGGCCGCCCTGCCCGCCCAAGGCCCGATCCAGCTCCAGACGCACGGCGGAGAAATCCGCTGGCGCAACATCTGGGTGAAGTCGCTCTGACATGCGAATCGCCCCCGTCGCCACGTTACTGCTCTTCGCCGCAGGCTGCGCCGCGGACGAGGGTCTGCGTCGCGGGCTGACGTTCCATGCGCCGTTCGACGGCAAATTCGACGCGGCGCTCTCCGCCGACGACTCTGCCTGCCGTGTGCGGGCGGGCGGAAAGCTGGCACCGGCCGCGTCCGGCCCCGATCTGCGGCTCGCTGAAGGGGGACGCTTCGGTGGCTGCCTTGTCTTTCCCAAGAAGGGTTCGACGCGTCCCGAGTTCGCCGCGACGAAGTCGCTCGCCTACGGGACGACCTCCTGGTCCGCCACGGTCTCGGTCTGGCTGAAACTCAATCCCGACAAGGACCTAGAACCCGGCTACTGCGACCCGGTCCAAATCGTCGGCGACGACGTGAAGAAGGGCTTCATCTTCCTGGAGTGGTCCAAGGACCACGCACCCCGCCATTTCCGCTTCGCCGTCCGCCCCCTCTTCCACATCTGGAACCCGGACGCGGTGGGCTGGGAGCAGATTCCCGATGAGCGCCGCCCGATGGTGAAGATGGAGAAGGCGCCCTTCGCCGCGGACCGCTGGACGCACGTGGTCTTCGTGCTCGACCGCATCAACGACCACGCGGCCCCGCCCAAGGCCCGTCTGCACGTCGACGGCCGCCCAGTCGGCGTCATCCGGGGCCATGACCTGACGTTCGGCTGGGATCCGGCCGCGGTCCGCCTGGTGCTGGGCGCCGCCTACGTCGGCGCGCTCGATGAATTCGCCGCCTGGAACCGCGCCCTTTCCGACGAGGAAATCGCCCTCCTGCACGCGCTCCCAGGGGGCGTCGACTCTCTACGCCGATGAAGACCGCCCGCATCCTGTACGCCCTGCTCTCCCTCACCGCCGGCCTCCTCGCCGGCCCGGTCAAGGTGGCCACGTTCGACGTGGACGCCACGCCGCCGCTGGGCTCCCCCATGGCCTATGACGTGGTCAAGCGTCTGGACGAGATGACGCTCCGCTGCCGGGGCGTGGTCATCCTGGGATCGGATGCCCCGATCGTGCTCTGCGCGGTCGACTGGATCGGCATCGCCAACGAAGGCCATGACGCGTTCCGCAAGGCGCTCGCGGAGGCCGCCGGCACGACGCCGGAGCGAGTCGCGGTCCACGTGCTTCACCAGCATGACGCCCCGGGCTGCGACTTCACCGCGGAACGTCTGGTCAAGGAGCTCGGCGTGCAGGGCTACTCGCGCTTCGAGGGCACGTTCCACCGGGTGGTCATCGGCCGCGCGGCCGAAGCCGTGAAGGCGGCCCTGCCGGTCGCCCGCGAGGCCACGCACTGGGGCTGGGGCAAGGCCAAGGTGAAGGACGTGGCCAGCCAGCGGCGCATCCTCGGTCCCGACGGCAAGGTGAAATACACGCGGACCTCCTCGACGAAGTCGGCCGAGGTGCGCGCGTTCCCCGAAGGGACGATTGACCCCGACGTCACGGCGCTGAGTTTCTGGAACAAGGACGGGGCCATCGCGGTGCTGACCCACTACGCCTGCCACCCGCAGAGCTACTACCGGCTGGGCATCCCCCACCCCGACTTCCCCGGCATCGCGCGCTTCATCCGCGCCCAGTCCCTGCCCTTCACGCTGCAGCTGCACTTCAACGGCGCCGGCGGCAACGTGACCGCGGGCAAGTACAACGACGGCTCGCACGCCACCCGCATGGACCTGGCCCGACGTCTGGCGGACGGGATGAAGGAGGCCTATGACTCGACGGTGAAGCATCCCCTCGACTCCGCCGACATCGGATGGACGCGCGACCTCGTCCGCCTCCCCCTGGCCGGACACCTGGACAAGGAATCGCTCATCGCCAAGCTCAGGGGCGCTCCGCCCCGCGGATACGTTTCCCATGCGGATCAGCTCGCGTGGGTGACGCGCCACGAGGAAGGCCATCGGATCGACCTCACCTGCCTGCGCGTGGGCACGGCGCGCGTGCTAGGCATGCCCGGCGAGCTCTTCGTGGAATACCAGCTCGCCGCCAAGGCGATGCGCCCCGACCTGCAGGTGACGATGGCCGCCTACGGCGACTACGGCCCGGCCTACATCGGCATGGGCTGCTCCTACGCGGAGGGCGGCTATGAGACCGGCCAGCAGTCCTCCAATGTCTCCCCCGAGGTGGAGAAGGTGCTGATGGACGGCCTGCGCCGGCTGCTCGAGGTCCGCTGACTCAGCGGAAGGACTGCTCGACCAGTAGGCCCGCCGCATCGAAGGTGCGGATGACCTGGTTGTGCCGGGTGTCGAAGATGTCCTCGTTGAGGAAGCGGGTCTTGCGGGTGGTCGAGCCGACGTTCCAGACGGACACGCGACGTCCGCTCACGATGGTCTCCTTGTCCGGCGGACCGTATTTGGCGACGGCCTTGTCGTAGGTGAGCGTACCCACCTCGGAAGTGGCGCAGGCGGCCAGCAGGATCGAGCAGAGGACGATGATGAGACGTGGCATGGACGGAGGGTCCGATGGCAGAGGGTTCACTTCTGCTTCTTCTTGCCCTTGCCCTTCTTCTGGGCGGGCTCGCCGCCCTCACCTTCTTCACCGCCACGGGTCCGGGGCAGGTCGGGCTTCTCATTCTTGGGCAGGAAGGCTGCCAGTTCGGCCTTCTTGGAGGCGAACTCCGGCTTGGTCGCAAGGTTCACGTATTCGAGGGGATCCTTGGCGTCGTGATAGAGCTCTTCGTCGCCGTTGGCGTAGCGTATGTAACGCCAGTCCTCGGATCGGACGGCGTGATTGCCCCTGCCGTAAGTGGTGATGGCGGGCTGACTCCAGGCGGAAGCGGGATCCCGCAGCAGGGATGAGACGTCCTTACCGTCGGCATGGGAGGGAATCGTGATGCCCGCCAGGGCCAGGGTGGTGGGATAGATGCTCGAGTAGTCGACGGGACGGTCGCAACGCACGTCGGCCGGCGTCACGCCCGGCGCCTTCCAGATGTGCACGGTCCGGGTGGGCTCCTCCCAGAGGGCGAACTTCCGCCAATGGGACTTCTCTCCCAGACTCCATCCGTGGTCGGACCAGAGGCAGATGACGGTGCTGTCCCGACGCGGGGACTTCTCCCAGGCGTCGATGATGCGGCCAACCTGATAGTCGCAGAAGGCGATGGTAGCAAGGTAGGCCTGGACGGCCTCCTTCCAGCGTCCGGAGGCGACGATGCGCGCATGGTCGCCGTCGGGCTTGGCCATCTTGACGCCGGCAGGCGGGACGTCCGCGAGGTCGTCGGGCAGATGCGGCGGCAGCTGGATCTGGTCCAGAGGGAAGAGGTCGAACCACTTCTTCGGCACGCTGAAGGGCATGTGGGGCTTCACGAGTCCGGCCGCGATGAAGAAGGGTCGGTCGGACTTCTCGTTCATCTTCTCGATGCACCAGCTGACGACGGCATGGTCGGGCATCTCTTCGTCGGTACAGGCGAGCGGCGCGAAATTGATGCCTCCGACTCCGCCGTCCTTGGCGTCGGGGTGCCGCTTCAGCTGGCCGCCTTTGCCGGGAAAGTAATCGTCGAAAAGCCCGCCACGGTCACCGGCCCCGTGGTAGATCTTGCCGGCGCCGTAGACGCGGTAGCCGTTCTTGGAAAGGACGGTGTTCAGCAACAGGTCCTCGGAAATGCCGGGGCGCCAGTTCTGGCCGTTTTCGTAACAACCGGTGCTGGTCGGACGGAGGCCGGACATGAGCGAGGCGCGCGAGGGATTGCAGGCGGGGGCGGTGCAGTAGGCCTTGGTGAAGCTGACGCCCATCTTCGCCAGGCGGTCGATGTTGGGAGTCCGCGTCTGCGGATGGCGTCCGAGATGCCCGACCCAATGGTTGAGGTCATCGATCGGGATGAAGAGGAAGCTGGGTCGCTCGGCCGACTGCAGTCCGGTCGAAACCAACGTGAGCAAGAGGAACAGGAAGGGGCGGTGCATGTCAGGATGGTGCTTCGGTCAACCCTGCCTGTCGAGTGAGGGCTTGCCCGCGGCAGGGGAAGATTCGACCATCCGGCATGCGAATCGCCGCAATCCTCCTGCTCATCGCGTCGCTCTGCCCGGGCGCCGACTACTTCCCGCCTCCCGACGCCCAAGGGGGCTGGCGGACGCCCAAGGACGCCCTGGAGGCCCGGGAAAAGGCCGGCATCGACCTCGAACGGCTGGAGGCGGCCTGGATGGCGACCAAACGGTCCAACACGGACAACGGCGGACTTCTGGTCGTCAGCAGGGGCTGGCTGGTGATGGAACGGTACTTCGGCAAGGCGCGCCGCGGCGCGAATCCCGACATGGCCTCGACGGGCAAGGCGGTGACGAGCATCGCCTGCGGCATCATGCTCGCCGAAAACAAGGCGCGGCTGCCAGATGGGCTGGATACGCTCGTCTACAGGAAGGAACTGCTGCCCGAGGCGTTCCCGCTGCGCGACCCTCGCGAGGCCGACATCCGGCTGGGTCACCTGCTCTGCATGACGTCAGGGCACAACGGGGAGGGTGCGACGCCTTCCTCGGTGGTGCGCGGCACGGCCTCGCCGCTCAAGGCTTCCAAGGGACAGGACATCCGCGATGTCGACGGATCCTCGCTGCGGGCGCCGCTTTGGGCCGCGCCGGGCGATGGCTACTCCTACTCCTCCCCCGCCCCGCACATCGCCTCGATGGTGCTGCGCAAGGTGACGGGCAAGGAACTGCCCGACTACGTGGACGAGAAGCTGGGTAAGCCGATGGGCTGGGGTCCCTGGGGCTACTGTCTCTACCGCGGGGACGTGGTCATGAACCACGCCAATGGCGCCGGGTCCATCGCGTTGCGCGCCACGGACGCGGCCCGGCTGGGCTACTGCCTGGCGCAGGACGGCCGCTGGGCGGGACGACAGCTGATTCCGTCCGATTACCTCCGGATGTGCCGCGAGCCGCTCAAATACAACCCGCACTTCGCCTTCAGTCTGCAGTTCGAACACAACCACGCGGGGCAGATCGCCGGAGCGCCGCGCGACGCCTACTACAAGACGGGCGCGGGCGGCTTCTGCCTGTACGTGGTGCCGTCGCTGGACCTGGTCATCTACAAGCTGGGCGGCAAGGACGGACAATGGAGCCCGGACCTGACGCGCATCCCTCAGCCGCCGGACGCTTTCGGACGGCATGAGGAACCGCTGGTCAGCCCGAAGAACGGCGCGTGGGAGAACTACAGCATCCCCCGCGTGCTCGAGATGGTCTGCGCCGCGACGGTCCGCTGACCGTCACTTCGGCTCGGTCAGTTCCACGACGTGCGCGTGGAAGGCGATCTGATCGTATTCTTTCGGATGGTTCGCGAAGCCCCGCTTCAGGGAAGTTCGGAAGAAATTGGTGCCTCCGGCCTGCATGATGTCAGGGCCCTCGGACGCGAGGGCCGCGGCGTCCTTGTTTCCGGGCCGGACGATCGCGATGTGTCCGGCACGCTTCGGATCGGGATTCTTCACCGAGGCGAGGACGAGGCGCCCCTCATTGGCTAGACTCTGCGCTTCGGCGCCGTCCCTGAGCCGCACCCAGCCAGCCTTGCGACCGGCGCCGGAGTCGAGCCAGTCGTTCTGGGCACTGGCCAGTCCGACCGGAGAATGCTCGGGAGGGCGCAGGAGCGGCACGCCCAGACGGAAGGAGGCCGCGGCGACGAACTGGCTGCAATGGGTGTGACGCTTGGGCGAATCGGTGAAGGGCTGACCGGTCGGCAGGCCGGTCTTCCAGTCGACGATGGCGCCGGGCAACCAGAGCTTCTCGACGTCCATGGCCTCGAGCCGCTTCCAGAGCTCATCGGCGGGTCCGGCGCGTCGCGCGGACCAACGCACCGCCTGGATGACCAGGGGCTCGAGCCCCGCGGTCTGCTCAGGATGGGGACTGGAGATGAAGACGCGACCGAGGCCGTAGTCACCGGAAGCGAAGGCGAGCGAACCGACCATCACGCCGACCGGGGTGCCATTCTCCGCGACCTCGGTCTTGAACAGGGCCAAAGCCTTGTAAGGGGGCAGGTCCTTCCGTGCGTCTGGCTTGATGACGGGGCCGTTGTTGTAACGCACGGCACGCTCGGCCATGGGCAGGCTGAGGACGGAATCGCCCTCAGCCGGAGCGATCCGCAGGTCGCCGGTGCCGCGACGCCATTTGTTGGAAACGGTGCGTGCGTTCAATACGCCTAGGCCCCAGTCGAATCCGGTGCAGGCGAGATAGGCTCCTGCGCAGATGCCGACATAACCGCCGCCCTCACGCACGAATTTCCTGACCTCCTCACGGCCCGCGACGCCCAGGCCCTCGGCCTCGGCGCTGCCGCTGCCACCGGTGAACATGACGAGGTCGAACCGTCTGAGGTTGTCCGCGGTGAAATCAGGCCCCTTGAGCTTGGTGACTTCGAAATCCTTGGACGCGCCGAGTATCTTCTCTACGGCAGGTATGCCTTTGCCGGTGGCGCCTTTGTCATCATAGACGGCGACGCGGATGGGCGCCGGCTGGGCCGCCAGCAGGCCGAGGGAGAACAGAAGCGGGGCGAGAAGGCTCCTCATGGCTCAGGACAGGGGATGCTCGCGACGACGCAGGGGCAGCTCGACCTTGGCCCCGCCTGCGGCGAAGGAGGCGAAGGCGGAGGTGATCAGCTCAATGGTCTCACGTCCGGCCTCGGCACCGCAAAGGGGCTCCCTGCCCTGTCGCATGGACTCCAGAAGGTCCCGGGCGACGGCCACGTGCCCAGCGACGAGGTCGCGGATGTCCTTGCGCGGCTCGGGGATTCCGACGCCGGCGCCGGTCAGAGGGATGCGCTTGCCGTCCTTGACGACGTGGATGAGCGGCTCCTCATCGACGCGCAGGTCCAAGGTGGCCTTCTCACAGACGACCCTGACGCCGAAGCCCTCCTTCTTGTCCCAGAGTCCCTTCTTGGAATCGAAGTACAGCGGGATGCCGGACTTGGTCTCATAGGCGGCATGGATCTCATCCCCGACGATGGGGCCGACGCCTTCGTCACCCTGGGCGACGTCAGCCCGCGTAGCCGGCCGGCCCTCCACGAGGATCGTCGCACGACAGGAGACGGGCGCGCCGGTGAACTGGGTCGCGAGGTTGAAGCCGTGGCCGCCGAGGACCCACAGGTCGAGTCCGCCGCCCCGCTGGTCCTGCTTGCCGCGCACGCGGACTTCACGGACGGCGCCGAACTCGCCGGCGCTCACGAGATTCACCGCCACGTCCAGGGCCGGATGGTAGCGGTTGCGATGGGCGATGGCGACACGCACGCCCTTGGCGCGACAGGCGGCGATGACGGCGTCAGCCTCGGCCAAGGTGCGCACGAAGGGCTTCTCGACGTAGAGGCCCTTCACGCCCGCCTCGACGGCCGCGAGGATGATCTCCGCATGGGCGTCGATGTGCCGGGGACACACGGCGACAATCTGCGGACCCACCTTGCGAAACATCGTGACGTGATCGGCGAAGGATTCGACGCGGTCGGCGCCGCCGACGGCGGCCTGAAGGCGCACCTCGGCCGCTTTGCGCCCGGCAGGATCAGGATCGGAGACGGCGACGATGCGCGTCTCCGGCAGTTTGAGCCAGACGGTGTCGAGTCCATGCCCGTAATTGCCCCGGCCGGTGTGACCGACGACCCCGACGGTGACGACGGAACCGGCGCCGGCCCGTAGTATCGCGGGCGCGGCGGCGGTGAGGGCAAGGAATCTGCGACGGTCCATGGGCGCTCTCATCGCTGGCTGCGGGGGTTGCGATAGATATAGAAGCGTCCGTCCTCGGCACCACCCAGAAAATCAAGGATTCCGTCACCGTCGAAGTCCACGACGGTGGGGCTGACGTCATGGCCCTCGATGTTCTGCTTCACGAGGGCGCCGAGGTCCTGGAAGGCCCACTTGCCGTCGGCATGCAGGACTTGTCGCAGGAAATTGGCGCTCGAGGAGTTGAGGAGGACGTCCATCCGGCCGTCGCCGTCCCAGTCGGTCACGCAGAGTTTACGACGGCCGCTCTTGCCCGCCGGTCCCTTGGACAGTTGCAAGGGACCGCCTTTGGCGTCGGTGAAGGCACGTCGGGGAGGCAGGAGGACGCGCTCTGAGCCCCTTGCCACGCGCTCAAAGAGGGCCAGATGGCCTTCATGATCTAGCATGATGAGGTCGGTGAGTCCGTCGGCGTTCCAATCGACGGCGAAAGGGGTGGTGCGCCATTGGGTGAGGAGGCCCTTCCCTTCGGGCTTCATCCAGCCGTAGGCCAAGACGGGCTGCGCACCCTGCCATTCGACTTCGATCGACCGGGCTGGCTCCAGACGCGGCGCCTGCCTGGTGCCCGCGTTGCGATGCCAGACGACCTTGCCGAGGATGGAGTTGAGGAGGATGTCAGGCAGTCCGTCGCCGTCCCAATCGGCGATGGAGAGCGTGGTGTAGCCCCACTTGGCCTCGCAGGGCCCCTGGATGCTGCCGCTGTAGCCGGCCATGGGCCGGATGGGGGCTCCGTCAGCCTCGAGCGCGCGGGGCGCGGCCCACTTGGGCTCGGCGACCTTGGGCCCGCTCAGGTTCTCGAAAAGCATCAGGTAGCCGGCGGTGTTGCCACTGATGATGTCGGTGTCGCCGTCGCCATCCCAGTCGAAGCCGACCGGGGTGGCCAGGGCGCCGCACTTGAGCTCATCGGCCTCCTGCTGGAAATATCGGGGAGGCAAGAACTGCGGGGTGCGCTGGGCGGTGAAGCCACCGCTGTTCTCGATGAAGGCCACGCGTCCGTCCTCGTCACCGACGATCAGGTCGAGGTCGCCGTCCTTGTCCCAGTCGATCGCCACGGGCACGATCATCTCCAGGTCCATGGTCAGAGGCTCAGGAGACCCGGGCAACCGGGCGGCCTCCTGCTTGGCGAGCCAGGCCGGAGGAGGCCCCTTCTGACCCGGGCGTAGGGTCAGGCGCCGGCCTGCGGCATACTCGGGATTGATGCGGCCGCCGGTGTTTTCAAAATAAGTGAAGCCGTCCAGGAATTCTCCGCAGAGGAGGTCCAGGTCACCATCGCCGTCCCAGTCGGCGAGATTCGGCGAAGGCCAGCCGAAGGTCTCCAAGGGACTCCCGGAAACGGTGAGTCTCACGGGTTTGGCGTAGTCGGGCTTGGCATCCGTCCCCTTGTTGGTCGCGAGATAGACGAATCCCCTGAGCGGTCCGCGGACCCACTTGCCCGAAGCGTCGTAGCCGTCGTCCCAACCGTAGTCGGTCCAGTCGTCGACGCCGATGATGAGGTCGGTGCGGCCGTCGACGTTGTAGTCGGCGAAGCGCCACATGTTGGCCCTGACTTTGTTCGGATGGACGTTGGCGGGCAGGGGCAGCTTCGCGGGCTTGTCCAAGCCGGTCTTGAGGAAGTCAGGGTAGACGGCGCCGGGCGACGTGACGACGGGCTTGCCGGCGACGAAGCTGACCTGGACGTTCTGCAGTCCTTTGCTGATGCGTCGCCCGGGCTTGAAGACGGGCATCTTGTCGCGAGCGGTGTCGCCGGTGGCGTTTTCGAAAAAGTAGACGCCGTTCGAAGGCTTGTCGGGACAGTTCACGACCAGGTCGAGGTCGCCGTCACCGTCGAAGTCCATGGGGAGCGGCCAGGCCCAGAGTCCGACGCCGAGGTCGACGACGAGTCCGGGATTGTTGTAGCGAAGGCGGGTGAGTTCGAGCTCTTCGGCCGCCACGGAGGCCGCGATGAGGAGAAGGAGGAATCGGCTCATGATCAAAGGGGCCAGCGTCCGTCGACGATGGGTCGGCCGACGATACGGGAGGGATCGACGACGACATGCTTCACTTTCTGGCGCTTCCAGGTGTAAGTGATCTGCACCAGGCCGTCTGAGGTCTGGATGATGGAGGGATAGCTGTATTCGCCAGGATCGGACTCAAGGACCAGGGCGGCCTGCCAGGTTTTGCCATCCTGACTCATGGCGAGATTCAGGGGCGTGCGCAGGCCGCCCCACTTGCCCGGCGTGTTGACCACGTGGTTGTAGACGATGAGGTGACGGCCGTCCTTCAGGGTGATGGCATCGGTTCCGCTGTTGTTGTTAGGCAAGGAACCTCGGGCCAGCGGAGACCAGGTGCGGCCTCCGTCGGAAGATTCGGTGGTGAAGACGAAGTCCTGCCTGGAACGTCCGAGCGCCATCAGCCGTCCTTCGGACAGGAACAGGACGCTGGGCTGGATGGCCTGGATGGCGACCCCGTCATTGATCGGACCGGTCGTGGTCCAGGTCTTTCCTTCCGGAGCGAGTCTTTCGAAATGCACGGTCCAGCGGCTGTTCTTGTCGGTGCTCTCAGCGCTGGTGGGACAGAGGATCGTGCCGTCAGCCAGTTGCACGGGCTTGTTCTTGATGGGCCCCAGATAGCCGTCCGGAAGCCTTCGCGCGGGAGACCAGGTGCGACCACGGTCCTCAGAGGTACGCAGCTCACCCCACCAGGTCTGAGGGCTGGGCCCGACCTTGTAGAAGAGCATCAGGGGTCCCTGCCTCGGCTGGAAGAGCACGGGGTTCCAGCAGGGATGCCGAAGGGGACGGCCATCCTTGGTCGGAGGCTGGATGCCGTTGGCGACCTCGACCGCAGGGGTCCATTTGCCGTCGACCTGCCGCGAGACCCAGATGCCGACGTCGCGGTGCCCTTCACGCGTGCCCCCGAACCAGGCGGCCACGAGACCGTCCGAGGTCTCGGCGATGGTCGTGGCATGGATCTGCGGATGGGGGCCCGGCTCGTAGATGAACTCACGGCGCAGGACGGAGTCCCCGCCCGAGACGCAGGCGGACAGCAAAGCGCAGGATGCGAAGATGACGGCTTTCATTTCTTCTTGGTCGTCTGCTTCTTCCTGCCATCCGCAGCCTGCCAGGCGGGCTTCCAATCCTCGGCGTCGGTCCGTGCCGTCTTGAGATGGTCACCGATGCGACGTGCGACTTCGGGATGCTCGGTGGCGAGGTCCTTCTGCTCCGCGACATCGACCGAAAGGTCATGCAGCCTGACCGTGCGGTCGGGACCTCCGGTGCGGATGCCCTTCCATCTTCCGTCCAGGAGAGCCGCCTGCTGGAAGCCGCGCTCATGAAACTCCCAGTAAAGGAACTCGTGTTTCTTCTGGCCGTCCTTGCCCAGCAGGGTCGGGACGAAGCTGATCGAGTCCAGACCGGCGGGCGCCGGCAGGCCGGCCGCCTCGGCGGCGGTCGCGAAGAAGTCGCCGGCATACGACACATGGCCGGTCTCCGTGCCGGGACGCACGCGTCCGGGCCACCAGGCGATGAAGGGCACGCGGATGCCGCCGTCGGTCAGGTCACGCTTGTAGCCGGTGTACGGACCGTTCGGGTCGAATCGCTCCGGATCCTGCCCCGCCTCGCGATGCGGACCGTTGTCGCTGCTGAAGACCACGAGGGTGTCCTTGTCGATGCCCAGTTCCCGCAGTTTGCGCAGCATCCGGCCCACGTAGCTGTCCAGCAGGGTCACCAGCGCGGCCTGCCCCTTGTCGGGATCGGGCCAGGAGGCCTCGGCGTAAGGTCCGAAGTCAGGCGCATCGGCTCCATCCTTGAAGGCCGCGGTGCGCTCGTTGTTGGCATGCGGGATGACCATCGACCAATAGAGGAAGAACGGGCGATCCCGGTTGCGCTCCACGAAACGGAGGCTCTCTTCGGCGAACAGGTCGTCCGCGAACTTCTCCTTCTTGGTCGCGTAACCGCCGCCGTGGTCGCCCAGCGGAGTGACGACGTTGGGCAGCGGCTCGCGCGTCTCGTTCCGCCAGAGGTAGTCAGGGAAGTGGTTGTGCGCGTGATGCTGGTTGAGGAAGCCGTAGAACTCATCGAAGCCCTGCTTGCGCGGCAGGCCCGACTCGGCCACCGCGACGTCCCCGAGGCCCCACTTGCCGATGAGCGCGGTGCGGTAGCCGGCCGACTGCAGGAACTTGGCCACGGTGAGGTCGCCCTCACGCAGCGCCTGAGCCCCGGGATTCTTGATGCCGGAGTTCCCGCGCACGCGGGTG
>JBJTTY010000130.1:0-17897 GCA_046080425.1 Verrucomicrobiota bacterium
GGGCTTGGCCGCCGCAGCGGCGGGCTTTATGACGATCGCGGGCTTGGCCGCCGGGCGGATGGGGATGACCTCGTTGCTGGTGGCCGGGGCCTTGACGACCGGTGCGAACTTGGTCGCCGGCGCCGGCTTGGGTGCGGGGACCGCCTTGGCGGCGACGGGCTTGGCCGGCGCGGACGGCTTGGGCTTGGCCTCGGGCTTCTTGACGGCCTTGACGGGTTTGGCCGCGGTCTTGTTCGTCGGCTTCTTGCTGGGCTTCGATGGCATGGAAAAAGTCAGGAGGGCAGGGTGAGGGTGGGCGGCGTGGCTCCGGCCTTGCGCAGGGCGATCTTCTCCGTCTGCAGGACGCGCAGGCCTTCCTCGTCCTCGGGACGGAGCGCGGCGATGCGGGCGGCGATCGTCCGGAGCCGGCCTTGGACGTGACGCTGATGGAAGGCCTTCAGGATGGCATTGGCCGAGGCCAGCACGTCGTCCGGCCGGCCGCTGTCGGTGAATCCCGAGGCGGCGACCCGGGCGGCCTCCGTTCGCATGTCATCATCAAGGGCCGCCAAGGCGGTCCTGAGGTCATCCGTCTGGCCGTTGACGGCCTCATTGAGCAAGGCCATCAGGAGACGGCCTCCGCGGGCCTCGGGGTCGATCCATTCCAGCGGCAGGGATTGGGCGACGGGTGGGAAATAGGCTTCATGCCGCAGGATGAGCAATGTCAGTTCCTCCTCAGGGGTTGTCAAGCCCCCCCCCTTGACAACCTCCGCGGGCTGAGGTTCCGCCGCGGACTTCAGCTGGTCGGCCGGGCGCTGGGCCGCCCGGGTGACGCGGAAGCGCTCGTAGGCGAGATGCATCTCACGGATGCCGATGCCCGCATGCCGTGCGGCCTCGGTGAGGGCTTCGCTGACGACTTCCTCCGCTCCGGATTCCGCCACGATGGGGAAGAGGTCCTCGAGGAGCGACAGGCGGCTGGCCAGGGGCAGGGAGACGGATCCAGGAGGGATGAGCGACTGCACGCAGAACTGCATCGCGCTACGGGAGGTCCGTTCGAGCGCCGGCCATGCGGAGGCGTCATGCGTGGCGAAGTATTCGTCAGGGTCCTTGCCGTCCGGCAGGCTGAGGAAGCGGATGTCGAGTCCCTGGCGAAGGCCGAGGGGCAGTAGTCGCATGGCGGCCTTCTTGCCGGCGTCATCGGAATCCAAGAACACCGTCAGGCGGTTCGAGAACCGATGAAGCTGCTGCAGGTGTTCCTCGGTGACCGCCGTACCTTGGGCTGCGATGGCGCCGGGAATGCCGGCCGAGTGGCAACGGATGGCGTCCAGCTGGCCTTCCACGAGCAGGAAGGGGTCGCCCTCCTTGCGGTTGGCGCGGGCGCGGTCGAGGTTGAAGACCGTGCGTGATTTCTTGAACAGCTCGGTCTCGGGCGAATTCACGTACTTGGCCTCGCGCGACGGGTCGTCCTCCGGCGTGATTTCCAGCTGGCGCGCGGTGAACGCGATCACGCGGCCCTGGATGTCGCGGATGGGGATGGTGAGCCGGCCGCGGAAGCGGCAGCGCCAGCGTGAGGGGTCGGGGATGCGGTCCGTCCCGAAGAACAGGCCGGTCTGGGCGATCGCCTCCTTGGGAAATCCTTTCTTGAGCAGTCCGGCGACGAGGCGCGAGTCATCGACGGGCGCGAGGCCGATGCCGAAGTCGTCGGCCACCTCCATGCTGAACTTCCGGCGCGCGGTCCAGTAATCCCGGATCCACTCGCCGTGCACGGGGTCCTCGAGGAAGCAGCGGCGCCAGTAGTCCGCGACGAGGCCGTGGATCTCCAGCAGCTGGCCGCGGAAGGAGCGTTCCTCGCCCGCGCCGCCGGCGGACTCGTATTCGAGTTGGAAGCCGAACCGGGTCGCCACTCGCTCCACCGCCTCGGGGAAGTCCAGTCCCTCGCGGTTCATGACCAGCTTGAAGGCGTCGCCGCCCTGCTGCGTGCTGAAGCAGTACCAGAGTCCGGTGTCGGGGTTGACTTTGAACGACGGGCTTTTCTCCGACTTGAAAGGGCTGAGGCCCCACCAGTCGCGCCCGCGCTGCTTCATCTGCGTGTAATCGCCCGCCAGGGAGACGATGTCGGCTCGCTGGCGCAGCTCGTCGATGGAGCGTCGGGAGATGCGGGCCACGTCAAGCGAGGGAGTCTGGGAGGATGGACTGGGCAAACGTATTCGATTCGCAGTCCGGGCGGATGACACCCCAGCGGTCTGCCACGCCGGGGCCGTCCGTCAAGGGGTCGGCCTCGGAACCCTTGACAGCGATTTCAGCACTCGTCGCAGAGTTTCTTACGGATTTCGGCGGCTTTGGCCCGCAAAGCGGCCGCTTCCGCCGTCTTTCCAAGTCTTGCGAGGGCTTCGGCCAGCCGGTCCAAGGCCGTGGCTGATTCACGCTTGGACGGGCCGTGAATGCGCTCGGTCAGCGCAAGCTGCCGCCTCAGGAGGGGTTCCGCCCGGTCGGGCCGGTCGCATTTCATGTGGAGTCCGGAGAGAATGCCCAGGGTGGAAAGCACGTCCGGGTGATCTTCACCGAGGGCGCTCTTCTCGAGTTCCAGCAAGGTCTCATAGCGCGCGACGGCCTCATCGTTCCTCCCGGCACGATAACTCAGCGCCGCGAGCTGGGAGTGCAGGTTGATGATGGAGGCCGCGGGCAGTCGCGGCGACGCCTCGGCGATCTCGAGAGCCTTGCGATAGGAGCGTTCGGCGACCTCGGGCTCGCCGAAGCTCGCGTGCATGCCCCCCAGCTCCCGGAAGGCGTCGGCACGTGCCGTCCGCGAATCGCGATCCTCGCCTTCCAACGAAGCGATCAGGCGACCGTATGCGGCGGTGGCCTCCGCGATGCGTCCTTCGGCACGGAGCGCAACGGCCTCCTTCCGCAGTCCGGAAGGGTCCGACGCGCAGCCCGCGAGCAGGAGCAGGGCGAGGCTCAGTCCCCGAGGAAGGTCACGTCGTCGCACTGGGCGCGGAAGAACGGCGCGTTCGGGTCGGGTTCGACCGTGAGCACATGCTCCCCGGCCGGAATGGACTCCGCGACCTTGCCGTCCCTGATCTGGAGGCTCCTGTCTCCGAGCCAGGCGGCCTTGATTCCGGTGAGCTGGAGGGGCGCCGCGGTCGGACGCGCGTTGGTGAAGCGGGCCGAGGCGTAGATGCGCCCGGGGTTGAAGTCCTTGGGCACCCGCCCGCTGATCAGCGAATGGACGGGCGTGGCGGCGCCGGACTTGGCGAGCGCGCCGGGGGGCTGGTCGAGGAACTGCCAGAGTCGGGCGACGTTGGCCTTGCTGGCGTCGAACGGACCGGGCTTGCCGATCTCGCTGAGGAAGGCGATGAGGTTGCGCTTCTGCGTGCCGTTGAGCCCGTCGATCAGTCCGGCCGGCATGATGCTGCCGACGTTCTCGCGACGCACGACGGCGGACTTCAGCACGGGTAGTTCCACGCCCGGTCCCGGACGGATGAAGATCTCGGTGGCGCTTTCGCGGGCCGGGATGCCGACCATCTGCGAGCCGTCCTTCATGCTGAAGGAGAAGGCATGGTAGCCCTCCTTCACCTTGGCGGCGGGGTTGAGCAGGCTCTCGATGATGTAGTCAAGCGGCGCGCTGGCGCCCAGGCTGCTCATGTCGGGCCCGAGCTTGCCGCCGGCTCCGCCGATGGCGTGGCAGACGGAGCATCCTGCGCGGCGGTAGATGAGTTCGCCGTCCGCGGGATCGGCTCCGAGCTTGATCCGCTGCACCATCGCGGCGATCTCCTCGGCCTGATTCTGGCC
Source organism: Verrucomicrobiota bacterium (assembly GCA_046080425.1). Classification (GTDB taxonomy): domain Bacteria; phylum Verrucomicrobiota; class Verrucomicrobiia; order Opitutales; family UBA953; genus UBA953. The sequence continues at coordinate 3,769 of JBJTTY010000130.1, forward strand.
TGATGTCTTGGCCCCGATCAGGGGCTGGACGGCCTTGACGATCGGCTGGCCGCTGCGGCCGAGTCCGGAAGCGGCCTGGAGCGCGGCGCGGTAGGTCTCAGGGGTGAGCCCCTTGGGGAAGTCCTTGGCGATGCGTTGTGCGAACGGCGCATGGGTGAACATCTGCCGCCAGAGCATGGCGGCCTGATTCGCGTCGGGCGTCAGCTTGAACACGCCGGGCAGGTTCTTGAGCGCCTCGCCGGGGGCGTGCACCGCCTGGCTGACCAGCGCGCCGCGTCGCACGGCGATGGGGCGTTCCTCGGAGGCCAGCGAGCGGATGATCGGAAGGCAGGCGGGCGTGCCGACGGTGCGTATCGCGTCGAAGGCGGCTTCACGGACCACGCCATCGTCCTCACGGCCCGCGAGGGCTCCGAGGTCGGGGAGGAACTTGGCCTGCTTCCACTGTCCGATGAGACGTACGGCGAGCAGGAGCAGCTCCCGGTCTCCGGAATTCATGACCTGACCGACCGCGGAAAGGTCGCCGGACGGACGCAGGTTGCGGTTGCGGGCCGCCTCGACGAGCGCGGCGGCGGCGCGGCGGCGCGCCTCGGCGGAGTGCGTCTTCTCTCCGAAGAGTACGTCGCGGAGCGCGTCGACTTCGTGGGCGGCGCCGACCTTGCCGAACAGCTCGATCCAGGGCCCGGTGCCGTCCCGGTCGATGTTCCGCCCGGCGAAGAGCTTCTGCACGAAGGGCGCGGTGACCGTCGGGTCGGAGACCGCGACGACGCGCTCGAGGAGCGGCTCCTTGCCTTCGATGCCCTTCGCGGTGGCGTCGGAGAGCCACACGGCGGCGAGCTCGTTGACGGTCAGCCAGGCCGAGAAATCAAGGAAGGAGTCCTCGGGGCGCGTCACGGCGCGGATGGCGGCCTCGGCGCTCTCCGGAGTGCGTACGCGCGAGAGGGCGCGGACGGCCTCGACGCGGACGCGGGCGTTCCTGTGGGAGAGGAAGGAGGCGAGGCGGGATGCCGCGGCCTCGGGCGCCTTGCCGAGTTCGCGGAGCCCCACTTGGACGCTGGCGGGATCGGAGCTGCTGAGCAGGGACTCGAGCAGGCCGGCGTCGGGCGACCGGCCGCTCAGCAGCCAGGCGGCGTGCCGGCGCTTTGCGTCGTCGGTCGCCCAGGCGAGAAGGGCGGGCTTGAGCGCGTCCACGGGGACCTTGGCTAGTTCGCGGCGCGCCTGCTCGAACTCCCAGCGGTTCGGGGAGAGCAGGGCGGCGAGGAGGGTGGGGAGGTCGCGTCCGAGGACCGGCTTCCAGTCGAGGCCCTTCGCTCCTTCGGGGATGATCCGCCAGATGCGTCCGCGATACTTGTCGCGCCGCGGGTCGCGGAAATCGACCTCGCCGTGGTTGATGATCGGGTTGGTCCAGTCGCCCACGTAGAGCGCGCCGTCCGGGCCCATCTTGAGCGCGATCGGACGGAAGGCCACGTCGCTCGTGCGCACCACGTCGTCGAGCTGCTTGGTCTCGTATCCGGAGAGGGAGTTTTCGCCCACTGAGAAGTCGGTGAAGCCGAATCGCACGATGCGGTGCGCGCGGAAGTCGTTCGTGATGGCGTTGCCCTGCCAGTCGGCGCCGAAGACCGGGCTGTTGACGATCTCGAGTCCGCAGAACTTCGGATAGGAGCCGGGGCTGATGCTACCCACCAGGCGTCGCGCGCCTTCGGAGGGCGGGAACGTCGCGCCGGGGAAGGCCCAGTGGACGCCGGTTCCGTCGGCACCGGAGGTCAGGAAGGTCTGGCCGGCGAGATCCTCCTGCTGGCCCCAGGCGTTGACCAGGCCCTTGGAATAGACCTCGAGCCGTTCCCTCGCGGGATCGTAGGCGAAGGCGACGCCGGAGTTCGCGCGCACGACGCCCCACGGGGTCTCGACGTGGGAGTGGATGTAGATCGTCTGATGGAAGTACAGACGGCCGTCCAAGCCCCAGTGAAGGGTGTGGATGATGTGGTGCGTGTCCTCCGTGCCGAAGCCGCTCAGGACGATGCGGCGTTCGCTGAGCAGGCCGTCCTTGCCGGGCTTGCCGAGGTGGAGCAGCTCCGTGCTGGCGCCGACGTAGGCGCCGCCGAAGTTGTCGGGCGCCACGCCGGAAGGGATGAGGAGGCCGTCGGCGACGACGCGCGAGACATCGGCCACGCCGTCGTGGTCATTGTCCTCGATGAGGATGAGCTTGTCGTCGCCCGTCGAAGGCCCGTGCGCGGCGGAGCCTCCGCTCAGGTGCGCGGCGAGGTCTTCGGGGCTGACCTGCGGGTAGGTATTCGAGGTCGCGACCCAGAGCCGGCCGGAGGAATCCCAGTTCATGTGCACGGGCTTCTCGAGCAGGGGGTTCTCGGCGAAGAGGCTGAGCTTGAGTCCTTTTGAGACCTGGAAGTCGGGCGTGGGCAGCGGGGTGATGGCCGTGACCTTGGGCGCTTCCTTGGGCGGGCTGACGAACTTCGGCGCCTGGCCGAGCGTGATCGCGCGGATGTCCGCCTCGGCCTGGTCGATGAGCGGGTCGAACTTCGGGATCTCGACGGCGTTCTGTCCCTGTTCGCGCTTACGGAAGCCGAAGATGTAGGTGTAGTTGGCGGGACGGGACCGATGGAAGAACAGGGAGTTCTTGCGCAGCACGGCCTCGTGCAGACGTTCTTCGGCGGCGTCCGCGGTGTCCCATCCTTCGCGGTCGACCTTCCAGCCGAGCTGGGCGGCGAAACCTTCGGCCAGCGCACGGTAGCCGCGGTCTCCGAGGTGGATGCCATTGTCGGTGCCGGTGGCGAGCGGAATACCGGCCGACTTCTTCCACTCACCCACGACGAAAGGCGAACCCGTCTCGGCGGCGACCTCGCGGACGACCTGTTCGAAGCGTCGCAGGTTGGCGCGGTTCTCCGCGGGATCGGGCAGTCCGGGGCGAGAGGCGCGGAGGTCCTCGTGCTCGACCGGGCCGAGGAAGACGAAGCGGGCGTTGCCACCCGGGGCGGCGGCACGGATGTGCGTCAGGAGTTCCTTCAGGTCGCGGCGGAACTTCTCGGGCCCGTGGTCCAGTCCGTAGCGCGCGGGGTCGGGGTTCAGCGAAGGATCGTCATGCTGGTAGGTCAGGTCCTCGAGGCTGGCGGCCATGCCGTAGCCGATGATCGCGACGGTCGGCTTCACGACCGCGAGCTGCTCCTTGAGGCTGTCGAGGCCGCGGGCGACGGGGTCGAAGCTGGCGCGCGAGGCGCCGAGAGGGGTGTCGGCGCTGAAGCCGAGGTTGCGCACGGTGAAGCTGCGTCCGGGGAACTCGCGGCGCATCTTCATCTCGAGGCGTCCGTAATTGCCTTCACGTTCGATCAGCGTGTCGCCGATGAGCAGCACGCTGTCGCCGTCGCGGAGTTCGAGCTTGGGCTGTGCGGACGCGAGCGTGGCGACCAGGCAAAGGAGCAGGGCGGGGAATCGGGGCATGGGTTTGTTGTAAGAGGTGAAGCGGGGCAGGCGAGAAGCGTTTAGACTCCTCCGGAGGCCCGGAGTTGCGTCATCGGCCGGTTTCTTTTTCGGTCATGAAACCGGCTCAGTCCACTTGGTCGGGCCAGCGGGCGCGGAAGGCCAGCTGGGCCTCGCGGTCGGGCAGCACGGGCCGGGAGGGGTCGCGCAGGAACTTGAGCGGGAATGAAGGCCTGAGGGTGTCGACCTCGACCGTCTTTCCCTCGACCCGGAACACCGCATACCAGGCGCCGCAGCCGATCTCGCGACGGCCGTCGCGGCGTGGGCGGATGCGTCGGGTCCGGTGGGGCGAAGGGTCGCGTCCGAGCGACTCGGTCAGCCGCGTCTGGAAATCCACTTTCCATTCCTCGCGAAGCCAGTCCGCCTGCGCACGTGCCAGTGGACTGATGCGCACTTCGAACTGTGGGGGTTCCGCTAGCCGGGCGTCGACTTCCTCGATCCAGCCGGCCTTGGAATCCGGGAAGCTGTCGTAGGCTGGGATGTAGGGCTTGATGTCGAAGACCGGCGTTCCGTCCACGAGGTCGCAGGGTCCGAGGATGAGCCTGCCTTTGTCGACTCCGAGCAGGCGCACGGGGGTGATGCCGACGGGGTTGGGCCGGTGGGGGGAGCGCGTCGCGAACACGCCGCGTCGCTTCGAGGGGCCGCGGGGAGGCAGGACCTCCGGGCGCCAGGTGCGGTTGCGATGGAACCACCACAGGAGCCAGATGCGGTCGAAGCCCTCGATGTCCTTGAGCGCTTTGCGGAACTTGTCGCCCGGCGCCATCTCGAGGACGTTCGTCTCGGCGGCGTTCTCATCGGGCTGGTGACGTGCGTCGAACTTGAGGGCCTTGCCCGTGCGCAGCCAGCCGATCGGGGTGATGTTCAGGGAGTCGGACACCGCTCCGATTCCAGCCCCGCCCGCCGGAGGAGGCAAGGCAACTGAACGTTAGGCTTCACAATCCCCCCTCGGACTCAGACCCTGCGGCGTGACTGAAACGGTCAACCTGTCCTGCTACAAGTTCGTCCGCCTCGAGGGGCTGGAGGAACTGAAGGCCCGCATCAAGTCGGCCTGCGAGACCCATGGGCTCAAGGGCACGGTGCTGCTTGCGCCGGAGGGCATCAACTTCTTCCTGGCGGGGCGACGCGAGGACTTGGCGGCGGTCCTTGAGATGATGCGCTCCATGCCCGGCTTGGAAGACCTCGCACCCAAGGAGAGTCCGTCGGCCGATCAGCCCTTCCGTCGCATGCTGGTGAAGGTCAAGCGGGAGATCATCGCCTTCGGCGTCGCGGGCGTCGACCCCTCGCGGTCTCCCGCTCCTCGGCTGCGCCCCGCCGAGCTCAGGCGATGGATCGATGAGGGTCGGCCCTTCACGCTGCTGGACACGCGCAACGTCTACGAGGTGCGCATGGGCACCTTCCGCGGGGCGGTGGCTCCGCCGATCTGGAACTTCCGTGATTTTCCTTCGGCCCTGCGCTCGCTCCCGGCTGACCTGAAGGATCGCCCCGTGGTGACCTTCTGCACGGGAGGCATCCGCTGTGAGAAGGCCGCGCCGTTGCTCCGACTGCAGGGGTTCAAGGACGTCTATCAGCTCGACGGAGGCATCCTGAAGTATTTCGAGGAGGTCGGGGGCGCGCATTATGACGGCGAGTGCTTCGTCTTCGACGCACGTGTCGGGGTGGGGCCCGATCTGCGACCGACCGGTTCGGTGCTCTGCCATAACTGCCAGATGCCGCTGACGGCCGAGGAGGCGAAGCTGCCGAGCTACGTGCCCGACCGCAGCTGCCTCCATTGCGTGGACGGCAAGCCGGAAGGGCGTGGCAACACCGCCCGCCGTGATTCAGGGACGGAGGGACTCTGAGATCAGCCACTCGCCCAGGGGCATCCTTCTGCGGATCTCTTGTTCCCCGACCCCTGACAGGATGCCCGTGCGCACGAGCATGGCCGACAGGCCGGCCTTGGCGGCGCCGGCGACGTCGTGTTCCGGGCTGTCTCCGATGACGAGCACCCGCTGCGAAGGACGCACGTCGGCCGCGGTCAGCGCCGCGCGGTAGATCTCCGGTCCGGGCTTGCCGAGGTATCGGACCTTGCCGCCTCGCTCGGCGAGCGCCCGTCCGATCGCTCCGGCCGAGGGACGAACGCCCTCCGGCGTCAGCATCTCGACGTCCGGATTGATGACCAGGAAGCTAACGCCTCTGCGAAGGGCTGGCAACAGTTCCTCAAGCTGGGACTCCCATGAAGACCCGGGCTCTCGGCTGGCCGCGATGATCACGAAGTCGCAGTCCTCCGGAGCGGTCCAGATGAGACCCGTCCTTTTCAGACCATAAGTCTCGCCCGGCCTGCCGGAGAGGTGGGCTTTGCGTCCGGAGAACGCCGCGCCCAGCGAGCCATCGGCGAGGGAGCGTGCGGCCACGTCGCCCGAGGAGATCACGAGATCGATCTCATCCGGTCCGAACCCCATCTTCAGCATGCGGGCGACATTGTCGGCGCCCGGCTTGGCTGAGTTCGACACGACGACGACCTTGCCTCCGCCGGCCTTGAACTTGCGGAGCGCTTCGGCGGCGCCCGGGTAGGGTCGCGTGCCGTCATGCAACGTGCCGAACTGGTCGACGAGGAGCGTGTCGTAATCACGAAGCGAGGACAGGCCTCCGACCGGCTTGAGCACGGCTTCCGTCGCCACCTCGACGCCCAGGCCTTGCCAAGCGAGACGGGCCGTGCCCGCGGCCGCTTCCTCGTCGAGAGCGCCGAGGCAGGGCGCGTTGAGCGCGCGTGACCTCAGTGCCATCCATGTCCGGCTGCGTGTTCCGCCTCCGAGATGCCGCACCCTCCTGAGCTTGGGGCCGCCCAATTCATGAAGCTTTTCGTAGCCGTCGGCCTCGACCTTCGTGAGCCCCTCCAGGATGCCCTGCAGAAATTCCGAATCCTTCGCCGGTCGCGGTGAGAGTCGCGGCTGCATCCTGGCGTCGGCGAACGGGAACCTTTCGCCGGGCGAGGGCAGGGGGTAGAAGTCGAGCCCCGTCGGGCGCGAGGCGTCCATCGAGCCTTCCAGCTGGGACAGTCGCTCCGGGTCGAAGTGGGCGAGCAACGTGCGACCGCCGCAGTTCGAGGCTCCGCCGATGAGCCAACGGTCGCCGATGCGGTGACTGTAGACGCCATGGGCGGGTGAGAAGACTGGGCGGTCTCCGAGCACCTTGAGCACGAGCGTCGAGCCGAGCGAAGTCGCCGCATCACCGATCTTGCATGCGCCGCTGGCCAGGAATCCGGCGCAGCCGTCCGTCGTGCCGGTCACGAGCGTGACTTCGTGCGGCAGGCCCAGTGACTCGGCGACCGCCTTGCTGATCCGACCGACGGGCGTGCCGGCGGGCAGGACCTTCGGGAGCGTGTCGGTGCGCAATCCTAACCGGCCGAGCCATTCCGGCCAACGACGCGTCACCGGATCGTATCCGGTCTTGAGCGCATTGTTCTCGTCCGAGACCGCTTCCTGGGCGCCGAGCTTCAGCAGGATCCAGTCCGCCTGATGGACGACCTTGGTGACGCCGGGAGCCGTGGAAAGCTGCAGCGCCCTGGCTGCGGCTGACGTTGGACCGTGGGCCGCGCTTTCTGGGGGCGCCAGACGGGAAATCAGTTCCGGCAGGTCGCCCGTGTCGGAGTCATCGTACATCCGCGCCGGGCCGATCGGGTTGAGACGTTCGTCCAGCCCGAGCAGCGTTCCTGAAGTGCCGTCGACGGCGATGGCGACCGTGTGGGAAAGGTCCGTCGAGCGACCCAGTTCCAGCAGGCACTCGGTGAGGCCGTTCCACCAGTCCTGGGGCGACTGCGTCCTGCGGCGTCCGTCGACCGAGGTCTCGGGCAATCGACGGCTGGCGGAGCCCAGCACCCGTCCGTGGGCGTCCATGGCCAGCGCCCGCACCCCGCTGGTGCCCACGTCCACCCCTATGACGACGCCTTGCATGTCCCAATCAGTGCCTCGTCGGTCGTCCGGGGCAAGCCGAGGCATTGACCTCCTTCGACCTCTGCCCTAAGTGATGCCTTCCCCCATGAGACTGCTCCTGCTCCTGCTCTGCGTCGCGCTCAACGCCGCTCCGGCCGCCCGACCCAACATCGTGTTCATCTTCTCCGATGACCACGCCTACCAGGCCATCAGCGCCTACGGCGACTCACGCAAGCTGATCCAGACGCCCAACATCGACCGCCTGGCCAAGGAGGGCGTTCGCTTCGACCGCGCGCTGGTGACCAACTCCATCTGCGGCCCCAGCCGCGCCGTCATCCTCACCGGCAAGTACTCCCACAAGAACGGCTTTTACAACAACTCGAACTCCGTCTTCGACGGCACCCAGGTCACCTTCCCCAAGCTGATGCAGAAAGCCGGCTATCAGACCGCGATCTTCGGCAAGTGGCACCTGATCAGCGATCCCACTGGCTTCGACGCCTGGCAGGTGCTCCCCGGACAGGGGCTTTATTACAATCCTTCGATGAAGGCCGCGTCCGGCGCCATCGAGACCAAGGGCTACGTGACCGACATCGTGACCGACCTGTCGATCGACTGGATCTCCAAGCGCGACCGCAGCAAGCCTTTCGTGCTCATGTGCCAGCACAAGGCCCCGCACCGCGAATGGGCGCCCAACATCAAGGACCTCGGCTGGAACAACGACCGCCTCTATCCAGAGCCTGCGACCCTCTTTGACGACTACGCCAACCGCGCCCAGCAGGTGGCCGAGAACGACATGACTCTGGAGAAGACCATCACGCCCCTCGACGTGAAACTGACCCGTCCGGCCAACATGTCCCCCGAGCAGATCGCGGCCTGGGACCTCTATTACGAGCCCCGCAACGAGGCCTACAGGAAGGCGGATCCCAAGGGCAAGGACCTCATCCGCTGGCGCTACCAGCGCTACATGCATGACTATCTCGGCTGCGTGAAGTCCGTCGATGACAACGTCGGCCGTCTCCTGGCCCATCTGGAGAAGGAAGGCCTGATGGAGAACACCGTCATCATCTACTCCTCGGACCAGGGCTTCTACCTCGGCGAGCACGGCTGGTTCGACAAGCGGTGGATCTTCGAGGAGTCCGTCCGCACCCCGCTGCTGGTCCGCTGGCCCGGCGTCGCCAAGCCCGGCGCGGTGAGCAAGGCCATCGTCTCCAACGTCGACTTCGCGCAGACCTTCCTCGACGCCGCCGGTGTCGAGGCCCCCTCCGACATGCAGGGACGCAGCCTCCGTCCCGTCATGGACGGCTCCGTGCCCGAGGGCTGGCGCACCGATTTCTATTACCACTACTACGAATACCCTCAGCCCCACCACGTCAGCCCGCACTACGGCGTCATCACCGACCGCTACAAGCTCGTGCGTTATTACGGTTCGGGCGCGGAGCGCACCGATCTCTTCGACCTTGAGAAGGATCCCTTGGAGCTCCGCAGCTTCGCGGGCGCCGTGGGCTACGCGTCCGTCCAGGCCGACTTGGAAGCGCGTCTGGTCCGCCTACGGAAGGAGCTCGATGTGCCCGCGCAGGAGGACCCTCTCGCTTCCGGCGCGTTGAAGCGCAATCCGCCGGCGGGCAAGGCCAAGGCGGGCAAGAAGAAGGCCGCGGAAAAGAAGTGAGCCTCAGCGGCCGGATTCGGCCAGGGCGATGAGAGTCCTCATTTCTTCTTCGCCTGGCCCTTCTTGGCGGCCGGCCCCTTCTTCTGGCTGTCCTTGGCCGCATCGGCGTCGGGATTGGGCGTAGGCAGCTGGGCGTCGACGGACTTGAGCCATGCGTCCAGCCGCGTGCGGAGCGCCTTGGCGACCTCCGGCTCCTTCGCTGAGAGTTCGTTCTTCTCGCCCACGTCGGCCGCAAGGTTGTAGAGCTCGTCACGTCCGTCCTCGTAGAAGTGCACCAGCCTCCAGTCTCCGCTGCGCACGGCGCTGTAGGGCGTGGCGCCTCCGGGATGGTAGTGCGGGTAGTGCCAGAAGACCGTGTCGCGTTCGGGCTTGGAACCCTTGGTGAGCAATGGAGCCAGCGAGATGCCGTCGACCAGCGACTGCATGGGCCTGATGCCGGCGAGTTCCAGCACCGTCGGATAGATGTCGATCGTCACCGCCGGCACCTCGGAGACGACCTTGGGCGCGAGCTTCCCGGGCCAAGCGACGATGAAGGGGACGCGCACCCCGCCTTCATAGGCCGAGCCCTTGCCCGCGCGCAGCGGCGCGTTGTCCGTGATGGGCAGCAGTCCGCCGTTGTCGCCGGTGATCACGATGACCGTGTTTTCCGTGAGACCGTTCTTCTCGAGCGCCTTGCGGATGGTCCCGAGGGCGTCATCGACGCTCTCCACCAATGCGGCATAGGATGCGTTGCGTTGCGCCAGGCCCGGGCTCTTCTCGAGCTTCGCGGCGTATTTCGCGGCCACGTCCTTCTTGGACTGGATCGGCGTATGCACCGCGTAGTGGGGCAGGTAGATGAAGAACGGCTTGGCGCGATTGGCCTCGATGAACTTGGCGGCCTCGGTCGCCTCGCGGTCGGTAAGGAACTCGCCGTCGGGCCCCTCCTTCAGCGTCGGGATCTTGTAGGGGGAGAAGTAGCTCGGGGGCTGGCCGCGGTGGTAGCCGCCCACGTTGACGTCGAAGCCGTGCGTCTCCGGGTAGTAGGCCTCGTCGCCCTTGTCCAAGGCGGGCGTGAGATGCCACTTGCCGATCGAGGCGGTCGCATAGCCGGCGGCCTTGAACTGTTCCGCTAGCGTGACCTCCTCGTGCTTCATGAACTTCGTCCAATCCGGAATCTTGAGCTTCGCGTGGGGCCTCCCGTGGCCGGCGATCCAATCGGTCAGGTGAAGCCTCGCAGGGTACTTGCCCGTCATCAGCGCGGCCCGGGTGGGTGAGCACACCGTGCAGGCCGAGTATCCTGTGGTGAAGCGCACGCCCTCGGAGGCGAGACGGTCGATGTTCGGGGTTTCGTAGAGCTTGCTGCCGTAGCAGCCCAGGTCGGTCGTGCCCCAGTCGTCGACCAAGATGACGATCACATTGGGCGGTCGGCCTGCATTCTGGGCGGGCAGTGCGGTCGCCAGGATGGTCAGCACGAGGGTTATCAGGGTCTTGAGCATGAGATTTGTTTGGAAATCGGATGGTTTTTAACAAGCCAACTCCGTCGTATCTAATTGATTAAGGCCCGGGGGTCGCTAGTTTTCTGACATGTCCAACAAGCGACTCGTGGTAACCCTTTGGTCCGTGGCCACCGTGCTGGCCTTGGCCGCCTACTTCGCCAGCCAGGGCGAGGTCGTCGACTACCGGGGCGCCTATCGACCCGAAGTCGCCAAGGTCGTCCGCCCCGCCCAGGAGTCCGCTCCTGTCGCCCGGGAGGTCGCCGGGGTGACGCCGGTCGCATCATCCGCTCCTGTCACTCGGGTCGTCCCCGCATCCGTGCCGACCGTCACGACGCCCGTCGCGGAGCCCGTCCGCGTGCGGTCCTCAGCGCCCTTGCTGGCGCAGCTTCCTCAGGCTGACGCCAAGTCTCGTCCCATCGATCCCCGTCTGGCCAAGGCCGGCTATGTCCGTGCGCCTCAGGCCGACGCCGCGCGCAGGAAGCAGGCGGCGGAGGCGAGCGGAATTCCCGACGACAGGCATTTCGCCTCCGCCTGCAACCATGACCACGACCTCTACCTGGCGTCAGGCAAGCCCGGGCTTTACGTCTGCTCGGCCCTGAACGCGCAGGTCGGTCCTGACACGGATGATTTCACTGAGACCCCCATCTTCCCCAATTCTGAGACATTCAAGCTCCACAGCAGGCCCGGCGCCCAGCTGATCGTCTATCTCGACTTCACCGGTCACACCACCTCGAACACCCCGTGGAACTCACCGGGCACCAGCTTCACCACCCCTCCGTACTCCATCGACGCCGACACCGCGACCTACAACGATCAGGAGCACGCGGCCATCCAGTCGGTGTGGCGGCGCATGGCGGAGGATTTCGCGCCCTTCGACGTCGACGTGACCACCGAGGAGCCCAACGAGGCGCTTCTCCTGCGCTCGAACAACGCCGACGTCCAGTATGGCATGCGCGTGATCTTCGGTCCCGACCAGATGGACACGGGCGCCGGCGGCATCGCCTTCGTGGGTTCCTTTGACGCTGTCCGCACGGCGAATCCCATCCCGTGTTTCGTCTTCGCCGCCCAGGGTACGACGAACGTCAAGTTCATGTCCGAAGCCGGTTCCCATGAGGTCGGTCACACGGTCGGCCTTTTCCACGACGGACGCACCACGCCGCGCGAGGAGTATTACCTCGGCCATGGAACGGGGGCGCTTTCCTGGGGTCCCATCATGGGCGCCAGCTACACCAAGGACGTCGTCCAGTGGTCCAAGGGTGAATACGCGAACGCCAGCCAGACGCAGGACGACTACGCCGTCATCGCCACCTACATCCCGTTCGTGGCGGACGACCACGGCGACACGCTCGCCACCGCCTCGGTGCTGCCGGACAACGCCCTCGACGCCGGCGGCGTGATCCGTGGCGCCGGAGACCTCGACCTGATCAAGATCGGCTGCGGACGCGGCGCCCTGAGTGTGGCGAGCAAGGTGTCCACCCAGTCTCCCAACCTCCGCATGAAGCTCGAGCTGCTGGATGCCGCCGGCGTCGTGCTGACCACGGTGACCGCGGCCGGCACCGCCGGCAACATGGCTCCGGCCGCCCTAAATTACAACGTCACCACCAAGGGCTTCTATTACCTGCGGGTCTCCGGCGTGGCTTCCGGCGACGCCAACACCGGTTACACCGACTACGCTTCCGCCGGCCGCTACGGCATGACCGGCACCTGGCTGGTCTACGTCCCTGACAATGAGCTTCCGATTGCCGACGCCACCGGCACCGGTCCGACCACCGTGACGCTCACCGCCGCCAATCTGCCTCACGGCGCCCAGCCCGAGATTACGTTCAGGGGGCTTGACTCATCCGACCCCGACGGGGTCATCGTCAGTTACCGCTGGGATTTCGGCGATGAGGCCGAATCCTTCTCAACCGACGCCCTCACGACCTTTGCCTACCGCAAGCCAGGTACCTATCAGGCGCGCCTCACCGTGACCGACAACCAGGGCGGCACCGGTTCCGTGGTCGTCCCGATCACCGTCAACTGGCCGACCGGCACGCCGCTGCCTTCCGCAGCCAGCTGCATCGCCACCGTGACGGCCGATGTCAGCCGCACCACGAACAACACCTACACTTGGAGCGCCTTGGTCAGGGCGGTCGACGAATACGGCACGCCCGTGAAGAACGCCGAAGTCACGGTGGGGTGGACCGGTGCCTTAAACGGACGCGCGCAGGTGCGCACGAACGCCGCCGGGGAGGTCTACTTTAACGCCGGACGGTTCCGCAGTTCATTGCAGGGTAACGTCACCTTCACCGTGCTCGACGTGAAGAAGCCGGAGAAGCCTTACGACCCGGCCCTCAATAACGAGGTCTCGGACGTCGCCTCCCGCTGATTTTAGCTGGAGGACGGGTCGGTGTGGGGCATCCTGCGGGCATGTCCTCACAAGACCTGCCCCATTCCTCCCGTCGTGAGTTTCTGGGCGCCGCGGCGTTCGCGCTGGCGGGCATGGGAATCTCCGCCTCCGCCTTGCAGGCCCAGTCCGCCAAGGGCGCGCCCGGGCAGCCGGTGAAGCGTCCGCCCAACCCCTACGTCTACGAGTTCAAGATCGGGGCCATCAGCTGCTTCTCGATCAGCGACGGACACATGCTCTTCCGTCAGGGCCTCGACCTGATGTGGCCCGAATCAGACCGCCCGAAGATGAAGGACGCCCTGGTGTTCAACCGTGAGCGTCTGGACGCCCTGCCGCTCTACGTGAACGTGCTCGGCCTGCGCATCGGTGACGAGGTGGCCTTGATCGACGCCGGCTTCGGCGAGCGTCATCCCAATCCGAACTTCGGCTGGCTGGCCGAAGGCCTGCGCACCCTCGGCATCCGTCCCGAGCAGGTGACCACCGGTTTTCTCAGCCACTGCCATACCGACCACCTCGACGGGTTCGTGTTGGGCGACAAGCCGGCCTATCCGAACGCCACGATCCACATGCTCAAGGCCGAGCACGACTTCTGGCGCGGCCCGAACCCCGACTTCTCGAAGTCAAAGCGCGACAAGAAGCCCCTCCCCGCGATGGTGAAGAGCGTCAACCGGAGCTTCGATATCCTCAAGGACCGGATCGTCTTCGCGCAGGACGGCCAGAAGGTCTTCCACGACGCCGTGACGGTCATCGCCGCCCCCGGTCACACCGACGGGCACGCCTGCTTCGAGATCCGCTCCGGTGAGGAATCCCTCGTCCACATCAGCGACGTCGTCCATCACCACGTGCTGATGTTCGAGGACGCCGGCTGGACCGTCGCGATGGACCACGATCCGGAGACTTCCGTCAGGACCCGCAAGAAGCTCTTCACGCGCATGGCGGCCGAGCGCTCACGGGCCTACGGCTTCCACCTTCCGTGGCCCGGTCTCGGCACGGTCGTCCCCAAGGGCGACCAGTACGCCTGGGTGCCTGAGCGTTTCAGCTGGGGCAGCTGATCACGCCTTGCGGTCGCGTCGGGCCAGTTCGTCCCGGAGGCCCCTGATCTCCTCGCGCAGCTTGGAGATCTCCTTCATTTCGTCCGCGTGCTCCTTGGCCTCGCGGGGTAGGATGAGCCGGGAGGTGATGAGGGCGGACATCGAGCCGAACAGGGC